>NZ_QUAL01000053.1 GCF_003579925.1 Jiangella rhizosphaerae | reverse complement strand
CCGCCGGCCGAGGGCGGTTCGCCGGAGACCGAGCCGCCGGCCCCGCCGCGCTGATCCGGCACCCGGACCGACGACGGCGCCGTCCGGACCGCTGCGCGCGGTGCGGGCGGCGCCGCCTCGTCAGCTTCGGGCGAGGGTCAGCAGGAACTCGACCGTTCCGTGGCCCTCGACCCGTACGAAGCCGAGGTTCGGTGGGTCGACGTCGAAGTCGGCGAACTGGATCTCGCCCGAGCCGGCCACCTGGACGCCGTCGCCGGAGCGCTGCACGTCGAGGTCGACCTCGATCGAGTGCGTGACGTCGCGGACGGTGAGGTCGCCGGTCGCGGTCACGCTGATCGGGCCGCCGTCGTCGAGGCCGTCCAGCGGCACCGGCGACGTCAGCGTGAACGTCGAGGTGGGGAACTCGTCGGTCTGCATGATCGGGCCGCGGAACTGGCCGTCGCGGCTCCCGCTGTCGGTGGTGATGGTCGTCATGTCGACGGTGATCTCGCCCTCGGTCGCCTCGCCATCGGCTACGGTGACCTGCCCGGTGACGTCGCTGGTGCGCCCGACGACGGTGTTGTCCTGGCCGTTGAGCACCTCGTCGACGCGGTAGCCGGCCTCGGACCCGCCGGCTACCGTCCACGTTCCGTCGAGGTCGGTGTCGCCGCCGGACGCGGGCGGCGGGGACGTCTCGAGCGCCAGCGGCGCGGGAGCGTCGTCGCTGATCACGTTGATGTAGAGATACGTGCCGCCGATGACGGCCAGCACGAGAGCGGCCAGGGCGCCGACGCCGATGACCACGCGGCGGCGGGTGAGCACGGACATCGGGACGACCTCCAGGCAAGTGGGTGTACCTGCTAGTTGTACGAGGAACTCGGCGGCCGGGATGGTGGTTCCGCGAGTCGCGCCCGTCACATCGCTCAGCCGGGCAGCACCCGCACCTCGGCCGCGGGCAGACCGGCCCACCAGCGGTCGTAGCGGCGGTACACCGCCGGGTCGCGGTCGGCGAGCAGCGCCGACAGCGCCGCGGCCTCCTTCGCCAACCCGTCCCACTCGGCGCCGGAGAGCGTACGGAACGCCGTGGCCTCGATGCCACCGTCGACCGGCCGCCACACGCCCGCGACGAAGCCGTCGACCAGCAGTGTGGGGAGGGTGTCGCCGTTGGTGCGCGTGACCAGCTTGCGGTACTCGGGCGGGATGACGCGCCCGCGGTCGGCGTGCACCAGCAGCACGCTGTCCCACATGGGCAGCAGCCGCGGCGGCGCCGGGACGTCCTCGTCCGGCCGCGGCGCGCCGGGCAGGTCGTAGAGCACCGTGCCGTCCGGCCCCTCGAACCGGGCCAGCTCGCCGGCGACGGCCTCGACGGCGGCCCGGGCCTGCGGGCGGACCAGCAGGCCGAACTGCGCGAAGTCGGGCATCGAGACCGGCCCGAAGCCGGCGACGTAACGCCGGAACAGGTCGGCGGTGGCGGCGGCGGACGTCTCGGCGTCGGCGACGGCGGGCGGGTCGGCGGCGGCGACGTAGGCCGGGCGGGTGCCGAACGACCACGGCGGCCCGGTGGGCGCGTGCAGCACTCCCGGCCCGAACTGCCGCAGCGCCCACCACAGGCCCTTCATCGGCGCGCCGTGGCGCTCGGTGAGCCACGCCTCGCTCTCCGGCCCTCCGCGGGGCGTGGCGAGGAACTCCAGCAGGCCGGGGATGGCGGCCTCGGCGTCGGCGTGGCTCAGGCCGGCGACCCGGAACCGGGGGTCGTTGAGCCGGGCACCCCGCAACGTCGGCTGCATGGCCTGCTGGAAGGTGGGGTAGTCGCCGGCGTGCACAACGTGCAGGGTGACCCGCATGAGCGTCGCCTTGACCAGGGTGCGGCCGGCGAACGCGGCGTCGAGCTCGGCGGGGTCGAACCCCTCGAGCCGGTTCCACAGCGCGAGGTACGGCGACGCGGGGTGCTGCGCCTGCAGCGCGACCAGCCGCCGGACCGCATCGGTGACGTCGAGCGACACGCGTTCCAGCAGCAGCTGCCGGGCCAGGGTGGCGCGGTTGAGCGCCCGGACCGTCAACGCCATGACCGCATTGTGCCGCGCGGCACCGACAGCCCGGGCGCCCCGAGCCGCGTCAGCCCTCGGTGCGCTCGCCCTGCACCGGACCCGGCGTCGGCTCGAAGTCCGCCGCGGTGTCCTCGCCGGCCGCGCCCGGCAGCCCGCGGGCGCGCGCGTCGGGCCAGGCCCACTCGGCCACCTCGGGGATGTCGGTGCCGTGCTCGCGGGTGTACTGCCGGGCCCGCAGCCGCGCGTCGGCCATCCGCTGCCGCAGGACGGCGCGCTCGCTGCCCAGCCCCGGCACGCGGTCGATGACGTCCATGACCAGGTGGTACCGGTCGAGGTCGTTGAGCATCACCATGTCGAACGGCGTCGTGGTGGTGCCCTCCTCCTTGTAGCCGCGGACGTGGATGTTGTCGTGGTTGGTGCGCCGGTAGGTCAGCCGGTGGATCAGCCACGGGTAGCCGTGGTAGGCGAACACGACCGGCTTGTCGCGGGTGAACAGGGTGTCGAACTCGCGGCTGCTCAGCCCGTGCGGATGCTCGCGCTCATCCTGCAGCCGCATGAGGTCGACGACGTTGACGACGCGGACCCGCAGCTCCGGCAGGTGCTGGCGCATGATGTCGACGGCGGCCAGCGTCTCGATGGTGGGCACGTCTCCGGCGCAGGCCATGACGACGTCGGGCTCGCCCTCGCCGCCGTCGGTGCTGGCCCACTCCCAGACGCCGATGCCGCGGGTGCAGTGGGCGATCGCCTCGTCCATGGTGAGCCACTGCGGCCCCGGCTGCTTGCCCGCGACGACGACGTTGACGTAGTCGCGGCTGCGCAGGCAGTGGTCGTACGTCGAGAGCAGCGTGTTGGTGTCCGGCGGCAGATAGACCCGGATGACGTCGGCCTTCTTGTTCACCACGTGGTCGATGAAGCCCGGGTCCTGGTGCGAGAAGCCGTTGTGGTCCTGCCGCCACACGTGCGACGACAGCAGGTAGTTCAGCGACGGGATCGGCGCCCGCCACGGGATCTCGCGGGTCACTTTCAACCACTTGGCGTGCTGGTTGAACATCGCGTCGATGATGTGGATGAACGCCTCGTAGCAGCTGAACAGCCCGTGCCGCCCGGTCAGCAGGTAGCCCTCGAGCCAGCCCTGGCACTGGTGCTCGGACAGCATCTCGAGGACCCGGCCGGTGGGCGACAGCGAGTCGTCCGTCTCCAGCGTCTCGCCCAGCCAGCGCTTGCCGCCCGCGTCGACCGCGGCGGAGAGCCGGTTCGACGCCGTCTCGTCCGGCCCCATGATGAGGAAGTTCGACGGGTTCGCCGTGACGACGCCGGCCAGCCACTCGCCGAGCACGCGCGTGGGCTCGGCGATGGCGCCGCCCGGCACCGGCACGTCGACGGCGTGGTCGCGGAAGTCGGGCAGCCGCAGGTCGCGGGTGAGCAGGCCGCCGTTGGCGTGCGGGTTCGCGCTCATCCGCCGAGGTCCCGACGGCGACAGCTCACGCAGCTCGGCGCGGAGCCGGCCGTCGTCGTCGAACAGCTCCTCGGGGCGGTAGGAGCGCATCCACTGCTCCAGGAGCCGGGTGTACTCCTCGTTGCCGCGCACCGCGCTCATCGGCACCTGATGCGCCCGGTAGGTGTTCTCGACGAGGTGGCCGTCGACCTCGTGCGGCCCCGTCCAGCCCTTCGGCGTCTTGAACACGATGGCCGGCCATGCCGCCCGCTCGCCGAGGCTGCCGTCACGGGCGTCGCGCTGGATGGTGGCGATGTGGTCGAGCACCTGGTCCAGCAGCGTGGCGAACCGGCGGTGCACGGACAGGTGGTCCTCGTCGTCGAAGCCGCCCTCGAACCAGTACGGCGTGTAGCCGTAGCCGGTCAGCAGGGCCTCCAGCTCGCCGCGCGGGATGCGGGCCAGCACCGTCGGGTTGGCGATCTTGTAGCCGTTGAGGTGCAGGATCGGCAGGACGGCGCCGTCCGTCGCCGGGTTCAGGAACTTGTTGCTGTGCCAGGCCGTCGCCAGCGGGCCGGTCTCGGCCTCGCCGTCGCCGATGCAGGCCGCCACCGTCAGCCCGGGGTTGTCGAAGGCGGCGCCGTAGGCGTGCGAGAGCACGTAGCCCAGCTCGCCGCCCTCGTGGATCGAGCCGGGCGTCTCCGGCGCGACATGGCTCGGGATGCCGCCGGGGAAGGAGAACTGACGGAACAGCTCGCGCAGCCCGGCCTCGTCCTCGCCGACGTTGGAGTAGACCTCGCTGTAGGTGCCGTCGAGCCAGGCCGCCGACACCAGCGAGGGACCGCCGTGGCCGGGGCCGGAGAGGTAGATCATGTCGAGGTCGCGCTCGACGATCGCGCGGTTGAGGTGCGCGTACAGGAAGTTCTGGCCGGGCGAGGTGCCCCAGTGGCCGAGCAGGCGCGGCTTGACGTGCTCGGCCCGCAGCGGCTCTCTCAGCAGCGGGTTGTCCAGCAGGTAGATCTGCCCGACGGAGAGGTAGTTGGCCGCCCGCCACCACGCGTCGATGCGCGTGAGCAGGGCGTCGTCGATGGTCCGGGTGCTGGCCTCGTCGAGCATTCGCCGCTCCTTCGATGGGGTCTGCTCGTCAAGGACCAGCATGTACCCGGGGGCCCTGGACTCATACACGTTTCTCAGGACCGTCTCCGGATGTTCTCAGGAAGGACGGAGAGGATCGCAGCATCGACGACGACCTCACTGGAGGCGGCCATGTACGCGATCCCCACGGCAGCGGACATCCTCGGCGTCACGCCGGCGGCCCTGGAAGCGGCCCTCGACCGCGGCGAGACCATCCACAGCCTGACGATCGCCTGCGGGCAGGACCCCGACCGGATGACCGAGGCGATCGTCGACGCCGAGACGGCCGACGTCGTCGCGCTCGCCGGCATCGCCGGCTTCGGGCCCGACGCGATCGCCGAGTTCACCCGTGAGCTGCGCGCCTACCTGGTGGCGTTCGTGCGCGACGGCGAAGCCGCGGCCGACCGGCTGTTCGAGACCCGCACCCTCCAGCCGGTCTGACGGCACTCTCAGTGGTCGTGGGCGCGCCGGCCGAGCGTCTGCGCGGGGGTCGCGCCGGGGCGGGTCCACTGCGGTACGGGGCGGCTGGTCGGGCCCCAGGTCGCGTTCCCGTCCACGTCCGAGCGCCAGTACCAGCAGGCGTGCAGCTCACGGGTGAACTCGGCGATCGCGTCGGGCCCGAAGCCGGCGATGCCGGCGCCGCCACGTCGCGCACCGAGCACCAGGGCTGGGCGTAGCCCATGAACTCGACGAAGGGGGCCACCTCGTCCCACCGGCCCGTGGTCAGGACGGCGAACGACACGCCGCGGGCGTTGAGGTAGACGGCGTCCTTCAGATGCCAGGCCGCGTACGTGCAGCCCTCGCATTGCCCCACCATCGGCAGCCGGCGGGCGGGCGGCCGGGCAGTTTGGTGGCCGGGTCTCGCGGCGCGGTCGTCATGCGTCCTCCGTGGTGTCTCGTGCCGGTCACGGGAACAGACTCGCGACGCGTCCGGAACTCATCGCGGCGGGGCGCTGAGACGGTGGGCGTCATGCGCCCTGGGACTCGGCCAGCCGCCGCATCCAGTAGCGGAACCAGCTGTCGCCGTACGGCGCGTAGATCCGCACGGGGACGCCGCGCGCGGCCAGCTCGCGGGCGTCGTCCTCGCGGACGCCCAGCAGCATCTCGACGCCGGCGCCGGGCAGGGCCTCGAGCAGCGCCTCGAGCAGCACGCGGTCGTGCGTGGCCAGGACCGGCGCGCTGCCGCCCGCGTGCACCCGATGGGCCAGCCGAACGAACGCGATCCCGGTCGGCTCGCCCCACGCGTACGCGTCGTCGCCGGACTCCAGGTAGGCGCCCTTGACCAGCCGGATGGGCACCCCGGCGGCGAGCAGCCGGTCGACGTCGGCGGGACTGCGCCGCAGGTTCGCCTGCACGGTCGCCAACACCGGCGCGCCGGCCTCGGCCAATGCCACCGTGAGGTCCATGATGCGCGGCGTGCGGTGGCTCTCCTCGGCGCTGATCTCCAGCCGCGATCCGGCCGGCAGGACTTCGACCAGCTGCTCCACGTGCCGGCGGCAGACGTCCGGGCCGAGGTCCAGGCCCAGGTGCGACGGCACGATCTCGAGGTACACGTCGCCGTCGATGCCGGCCAGTGCGGCCGCCGCCTCGCGGTAGCCGCGCACCGTCGCGGCCAGCGCGTCCTCGTCGGCGGCGCCCTCGCCGAACAGGTCGAGGCTGACCGCCAGGCCGGCGCCGGTGAGCCGGCGGACCGTCTCGAGCGCCTCGTCGAGCGTCGTGCCGGCGACGTAGCGGCGCGCGGCCGAGTAGGCGAGGTCCTGGACCGGCGGGACGGCCCGGGCCAGCGACTCGACCTCGGGGCTGGTGGCCAGCGCGTAGAGCGCCCGCCGGGCGAGCGATGCGATCACGTCGCCGACGGTAACAGCCCGCCCAGCTTGTCGGGATTGGCGATCAGGAACAGGGCGCTGATGCGCCCGTCCGCGACGCTGAACGTCAGCGCCTGCCGGTCGGGCAGGCTGATGACGGCGCCCGGTGCGCCGTTGAGCTCCACCAGCTCGTACGCCGGGCGGCGCCGCGAGTAGATGCCGGCGAAGAACCGGGCGACGCGGTCGGCGCCGAGCACCGGGTTGCGGGCCGCCCGGGCCCGGCCGCCGCCGTCGGACCAGGCGACGACGTCGTCGTGCAGCAGTGAGCGCAACGTCGCGAGGTCGCCCTCGCGAGCGGCGACGAGGAACCGTTCCAGCAGGACGGCGTGCTCCCGGCGGCTCGGCGCGAACCGGGCTCGGCCGTCGGCCAGCCGCGCGGCGGCGCGCCGGTACAGCTGCCGGCAGTGCTCCTCGGTGCGGCCGACGATGCCGGCGATCTCCGCGTACGGCAGGTCGAACGCGCTGCGGAGGACGAACACGGCGCGCTCCAGCGGGTCCAGCCGCTCCATCAGATACAGGGTGGCCGCCGACACCGAGTCGCGCTGCTCGACGGTCTCCAGCGGGTCGAACGGCCAGTCGGCCGTGGCCACCGGTTCCGGCAGCCACGGCCCCACGTAGCGCTCGCGTGCCGTCCGCTCCCGCAGCCGGTCCAGCGCGAGCCGCGTCACCGTCCGGGACAGGTAGCGGCGCGGCTCGCGGACGGCGGACCGGTCGACGTCGCGCCAGCGCAGGTAGGCGTCCTGCACGACGTCCTCGGCGTCGCCGGTGGAGCCGAGCATCCGGTACGCCAGCCCGAGCAGCATCGGCCGGTGCTGCTGGACGTCGGCGGCGGCAGCGTCGATCACACCGTCGCCGGCGGCTCGGTCTTGGTCGGTACGGTGATGCGGTTCCATACGTTGATGGTGCCGATGGTCAGCAGCAGATCGGCCAGTTCCTTCTCGGTGAAGTGCTTCGCGGCCAGGTCCCAGACGTCGTCGGGCACGCCGCCGGGCGCCAGCCGGGTGGCCGCATCGGTGAGCGCCAGGGCCGCGCGCTCGCGCTCGTCGAAGAACGGCGCGTCCTCCCAGGCGCCGACGGCGAACAGCCGCCGGGCGTCCTCGCCGGCGGCCAGGGCGTCGCGGCTGTGCATGTCGACGCAGAAGGAGCAGCCGTTGATGATCGAGGCGCGCAACTCGATCAGGTGCATGAGCGTCCGGTCGACGTTGGCCTTGATGTACTCGGCCAGGCCGGCCACCGCGCGGTAACCCTCGGGCGCCACTGCGGGGACGTTCAGCCGTTGCGTCATCGTCGTTTCCTCTCGGTGCGGATGGTTCGTGTCACCGAGACGACGGGGCGGGACCGGGGCGGCGTGACGACATGGGGTGTGAGGCCGCGCACAGCGGCGGGCTCAGAAACCCAGCAGGAGACCCGCGAGCACCGCCGCATAGCCGAGGCACAGCGCGAGGACGGCGATCCTCACGCTGGTGCCGCGCCGGCTGGGCTGCGGCGGCGGTTTGAACACGCGGGCCTCCGGTCGGTCAGGGGGCGCCGGCCGGTTGCCGGCGCCCCCTCGCAGAACGGGTCAGGGCGTGATGAGCCCCGAAGTCTTCGACCGGGCCGCCTCGAACCGTGCGGCGACGTCCGGCCAGTTGACGATGTTCCAGAACGCCGCCACGTAGTCGGGCTTGACGTTCTTGTACTGCAGGTAGAACGCGTGTTCCCACATGTCGAGCATGAGCAGCGGGACGGTGCCGGCGGCGAGGTTGCCCTGGTGGTCGTAGAGCTGCTCGATGACCAGCCGCTGGCCGATGCTCTCCCACGCCAGGATGGACCAGCCCGAGCCCTGGATGCCCAGCGCCGCCGCCGTGTAGTGCGCGCGGAAGCCGTCGAAAGAGCCGAAGAACTCGTCGACCGCCGCGCCCAGCTCACCGTCGGGCCTGTCGCCGCCCTCGGGCGAGAGGTTGTTCCAGAAGACGGTGTGGTTGACGTGGCCGGCGAGGTTGAAGGCCAGGTTCTTCTGCAGCTGGTTCACCGTGTCGAGCTTGTTGGTGGCACGCGCCTCCTCCAGCTGCTCGAGAGCGGTGTTCGTGCCGGTGACGTACGTCTGGTGGTGCTTGGAGTGGTGGAGCTCCATGATCTGACCGGCGATGTGCGGCTCGAGCGCACCGTAGTCGTAGGGGAGATCCGGCAGAGAATAGACAGCCATGCTTCTGAGCTTCCTCTCGACGACACTCGTCAGGCCCGGGACCTGTCACTGGCTAACCTACGCCTGACCACCGGGCGCGACCACCGACGGCCCGGACTCTGTGATGTCGGCCTGATCACGCGGTGACGTCCGGCTCGGAGAGGGAGATCCGGATCGCCCGGTATGCGGCCGGCGCCGCCTCGAGGACGGACTGCTTGGGGTCCGGCACGGCCAGGTGCGGCAGGCCGGCGGAGCGGTCGCGGAGCGCGGCCAGCGCCGTCAGCCGGCGGTCGGCGAGCACGTGGTCGACGGCGGCGCGATCGCCTCCGGTGACGACGGCGTCCAGCTCGGCCGCGTGCGGGAGGATGATGCGCGCCGCGACGTCGGCGGCCGCCTCGAACGCCTCGCGGGCCTGCTTCTCGCGCCGCCGGGCGAACCGCTGCTGCGACTGCCCGCCCGCGGCCGTCCGGCCCTGTACGTGCCGTGAGCCCACCTTCGACGCCACCAGTGTGGCGCCGTGGAAGACGCCGGCGGCGTAGCCGCCGCGGCGGACCAGCAACACGCCGACCCGGCGCTCGCGGGCCGCATGCACGAGCAGGCCGCCGTACGGCTCCGCGTCCTCGGGCAGCAGCGGCGGGAACGGGACGGCGCAGCTGGCCACCGCTCCGTCCGCGGCCTCGACGACGACGGCGTCAGGGCCGGCGCGGTGGGTGGTGGCGCCGTGCCGCTGGGTGAAGCCGGCCAGCCAGGCCGCCAGCCGTTCCGGCGGGACGGTGAGCACGCGATCGGGCATGCCCACGAGGATGCCCTGTGGAGGGCGGCGGCGGAGCGGAGGTTGCGACCCCGGCCTCCGCAGCGAGCCGGGGCCGCAACCGGTACCCGAACGCTGCCATGGGGTCCGAAAGGCTCGGCGGCTTGTTGCCTGACCCCCGCCGGTGCCCGGAACTCCACGGCATTCGTCGAATGGACCCGTGATGTGAACTGGTCTGGGACCCCGGGCGTCAGCCCGGCATCTTCGCTGGACCCTTCGGTCCGGTGGTCGACCGCCGGAAGGGCGAGACAGCGCCGGTGACCGGCACGGTCTCACTTCGATTCCTACACCATACCGGACTGATCGTCGAGGTCCAGGTCACGTTCACCCACTGATCATCTCGCCGTGCGGGGGGTCAGCCGGGCAGCGCCGACGGGGTGACCGTTACCGGGTAGGGCCGCTCGAGCCGGATCTCGTCGTCGCCGCTGCCCTGGGCCACCTCCACATAGTCGCCGTCGACGAGGTCGTAGGCGACGATCGACGGCCCGCCGTCGGGGTCGACGATCCAGTAGGAGGCGACGCCGCCCTCGGCGTACTTCGCGAACTTGACCTTGGTGTCGTACAGCCGGCTGCTCGGCGACAGGATCTCGACCGCCAGCCGCAGCGGGCGGTGGATGGCCCGCTCGTCGACAAGGTCCTTCTTGGCGACGACCAGCAGATCCGGCTCGAGGGAGTTGTGGTCGTCGGGCTGCCAGTCGACCGGTGCGTAGAACAACTCCAGGTCTGCCGGGCAGGCGTCCTCGAGGACGTACAACAGTTTGCGGCTGACCCGCTGGTGCGACCAGCGCGGCGCGGGGCTCACGATGAGCATCCCGTCGACGAGCTCGTATCGATTGCCGTCGCTCTCGGGGAACTGGCCGAGGTCGTCGACGGTCCAGGGATCAGTCGCACGGCGCAGCTCCTGCATGGTTGTCATGGTGCCCTCCTCGGGGCTCGGATGTCACTCGCAGGATGGCGTCGCGACCACCCGGAAACGGGTAGGGCTAACGTCCGGGCTAACCGCCCACCGGTTGCCCGTTTCGTCGCTGCTGGTCAGCCCTGTGACGCGCGCTCGGCCAACCGGCGGGCGGCCGTCACATAGCGGCGGGTGGCGACCGCCTGAGCGGCGCGGGTGAGCGGCCCGCCGAGGCGGGCGTACCAGGCGGCCGCCCGGCTGAACGCCGTCACCGTGAACCAGACGTCGTCGTTCTCGTCCAGCTCGATGACGAAGGACTCCTCGCCGCGCTCCGGGTGGCCCGGCAGCGTCCCGTACGCGTACCCGCCGCGGCGGTCCTCGTCCAGCACCCAGACCACCTCGCAGGGGATCCGGAGCACGCCGGCCAGCGTGCTGGTCACCCGGACGCCCACCGCGGCCCGCGGCTGCGACGTCACGACCCGCAGTCCGATGGAGCGGTGCAGGTCGAACGTCACGACACCCTCGACGACGGCGGCGAAGGCGGCCCGGCCGTGGCCGACGCGCTCGCGGACGCGGACGTGGTGGTAGCCCGCAGGGAGCGGCCCGCCGTCGCGGGTGGCGCCGACCTCGGGATAGGTGAAGGACATCACGGCGACTCTGCCACAACGCCATGTCACATCCGCGCGCCGGTGGGTGTCTGGTGGGCATGGCACGCATCTCGCTCGCACCGAAGCCGACCCTCGGCTACCGCCTGGTCCGATTCGTCCTGCGCCGCCGTTACGGCGTCATGCTCGACCCGATCGCCGCCACCGCCCATCAGCCGCGCGTCATGCGGACGTTGAGCCTGCTCGAGGCAGGCGCGGCGAAGTGGCGGGTGCTCGACCGCGACCTCAAGGCGCTCGCGATCCTCGCGACGTCCGCCCGTACGGGCTGCGCGTGGTGCATGGACTTCGGCTACTGGGAGAGCCACCATGCCGGCGTCGAGCCGGCGAAGCTGCGCGCGGTGACGCACTGGCGCGACAGCGACCTCTACACTGCGCTGGAACGCCGGGTGATGGCCTACGCCGAGGCCATGACCGCCACGCCGCCGGAGGTGACCGACGAGATGGTGGCGGAGCTGCGGGCGGACCTGAGCGAGGCCGAGCTCGTCGAGCTGACGGCGACCGTGGCGCTGGAGAACCTGCGCAACCGCAGCAACGCCGCGCTCGGGCTGACCGGCCAGGGGTTCAAGGACCGCTGCGAGGTGCCGGCCGCATGAGCCGACCGACTGATGACATGACCGCCGACCCGTTCCAGCGGCACCGCGGGCTGCTGTTCACCGTCGCCTACGAGATGCTCGGCAGCGTCGCCGACGCCGAGGACGTCGTGCAGGACACCTGGCTGCGGTGGTCCGCCGCCGACCGCTCCGACGTCGTCGAACCGAAGGCGTTCCTCGTCCGCATCGCGACCCGGCTGGCGCTGAACCGGCTGCGCACGCTGCGGAACCGGCGCGAGACGTACGTCGGGCCGTGGCTTCCGGAGCCGCTGGTGACCGGGCCGGACGCCGCCGGTGGCGTGGAACTGGCCGAGGACGTGTCGATGGCGATGCTCGTGGTCCTGGAGACCCTCACGCCGATCGAGCGGGCGGTGTTCGTGCTGCGCGAGGTGTTCGGGTTCGCCTACGCGGAGATCGCGACGGCGCTGGACCGCAGCGAGGCCTCGGTGCGACAGGTCGCGCACCGCGCGCGCGAGCACGTCCAGGCGCGGCGGCCGCGCTTCGACACCGACCCGGAGCAGCGACGCGCGGTCACCGAGCGGTTCCTGCGCGCCTGCTTCGAGGGCGACCTCACCGCGCTGCTGGAGGTGCTGGCGCCGGACGTCGTCATGACGAACGACGGCGGCGGCAAGGCGCGGGCGGCGCTGCGGCCGGTGCTGGGCGCGGACCGCGTGGCGCGGTTCATCCTCGGCATCCGTGCCCGCGGCGAGCTGGACGGTTTCCGCTTCGAAGCCGTCGAGCTCAACGGCGAGCCCGGGTTCCTGGGCTGGGTGGGCGACCGCGTGGAGGTGGCCGCGATCATCCAGTCGGCGAACGGGCGGGTGCGGCGACTACTGTCGTTCCACAACCCCGAGCGCCTCAGCGGTGTGAACCGCGTGGCTGGATGCGCGTCCCGCCCGGCCGGCCGGCATGGCGGATATTGACACAACCCGATGCCGGACGGCCGGATGCCGGAACGTTTCGGTGGTGTTTTGCGGCTATTTCAGAATGGCGACGGCTCAGAGCCGGGTCACCTTCGGGTTCGGCAGGGCGATGCGGCGTACCGCGGTGCCGAAATCGACGTGTACCTCGTGGTCGCCGGGCACGCTGACAACGCGGCCAAGACCGTGGCGGTCGTGTGTGAGCAGGTCATCGACGGAGAACTTCTCGACGGGGGGCGGTGCGATGGGGCGGAACGGACTCGAAGGAAGAACAGGCCTCGCGGCCGGTGTACGAGAGGTCATTGCGTCAGTCTGCCGCTCTGGACAGCCGTTGTGTAGCCCTCTTTGGAAGACTATGTCAACTCTTGACCATCAGTTCGGCGGGCAGCGTTGAACACCTGTTCCCCGTCCTGCGGCACGCTGGCGTGACAGCAGCGAACCGCTACGACACGGCGTCGGACACCCGCGTCGAGACCGACCGGGCGGAGGCCTGACGAGCGGCCTGTAGCGGGCGGCTGGCGACCTGATGCGCGACGAGGATCGCGGCGAATGACAACGCCGTGACGGCCACCACGCCGAGCGCCGCGCCCACGTACGCCGTCGCCAGGTCCGGCCGTTCGGTGACCGACCCGGCGGTGTTCAGCACGTCGCGCGTGCGCAGCAGCGCCGACGCGGCCATGGCGCCGGCGACGCCGGCCGCCGCGAGGAACAGGCCGGTGACCACCGCCGTCGGGGCGTTGCCGATGGGCGGGGAGGGCATGCGCTCCGGGCTGCTGAGCGCGGTGAGCATCGTCGTCAGCCCGGCCCACGCCAGCACGACGGTGACCGCCGCGACGACGTCGGACGGCCGGTGCCAGCCGCCGACCATGGTCGAGACGCCGGTGACGGCGGTGTAGCCGGCGCCGACGATCGCGACCGCCGGCCGGGTCCGTCGCGGCACCACGAGCAGCAGCGCGGCCGCGACGCTGGCCGCGACCGTCGTGTGCCCGCTGGGCAGCGAGTTGCCCAGCGGCCCGGTGTCGTCGGCCAGCCGCGGCCGGTCGAGCACGGCGTGCTTGAGCACCTGCGTGGTGAGGTTGGCACCGCCGACCAGCACGATGACCTGCAAGGCCAGCAGCCATCGCCGGCGCAGCAGCGCGATGAGCGCCACAGTGCCGAGCACCACCACGACGAACGGGACCGAGACGACGTCGAGCACCCGCTCCGCGCCGGACCACAACGTGGACCGGCCGATCCCGGAGCCGCGGAACGCGACCTGGTCGATGCGCTGCCCGACGGCTGTGTCGACGAACCACCGCCAGCTCGCCCACGTGCCCAGGGCGCCGGCCACGAACATCAGCAGGCCGAGGACGACACCTCCGGGCCGGGGCGAGTAGGGGCGCATGCTCCGAGGGTAGTCAGACTCGCGGTGAATCCCGCCCGGCCGACTCGCCGGCCCACGCCCACCCACTTGGAGGGTAGTCAGCTGTGCGGCCATATAGTCATACAAGATGACTGAATGCTAGGTTGCCGTGCGTGAGTGAGTCGCACACTGTCGTCGCGCCCCGCTACCGCGGCCGGGTCGCGCTGGTCACGGGCGCCGGCTCCGGCATCGGCGCCGCCACGGCCGAGCGGCTGGCCGCCGAGGGCGCGCACGTCCTGCTCGCCGATGTCGACGAGGCGGCGCTGGGCACGGCGGCCGAGGGGGCCGCGGCCGCCGCGGGGTTCGGCGGCGGCGCGGAGAGCGTGCCGCTCGACGTCGCCGACGAGGACGGCTGGGCGCGGATCGCCCGGCGGCTGGAGGACGGCCCCGGGCGGCTGGACCTGCTGCACTCGAACGCCGCCATCGCGGTGATCGAGCCCGCCGACCGGCTGGCCGTCGCCGACTGGCACCGCCAGCTCGACGTCAACCTCACCGCGTCGTTCCTCGCCGTGCGCGCGCTGGCCGGCCTGCTGGTGGGCAGCCGCGGGTCGATCGTCCTGACGTCGTCGGTGCACGCGATGCGCGGGCTCCCCGGCCGGCCGGCGTACGCGGCCACGAAGGGCGCGCTGCTCTCGCTCGGCCGCCAGCTGGCCGCCGACTACGGGCCGCGGCTGCGGGTCAACAGCGTCGTCCCGGGGCCGATCATGTCACCGGCCTGGGACGACGTCAGCGAGCCCGACCGCGAGCGGAGCATCCGGGCCACCACGCTGGCACGGTTCGGCCGGCCCGACGAGGTGGCGGCCGCGGTGGCGTTCCTCGGCTCCGACGACGCGTCCTACATCACGGGGGCCAGCCTGGTCGTCGACGGCGGCTGGAGCGTCACGGCGGACTCCGCGTGAGCGCGTCGCCGTTCCGCGGCATCCACGGCGCCGTGGTCGCCCACCTCGGCGAGCTGATCGTCCGCGGCGACGTCGCGCCGGGCGCCGCCCTCGACTCGGTGAAGCTCGAGGAGGAGCTGGGCGTCAGCCGCACCGTCGTCCGCGAGGCGCTGCGGGTCCTCGCCGCCAAGGGCATGGTCGACGCCCGGCCGAAGCGCGGCACCCTGGTCCGCCCGCGCGAGGAGTGGGCGCTGCTCGACGCCGACGTGCTGCGCTGGCAGGCGCAGAACCGGGCCGACGACGCGTTCCTGGCCGACCTCGCAGAGGTGCGCGACATCGTCGAGCCGGCCGGCGCGCGGCTGGCGGCGGCCCGGCGCACCGACGCCGACCTCTCCGCGCTGCGCGTCGCGGTGGAGCGCATGGCCGACCCGGACGCCTCGGTGGACGCCGTCGTCGAGGCCGACCTGGCGTTCCACCGGGCCCTGCTGGCGGCCGGGCACAACGCGCTGCTGCGGCAGCTGGAGCAGGTCATCGCGACGGGGCTGCGCGCCCGCGACCTGCTGGTCCACGGCGGCGACCGGCAGGCGGACAGCACGCCCGCGCACCGCGCCGTCCTCGACGCCGTCACGCGCGGGGACGCCGACGGCGCCGAGCGTGCCGTTCGCGACCTGCTGGCCCAGGCCGACCGCGACGTCCGGGCGATCACGTCCGGGAAGGAGTCCGAGTGAAGATCACCGCGATCGAGACGTTCCAGGTCCCGCCGCGCTGGCTGTTCTGCCGTGTCGCCACCGACGAGGGGATCGTCGGCTGGGGCGAGCCGGTCGTCGAGGGCCGGGCCGACACCGTCCGCACGGCCGTCCACGAGCTGGCCGACCACCTCGTCGGCCAGGATCCGCTGCGGATCGAGGACCACTGGCAGGTCATGACGAAGTCGACGTTCTACCGCGGCGGGCCGGTGCTCTCCAGCGCCGTCGCCGGGCTGGACCAGGCGCTGTGGGACATCGCCGGCCAGGCGTACGGCGCGCCGGTGCACGCCCTGCTCGGCGGCCCGGTGCGCGACCGCGTCCGCATGTACACCTGGGTGGGCGGCGACGAGCCGGCCGAGGTCGCCGACAGCATCGCCGCGAAGGTGGCCGAAGGCTTCACCGCGGTGAAGATGAACGGGTCGGCGGCGCTCGGCCCGATCGCCACCGTCGCCGAGACCGACGACGTGCTGCGGCGGCTGGCCGCGGCCCGTGAGGTGCTCGGCCCGCACCGCGACGTCGCGGTCGACTTCCACGGACGCGTCTCACCGGCCAACGCACGGCGGCTGCTCCCGCTGATGGCACCGCTGCACCCGCTGTTCGTCGAGGAGCCGGTGCTGCCCGAGCTCGGCGCCCAGCTGGCGTCCGTGGTGGCGTGCAGTTCGGTCCCCATTGCGACCGGCGAGCGGCTGTTCGGCCGGCGCGAGTTCGTCGAGCCGCTGGCCGCGGGCGTCAGCGTCGTGCAGCCGGACATCTCGCACGCCGGCGGCATCTCCGAGGTCCGCCGCATCGCCGCCCAGGCCGAGGTCAGCGGTGCGACGCTGGCGCCGCACTGCCCGCTCGGCCCGATCGCGCTCGCCGCCAGCCTGCAGGTGGCGTTCGCGACGCCGAACTTCCTCATCCAGGAGCAGAGCCTCGGCATCCACTACAACATCGGCAACGACCTCCTCGACTACCTCGTCGATCCCGCGGTCTTCCGGTACGTCGACGGCCACGTGGAGCGGCCGATGGCGCCGGGACTCGGCATCGCGGTCGACGAGGCCGCCGTCCGCCGCGCCGACGAGGTCGGGCACCGCTGGCGCGCGCCGGTCTGGCGGCACGCCGACGGCGGCTTCGCGGAGTGGTGACGGCGGCGTCACCCCGCGCTCAGGAGTCCGGCGGATCGCCGTCGCCGTCCTCGCCGCCCGCGGTGGATGGTGAGCGGCGCGCCGGCCAGCCATCCGATGGCGAACGAGGCCAGCAGGACCACCACCGCGGCCGGGAGCGCGTGGACCGCGACGAGGACCGCGCCCAGCCGTCGATCGTCCGCCGATGCCATCGCGGAGGACGCTACCGGCCTCGGGGAAGCGCTACTCGACCGCGGCGGGCAGACCGCCGAACTCCTGCTGCAGGTCGTCACCAGGCCCGCTCAGACTGAGGATCGCGATGACGGCGCCGACGGCGATGACGAGGCCGATGAGGACGACGACCGCCAGCTCGATGCGGTAGCGCCGCTCTTCCGTTGCCTTGTGCTGACTCACGGAGCCCCCCGAGAAGTCCACGGACTGAGAAGAATCGTTCCAGATCCATACCTTAGAGGCACTGTCAACCGATTCGCGAAGATCGTTCCCGAGTCGTGGTCCAGCGAATCCTGGACATGCCGACGTTGTCGGACCGCCGTGCCAGGATCGAACCGTGCTCACCATCAGCGCCGAACAGCGCCGGCTCCGGCTGCTGCGCCGCCACCACCTCGCCGGCGAGACGCCGGCCGGGTCGGTCGCCGCCGCGGTCGACGGCATGATCGTGCTCCACGCCACCGATCCCGCGACGGTGTACGTGTCGGCGCTGGTCCGGGTGCCCGGTGCGACGCTCGACGACGTGTCGGCCGCGCTCTACGACGACCGCTCGGTGGTCAAGCTGGTCGCCATGCGGCGCACCATGTTCGTCACGCCCACCGACTTCGTGCCGGTCGTGCACAGCGCCGCGGGGCTCGCCATCGCCGACCGCCTGCGCCGTCAGCTGGTCCAGCACCTCAGCACGCTGCCCACCGACCCGCCGCTCGACGGCGACGTCGCGGCCTGGCTGGCCGATGTCGAGGCGAGCACCGAGAAGGCGCTCGACGAGCGCGGCGAGGCGCTGGCCACCGAGCTGGCCAAGGCCGAGCCGCGGCTGCGCACCGCCGTCCTGCCCACCACCGACAAGAAGTGGGACGTCAAGCAGAACATCACCAGCCGCGTACTCACGCTCATGGGCGCCGACGGCCGCATCGTGCGCGGCCGGCCGGCCGGGACGTGGCTGTCGCGGCAGCACCGGTGGGCGTCGGTGCGCGGGCTGTGGCCCGACGGCCTGCCCGACCTGCCGGTGGCCGAGGCGCGGGCCGAGCTGGCCCGGCGCTGGCTGCGGGTGTTCGGGCCGGCCACGGTCGCCGACCTGCAGTGGTGGACGGGGTGGACGCTCGGCGTCACGCGCACGGTGCTCGCGGGGTTGGACACCGTCGAGGTCGACCTCGGCGGAGAACCCGGCATCGTCCTGGCCGACGACACCGAGCCCGAGCCCGGCGCCGCGCCGGTGGCCACGCTGCTGCCGGCCCTCGACCCGACGCCCATGGGCTGGCAGCGGCGCGACTGGTTCCTCGGTCCGCACCGCGACGCGCTGTTCGACCGCAACGGCAACATCGGCCCGACGGTGTGGTGGGGCGGGCGGGTGGTCGGCGGCTGGGGCATGCGCGACGGCGCCATCCGGTGGCGGCTGCTCGAGGACGCCGGCGCCGAGGCGGCCGCCGCGGTCGAACGGGCGGCCGCTGATCTGGAGCCGCGGCTGGGCGGTGCGTCGATCATCCCGAGCTTCCGCACGCCCCTGGAACGCGAGCTGGCCGCCTGACCGGCCGCGTCCGCTCAGTCCAGGCGGCTTCGCAGGAGGCAGAACACGTTGCCTTCGGGGTCGGCCAGGACGTGCCAGGACTCCTCGCCGGTCTGGCCGATGTCGGCGGGGCGCGCTCCGAGCGTCAGGAGGCGTTCGAGTTCGGCGTCCTGGTCGCGGTCGGTGGGGTTGACGTCGAAGTGCAGCCGCAACCCCACCGGCTCGGGCTCGCTGGTGCGGCTGAAGAACAGGGTCGGCTGCACGCCGCCGAATCCCTCCTGTGGTCCGATCTCGACCGCGCCGTCCTCGGTGTCGAGCACGACGAAGCCCAGCACCTCGCACCAGAACGCCGCGAGCCGTTGCGGATCGTGGCATTTGATCACGATCTCGGAGACGCGACTGGCCATGATCGGCACCCTACGAGGCGTCGGCCGAGCGCGGCAATCCGTGACCGAGGGCGTGCGTCCGGCCGGGCGCTGCGCCTAGGCTCGGGGACATGTGCCGCAACATCAAGCCCCTCAACAACCTCGCCCCGCCCGCCACGCACGACGAGGTGCACGACGCCGCGCTGCAGTACGTGCGCAAGATCGCCGGCACCCGCAGCCCGTCGCAGGCCAACCGCGAGGCGTTCGACCGCGCCGTCGAGGAGATCGCGCACTCCACGCGGCATCTCATCGACGCGCTGATCACCGACGCCCCGCCGCGCGACCGCGAGGTCGAGGCCGCCAAGGCACGGGCACGGTACGAGGCCCGCATCGCGGCCGGCGCGCCGCGCTGATCTCCCCGCGGCCGCTCACAGCCCGCCGCGGCGCAACTCCTCGTCGAGTGCCCGGCGCCGGTGGTAGCGCCGGCGGAGGTCGTCGAGATACGTGTCGAACTCGGCCGAGCGGTTCGCCTTGGCCGCGGCGTCGCGCATGCTGCGCAGCAGCCGGGTGGCCACCTGATAGTTCCGGCGATCCGCGATGACCACCGTGGCCTCCACGAGCCGGCGGTAGTGCGGCAAGGTCGACGCCGGGTCGATGCGCCTTCGCGCCCGGAACAGCCGCCGCCACAGGTCGAGATCGAGATCGATCCGCTCGGGCATCGTCTCCGCCGCCGCCCACGCCGCGGCCGAGTCGCCCTGGCGCAGCAGCGCCGACACCCAGCCTCGCGGGTCGGCCGCGGCCAGTACCGGGTCCGCCCGGCGTCGCTCGGCCGCCCACGTCCCCGCCTCGATCGCCGCCCGCTCGAACGCGGCGTAGGTGGTCGTCGACGGGCGGTGGTGGAAGTCGTCGCCGCGCAGGCGAGCCACCTCGTCCAGCGCACCGCGGCGCTGGGCGTCCTCCACCAGACGCTCCACCAGCGGCCCGACGAACGGCGAGGCCGGGTGGGCGGCGACGCCCCGCCGGGCGTACTCGATGGCCAGATCCGCGTATCCGGCCTCGTCCAGTGCGCCGACGAGGTGCGCCGCGTGGATGGGGTGGGAAGGATCGGCGCCGAACTGCGCGACGATCTCGTCCGGGTCCCGGCTCAGGATCGCCAGCCGGCCCCGCGCGTGGCGCAGCGCCGAGGCGGGCGCTGCGTCGCCGGCGTCGTCCAGCAGCCGCCGGTACAGCTCGATCCCGGCCGGCCCGACGGCGTCGGCGTAGTGGTCGATATCGACCCGGAAGGCGTCCTGCCGGCCGTCGAACATGACCCGGAACAGCCACCTGACCAGTGTCGTCGCCGCCTTGCGGTCCAGAACGAGCTGCGCGGCGGCGATCCGGTGCGCGTCGAGGAGACGCGCGATCTGCATGCTCTGGGCGCCGGAGGAGTCGTCGCTGCGCAGGATCGCGCGGATGGCGTGGTCGATCGCGGACTGCACGACCGTCAGCAGCCCGGCCGAAGGCGCTCCGCGGCACCACTGCTCGATGCGCCGGACCGTCGCCTCCGCCTCGTCGGCGTACGCATTGGCCTGGGTGTAGTCGTAGAGGCGCCGGCGCGGCGTGAAGACCCGCGCGACCTCGTCGGCGAGCACGGCGGGGTCGTCCGCGGGTGGGGCGTCGAAGCGGTCGAGCGCGACCGGCTGCCTCTCGCCGCCGGTTCCCGACGCCGCGATGGCGACGGCCACGCAGTGTTTGCAGAACGCACCGGTCGCGCCGACCGGGCAGTCGCAGGACCAGCTGCCGGAGCCGGCGACGAGCTCGACCCGGTAGTCGTCGGTGCCGCGGACTACCGCGCTCAGCCGGCCACCGTCGTCGTTGAGCTCGACCACCTGGCCGCGGTCGGCGTAGGCCCGGCCGCGGTCGACGGTCCGGGCGTCGGCCAGGTCGTGTAGGCGGTCGAGCCAGGCCATGACCGCCGTCAGTCCACGTCCATCGCGATCGGGGTGCCGATCTCGACGGTCCGGCTCACGGTGCACAGGCGGTCGTGCGACTTCTTGACGGCGTCGGGCAGCACCTCCCGCGCGGCGTCGCCGCCCTCGCCGTCGGGGAACCGGATGCGGATGGACACCTCGATGTCCTCGAGCCGGTTGCCCCGCTCGTCGCGGATCTTGTTCGCGGTGGTCACCATCTCGAACGTCTCGGGCTCCGCGCGGCGCGACGTGATGAGGTCGATGTCGATGGCCGAGCATCCGGCGATGGCCGTGAGCAGCAGCTCCACCGGGGTGAAGTCGCCGTCGTCGCCCTGACCGAAGGTCAGTTCGCCGCCGCGGACATTGGTCGCGACGTAGCGGCGCTCGCCGACTCGTCGCAGGGACACCGTGCGTCGTGCGTTCTCAGCCATGCCGGTAAGCCTGGCATGCGGTGTCAGGCGATCAGCGGGCGGTCGCGCCGTGATGGTCCAGGAGCTCGCGGGCCAGCGCGCGTCCGGCGTCGGCCAGCGCGGGCGGGTCGGTGACGAACGCCAGCGGCCCGGCCGTCAGCAGGAGGATGCCCAGCCGCCGCTCGACCGGCGCCCGCAGCCGGACCCGCACCTTCACCGACTCCTCGTCCTCGTCGAGGAGTTCGGAGCTCTCGGCGAACCGGTCCACCGCCCAGCGCGCGTCCTGCGGCACCACCAGCTCGACCTGCTGTTCGTCGTGGTGGCCGGCCAGTCGGTCGTCGACCTCCGGCGGCCGCTCGAACGTCTCGTCCAGCACTGTCGCCTCGCGGATGCCGGTGAGCAGGAAGCGGCCGACCACCCGGGCGTCGGCCGACATGCCGGCGTCGACCTCCCAGCCGCGCCGCGTACGCAGCAGCCGGTACGGCGCGATGCGGTGCTCCGTACTGTCGTCGCGCCACACCGGGGTGTACTCGACCCGCACCCACCGCCGCCGCCGGATCGCGTCGACGAGGAGGCCGGCCAGCTCCGCCTTCCAGTGGTCGTCGACCGGACGGACGCCCGTCAGCATCGTCTCGCCGAGCGCTCGGAGCGCGCGGTCGAGCACGTCGTTCTCCGGCTCCAGGGACAGCAGCGCCTGACCGGCGCTGTAGATGTGGGCGAGCTCGGCCGGCGACGCGTGCCGCACGCCGATCTCGGCGGCCGGGTGGCCGGTCGAGGCGCGCACCACCTCGGCGACGGCCGGGTCGACGTCGTCGGTCTCACCGCCGGCGCCGAGGAACTCGATGCGCACCTGCCGCAGCGGCCCGGGGTCGAACGCGGCGCTGTCGGCGCAGTAGAACGCGACGAGCTCTTCACGCAGGGTCGGCTCGTCGACGTCGAGCTCGGCCGCGAGCCGGCGGAGCGGGACACCGTCGGGATGCATGGTCAGGATGCGAAGCGCGTGTGTCACCCGCTCGAAGCGGCGGACGAACACGGGCGAGGAAACGCTCATGGGTCAGTCCAGAAGAAGGGATTCCAGCTCCTGCCGGAGCTCGCGGCGGATGGTGTCGGGAGCAAGAACGCGGACGCGCGGCCCGAGCTCGTACACGCGGCTGCGGAAGGCCGCCCGATGGGTCACCCGGATGGTCAGCCGGACGGCGTCGTCGTCGATCTCGTGGTACGACGGCGTGCCCAGCAGCGTCTCGACCTGGTAGCGGTGCGCCGGCGTCGTCTCGACCGTGACGTCCACCGGCTCGTCGACGGTCCAGGTGAGCGGGTCGAGCTCGTCGCGGTACGGCTCGTGCCGAGGGTCGGCGGTGCGCGGGAGGTCGACCCGGACGTCGGACATGCGGTCGGTGACGAACTGCTTGTCCTTCTCGCCGCCGTCCTCGTGGCCGACCAGATGCCACCCGGACGTGCCGGGATAGACGAAGTGGGGGTGCACGACCCGCTGGCGCCGCTTGTAGACGAACCGGAGCCGGCAGTGCCGCTCGAGCGCGTAGAGCACCTTGTCCAGCGCGTCGTCGTCGCGCTCGGCCGGCGGCGCGGTGCGCAGTTCCGGGATCGAGGCGGCGTCGGTGCCCTCGATGCCGGCGCGGGTGGCGAACGCGGCGTCGCCGGCGATCAGCGCGGCACGGGCCAACTCGGTCTGCTGTTCCGGCGTCAGGGTCAGCCGCAGCCGATTGTCACCCGCGAACGCGCGATAGACCGCCGTCTGGCCGGGCGGGGCGGTATTGCGGATGTCCCACCCGGCGCCGTTGAGATCCTCGATCAGCCGTTTCAACTGCCGTACGTGATGGTCTTCTCCCCCGCCGAAGGCCGCGATCTTCAGCAGTCGCGGCGTCGGGATGCCCTTCGGCTCGGCCGCGGCCAGCGCGACCAGCACCCGAGTCACCCGTTCCAAAGGACCGAGTTGGTCCCGTCCACCAGCCATGGCGCCCCTCCACAGCAACATCGGACGATCATGCTATGCCCGTGTCATGAGAAAGGCCAGACTAGTTGGTCATTTCTCATTTGGGGAGAATTGAGCGCCACTAGATTGTGGCTAATACCCCTAGAACGCTTGGAATACGTTAGGCACTAGGTGTGGATGGTTTCAGTAGGTGAACTCATCGACGCGTTGTGTCAGTCCTCGCGTTCGAGGGAGTCGCGCAGCAGCCGGCGGATCAGGACCTCGACGAGCATGCGGTCGTCGTCGCGGAGGAGCTTGAACAAGTCGTAGAGGTCCTCGGAGCGAGCCGGGCGCGGACGGTGCTCGACCTCGGGCTCCTGCGGCGACGCGGGCCGCTCCAGGTGCTCCATGCCGGCCGGCAACGGCGCGGAGTGGAAGATCGCCAGCGACTGCGTGCACCGCGTCATCGCGACGTAGAGCAGCCGGCGGCCCAGCTCCGTCCCGTCGCCGATCTCGGCCGGCTCGACCAGCGCGATCGCGTCGAACTCCAGGCCGTTGGCCAGATCGGCGGGGAGCAGCGTGACCGGCTGGGCGAGGTCGCCGTCGCGGCCGTCGCCGACCTTGACGCCGGCCGACTGGCAGTACCGCAGCGTCTCGTCGTACCGCGCCGGCGCGACCACCACACCGACCTTGAAGCCCGTCCCCGCCGCCGCCTCGCCGGCGGACAGCGCCACCGCTGCCTCGTCGCCCGGGTCGACCCGGCGGACCAGCGGCAGGCCGAGTCCGTCGCGCAGCGACCGCGCGAGCTCCAGCGGGCCGCCGTCGGGCAGCTGCCGTCGCGACAGCTCGACGACGGGCCGCGGCACGCGGTAGCCGAGGCTCAGCGTGGCCTCGCCCCACTCGGACCCGAAGTAGCCGGTCAGCTCGCTCCACTCGTCGTGCTTGCCCGGCCCGGTCGAGCACTCGAGGTCGCCGGCCAGCGTGACGTCGCGGCAGCGACGGGCGATGGCGCGGGCCTGCATCGGCGAGAGGTTCTGCGCCTCGTCGACCACGGCGTGACCGAAACGCGGCGTCGCGCGGCCCAGCAGATGCGCGAGCTCGTCGAGCAGCACGAGGTCGTCGACGGTCCACGGCTCGTCGGCGGCGGACGGGGCCGGCTCGCGGTAGAGCACGTCGCGCTGGCCGGCCTTGAGGAGGTCGTCGGCCAGCCGCTCCAGCAGCGCCGGGTCGGCGTACAGGCCGCGGAGCAGGTCCTCGGGCGTGGCCGGTCCGTCGGTCGCCTCGACCAGCCGGCGCAGCACCATGGCCATGACGGCCGAGCCCTTGACGCGGGCCGCCTCGGGCCGGGTGTCGCGGCCGCGCACCGTTGCGGGGCCGTCGTACAGCGCGCCGATGTCGGTGGTGACGGCCTCGGCGCCGAGTCGCGGCAGCACGTCGGCGACATAATTGCGCAGCGTCGGCGTGGGAGCCACGACCAGCAGGCCGCCGGCCCGCACGGCGTCGTCGTTGGCGGCCAGCCAGGCGGCACGGTGCAGTGCGGTGATCGTCTTGCCGGTGCCCGGGCCGCCCTGGATGACGAGGACGCCGCGCGCGGGCCGGCGGATGGCGTCGTACTGCTCGGGCCGCAGCGTGGCGGTGGCGTCGGCGAGCGCGCCGGTGCGGAACTGCTCGAGCGCCGCGACGACGACCTTGCCGACGACCGGGCGCTGGTCGCGCGCGGAGCTGACGTCGCCGGCGGCGCCGTCGGCGATCTCGTCGTGCACCGCGATGACCTGGCGTCCGCTGACGGTGACGACCCGCTTGAGCATGACGCCGGCGGGCTCGGTGGCGCAGGCCTGGTAGAACGCGCCGGCCTCGGGGGCGTGCCAGGCGACGACGACGGCGTCGCCGGACTCGTCGCGGACGTCGGTGCGACCCACGTAGCGCGAGCCGCCGGCGTCGTCGATGCGGCCGAACAGCGGCGGCAGGTCCGGCGCGCCGTCACCCAGGAGGGCGAACGAGCGGTCGAGCTGCTGCTGCTCGTCGTCGAGAGCAGGGTGTGTCGTCACGTCTGTCCCTTCCATCCCCACGGTGTGCCGGGTTCGACGTCGACAGCTGGCGACCTACCCCGCGGAACCTCCCGCGCCGTTGCGGTATTTGACCATGATTGCGCAGATCCCCGCGCCGGTCAGGCGAACGACCGGAAAGGCGCCTTCCAGTGACCTCGTCACCCCGGCGGAGTCGACCCGCCGTCGTGCAGCCCGAGCACGAACACGATGCGCTCGGCGTCGACGTCGCGGCCCTCCAGCCGCAGCTCGACGGCCCACCGGTGCACCGCGTCGACATAGGCACGGTAGCGCGCGGCCCGGCTGCGGGAGCTGGCCAGCCGGGCGGTGCCACCGATCTGGAGCGTGCGGTTGAGGGTCGCGTAGACCCGCTCGTCGAGCACGAGCGGCTGCCAGTTGCGTCCGGGGACGTAGCCGGCGGCGGCCCACCAGCAGCTGGCCGGCGACTGGCCGGCGCCGCGCAGCGACCACGCGCGATGGTTGGCCTCCAGAGCCCCGTCGTGCAGTGCCTCGGCCGCGCGGAGGCGTCGCACGGAGTCGCCGAGGACGCGGTGGGCGCGATCGGGATCGGCGAGCGCGCCGGCCGTGGCTCGCAGCGTCGGGTTGACGGCGCCGGCCGACGCCCAGGCCATCGTGAGCACGAACGCCTGCAGCACCTCGCGTTGGTTGCCGACATCCATCGCCCGGCACGCCGAACGGACGCTGGCGAAGGTCACCGTCCGATCCTTCGCCTTGGAGCCGGCCAGCGGCGCCGTGTACAGCCGGCTGCGCAACAGCGCCGTGACGTCGAGCTGCGGCTGCACGCGGTAGAGCACCGCCGTCCAGTTCGGCGGCCGGAACCGGACCGGCCGCGGCTGGACGTCGCGGTACTTGTCGACGAGCGCCGGCAACGCGGCCGGCAGCCCCGTGCCGCTGATCGTGCGCACCATGGCGTCCCCCGTGGGCCACTGATGTCCTCGATTCGGACATTACGCCTGTTGGGGGATTCATCGACCGGGTGGTGCGCCTCCGTTGTGGTGGAAGAGCACGAACTCGATGCGCTCGGCGTCGACGTCGTGGCCGGCCAGCTGCAGCTCGACCGCCCAGCGGTGGACGGTCTCGACGTAGGCACGGTAGCGGTCGGCGCGTCGTCGTGAGCCGGCCAGGCGCGCCGTCCCGCCGATGCGCAGCGTGTCGTTGAGCGTGGCGTAGACGCGGTCGTCCAGGACCAGCGGCTGCCAGTCGCGGCCCTCGGTGCGGCCGGCGAGCGCCCACCACTTGCTGGCGTAGGACTGCCCGACGCCGGGGAGGGACCACCAGCGATGCACCTCTTCCAACGCGCCGTCGCGCATGGACCCCGCGTGGCGCAGCGCCTTGGCGGCGTCGCTGAGCACCCGGAACGCCCGGGCCGGGTCGAGGATCGCCTTCGCGGTGTTGGCCTGGTAGCGGCCGCCGGTCAGCCCGGAGGCCCACGCCATGGCCAGGACGAACGTCCGCAGCACCTCCTTCGTGTCGTCGACGTTCATGGCGGCGCAGGCCGCGCGGACGCCGTCGCGGCCGACCATGCGGTCGTGCGTCTTCGACCCCGGGACGGCAATGGTGAAGCTGCGGCTGGTCAGCAGCGCGGTGACCCCGAGCGACTCGGGCACGCGGATGAGCGCGTTCTGCCAAGTGCTCGGCCGGAGGCGTACGGGCTGTTCGCGCACGTCGGCATAGCGGTCCAGCAGATCGCGCAGCACCGGCGGCGGCGACGTGCTCATGGTGTCACGCTACGGGCCGGGACTGACATGATCGAGTGCCGTGACGGCCACGCGCTCGGCTCGCGCCCTGCTCTTCGACGACGCCGGCCGGCTGGTGCTGATCAAGCGGATGCGGCCGGGGCTGCCCCCGTACTGGACGACCCCCGGCGGCCGCGTCGAGCCGTCCGACGCCTCGGTCGAGGCGGCCCTGCACCGCGAGCTCATGGAGGAGCTCGGCGCCACGGCGGAGCTGTTCGGCGAGGTCCACGTGGTGGAGCCGACCCCCGCCCACCCCACCCGCCAGCACGTCTTCCTCGCCCGGCTGCTGACCATCGATGCGGGGCTACGCTGCGGTCCCGAGCTCACCGACGGCCACGTGGTCGACCTCGTCGCCGTCGACCGCCTGACAGCGATCGACCTCCGCCCGCCCGAGCTGGTGGGCGTCGCCGTGGAGCTCGCCCCGGGCAGTGCGGCGGCGAGTTGGTCGTCGCTCTCGAGGGCGGCGAGGACCAACACCGTCGACCCGTCCGTCACCTCGGACGGTTCGCCGCCCGTCAGCCGGCATAGTGGGCAAGGAGGTCGCGCGCGAGGTCGGTGCCGGCATCGCGCAACGTGGTGGGGGTGTTGACCCACGTGTCGGGGCCGGCGACCAGGAGCAGCAGCCCGAGCCGCCGATCGACCGGGGGCAGCAGGTGGGCCCGCATCCGGATCATGTCCTCGTCCGCGCCCAGCACCTCGACGGACTCGGAGAAACGGTCGACGACCCAGCGGCTGTCCTGAGGCGTGACGAGGTCGACGGCGGTGGTGCGGCGGTTCGCCGCGATCAGCGCGTCGACGTCGGCGGGGTGCTCGAACCGGGCTGCCAGGATCGTCGCGGACCGGACGCCGGACAGCAGGAAGGTGCCGACCCGCCCGTCGAAGGCGTCGCCGGTGACGAAGCCGGCGTCGAGCTCCCAGCCGCGGCGGGTCTTGACCAGACGGTAGGGCTCGACGACGTGGGTGCGCACCCCCGGCTGCCAGGCGCGGGCGTAGGTGAGCTCCATCCGGTGGCGCGAGCGCAACGCGTCGCCGACCGACGCGGCGAGGTCGGCCAGCCAGGTGGATCGGCCGGCGCCGAGACCGGAGAGGACGGTCGCCGTGAGGGCGTTGAGGGCGCCCTCGAGCCCGGTGTTGGCCGGTTCCACCGCGAGCAGGTCCTGCCCGGCGCGGTAGATGCGGGCGAGCTCGCCGACGGTGACGTAGTCGGCGCCGACCTCCTCGGTGGGACGCGGCGATGCGGAGACGAACTCGGCCTCGGCGGGCTCGACGTCGACACCGTCGGCGTCGTGGAAGCGGATCGTGGTCTGGCGGATCGCGTTGGGGCTGTACGCGGGGTCGACGTCGGCGCGGAAGTACGCGCGCAGCTCGGCCCGCAACGTCTGCGCGTCGGTCCCCAGCTGCTCGGCGAGCGCCGCGATGGGCAGCCCGCCGGCGTGCAGGGACAGCTCGTTGAGCGCGCGCGTGACGCGGTCGAACCGGCGGACGTACTGCGGCGTGCTCACGGTGTCCCCAGCGTCGCTGGGCCCACGAACCGGCGCAGCTCGGCCACGATCTCGTCGACGACCTCCTGCGGTGAGACCACGCGGACACGCCGGCCCAGCTCGTAGAGGCGGGCCCGGAACGCCGCGCGGTTCGTGACCGGCACGGTCAGCCGGACGGTGTCGGCGTCGGCCTCGCGGCGGGCCGGCGGACCGAGCATGGCGGCCACCTGCGGCTCGTGCTCGGCCGTCGTCTCGACGACGACGTCGACGCGCGGGTCGCGGCGCCACGTGATCGGGTTCAGCTCCTCTGCGGTGACCTCGCGGGGCGGGCCCGCGGTCACGGGCGGGTCGACGGACACGGCGGACATGCGGTCGGTGACGAACCATTTGGGCGCTGGCGAGCCGGCCTCGTCGCCGTACAAGTACCAGCCGGAGGCGCCCGGCCGGACCAGGAGCGGGCGTACCACGCGCGGCCGGCCCTTGTAGGTGAAGCGGATGAGGCAGCGCCGCTCGACCGCGTACGCGGCCTCGGTGAGCGGGTCAGGCGTCGCCCGGGGCTGTGCACCGGAGCGGACCAGGCCGGCCTCGTCGGGTTCCGGCAGGTCGCCGAGCCGGTCGCGGAACCCCGCGTCGCCCGCGACCAACGCCGCCCGGACCAGCTCGACCTGGTGCTCCGGCGCCAGCTCGACCCGCAGCCGGGTATCGCGCGCGTGCAGCCGGTAGACGGCGTCGACGCCCGGCCCGGCGACATTGCGGATGTCCCAGCCGATGGCGGTCAATGCGGTGATGTCGCGGGCGAGCTGCCGCTGCGCGTCGTAGGCGGAGCCGGCACCGTACTGGCCGACGGCGACCAGCCGCGAGGCGGGCAGCCCGGCCGGCTCGGCGGCCTCCAGCACGAGCAGCAGCCGCGTCAGTCGCTCCAATGGACCGAGCTGGTCACGTCCTCCTGGCATGGGCACCCTTCGCCGCCGATGGGGTCGGCGTCACCATAGGCGCCACCCCGGACTCAATCGGCGGGCGAGAAATCCGATGGAGTTCTGTCGGAGGCCGCCCGTATCGTCGAGCCATGGCATCCGGCCACGCAAGGACCCGCGGCTCCATGGGGGAGCGCGCGGCAGGAGGTGGTGCGCTTCTACGCCCAGGGAGGTGACGGCGATGAACGCCGAGCAGGAACCGACCGATGACGTGAAGCGCACGGACGACGGGACGCGGCGGATGCCGCCCGGCGTCAGGGACACGCTGTCCTGGCTGGCGCACCTGATCGACGCGACGCTGCCGCTGCGGACGGCCGAGGACCACGACGAGTTCGCCCGGCGGCAGCTGGACGGCGACGCCGCGGGGGTCGTCGCGGTGCGGGAGCGGCTCGGCCCGTTCACGGCGCCGCTGGTCGCCCGGGTGCTCGCCGAGGACATGCGCGCGCACCCGCCGTCCGATCTCGCGGGTCTCGAGAGCGATGAGAGCCCGCGCTGGGACCGCCTGCAGCTCGACGACACGGTGGAGACGGTGCCGACGTCGCTCGTGGCGGCGTTCGAGCCGGGCACGCTGAGCGCCGCACCGCTGGTCGTCGCCGTCGATGCGCGGTGGTCGGACAAGGAGCTGATCGTCCACGCCCGCACGGCGGACGTCGAGGCGGCGGAGCGGTACCTGCAGGACGTCGTCGCGCGGGCGCGCGGGCCGCGGAACTACTTCAAGGGCCGCTGCCTGCACATCCGCGCCGACCGCGGCGGCTTCGAGGTCGTGCCGGTGCCGGTGCCCGACGAGTCGCGGGCCGGCGTCATCGTGCCCGCGGCGGTCTGGGCCGAGGTCGACCTCAACGTCGCCGGGCTGTTCCGGCGGCGCGGCCTCCTGGAACGGCTCGGCCTGGGGACCAACCGCGGGCTGCTGCTGTTCGGACCGCCGGGCACCGGCAAGTCCGCGTTGTGCCGCGTGCTCGCGGCGGAGCTGGCCGGCGACGTCACGGTGGTGTTCTGCGACGCACGCAGCATCGCCGACGCCATCGAGGCGGTGTACGAGGAGCTCACGCGGCTCTCGCCGGCTCTGGTCGTCCTCGAGGACCTCGACCTCGTCATCGGCCGCCGCCGGCACGGCAACGACCTCGGGCTGCACGGGTTCCTGGCCGCGCTCGACGGCGCCATGAGCCGCCACCAGGGCGTCGTCACCGTCGCCACGACCAACGACCCCCGGGTGCTCGACGACGCCGCCGTGCGGGCCGCGCGGTTCGACCGGACGGTCGAGGTGCCGCTGCCCGACGGTGCGCAGCGGCGGGCCATCCTGCGCCGTTACCTGGGGCCGCTGGCCGTCGCGGTCGAGGTCGGGGCGATCGCCGACTCCACCGACGGCGCGTCGGGGGCCGACCTGCGCGAACTGGTGCGCCGCTCGGTCCTGGCCGACGGCGACGCGGTGACGACGGCGACGCTCGCGCGGTTCGCCGGCGACGGCAGCTGGGCACCCGCGGCCGGAGCCGGCCTGTACGTCTGACGTCGCCCTGACAGCGGCCGAAGCCGCGACGACTACAATATCCACAGCCGTCGCGCCAGGCGCCGGGACGACGCGGCTGGACTCCGGCCGACCTGCCCGCACCCCCAAGACCGAGCAGGTCGAACCGGAGCGAGAGGACGGTACGACACACCCCGGACAGAACGAGCGCCACGGCCCCGCGTGACCGGGCCAGGGAGGCTGCCCCAGTGCAGGACCGGCGTTGACGGCCCGCCCGCAGGTCGGCATCTGGTCGATCGGCCCCTCGGTGTACCTTCCGTCGCTCCTGTTCGGCATCGGCCAGGGCGCGATCGCGCCGGTCATCCCGCTCTCGGCTCGCGAGCTGGGCGGCTCGGTCGCCACCGCCGGCCTGGTGGTCGCGCTGCTGGGCGTCGGCAAGATCGTCGGCGACCTGCCGGCCGGCACCCTGGCGGTCCGCCTGGGGGAGCGGCGGGCCATGCTGGTGGCACTCGGCGTCGTCCTCGCCGCGCTCGCCGCCTGTCTGCAGGCGCCGTCGGTGCACCTGCTGGCGGGGGCAGTGGTCCTCATCGGCATCTCGTCGTCGGTGTTCGGGCTGGCGAGGCATGCGTACGTCACCGAGGCGATCCCGTTCCACCTGCGCGGCCGGGCGCTGTCCACGCTCGGCGGGATGCAGCGGATCGGCCTGTTCGCCGGGCCGTTCCTCGGCGCGGCGGCGATGAGCCGGCTCGGCGTCGCGGGCGGCTACTGGGTGCACGTGGTGGCCGCGGTCGCGGCGGTCGTCGTGCTGCTGGTCGTGCCCGAACCCCCGGCGGCCGCCGGCGCGAAGGCCCGGCGCGCAGACCCCGCGGCCGGGAAGCCGGACACCACGGCCCGCGTCATCCGCCGTCACCTGCCGGTCCTGCGCACGCTGGGGGTGGGTGCGCTGCTGGTCGGGGCGGCCCGGGCCTCGCGGCAGGTCGCGATCCCGCTGTGGGGCGAGCACCTCGGGCTGGACCCCGCGGCGGTGAGCCTGCTGTTCGGTGTCTCCGGCGCGATGGAGATGCTGATGTTCTATCCGGCCGGCTACGCGATGGACCGCCTCGGACGCCGCTGGATCGTCGTCCCGTCGATGGTCCTGCTCGGCCTCTCGCTGGTACTGCTGCCGCTGACCAGCGGCGTCGGCACCTACACCGCGGTCGCGCTGCTGATGGGGTTCGGCAACGGCCTGGGCAGCGGCATCATCATGACCATCGGCTCGGACATCTCACCGGACGTGAGCCGGGCGACGTTTCTGGGCGCGTGGCGGCTGTTCGCCGACGTCGGGAACGGCCTCGGCCCGGTCCTCGTCAGCGTCGTGACGGCGGCCGCCACCCTCGGCGCGGCCATCGCGGCGGCCGGCGCCGTCGCGTTCGTCGCCGCGGCGCTGATGGGCCGCTGGGTGCCGCGGAACGGCGCCGCCGGATGACCCGGGGACCCGGAGGCGTCACCAACCGCCTGCTGCTCACGCTGTCGCTGGGCACGCTGCTCAACCCGCTGAACTCGTCGATGATCGCGGTGGCGCTGGTGAGCCTGCAGCGCGACTTCGGCGTCGGCATCGCGACGTCGACGTGGCTGGCGTCCGGGTTCTACGTGGTCGCCGCGGTGTGCCAGCCGCTGATGGGACGGCTGGCCGACCAGCTCGGCGCGCGGCGGCTGTTCGTCGGCGGACTGGCGCTCATGGGGACGGCGTCGGCCCTGGCGCCGCTCGCGCCGGACTTCGGCTGGCTGCTGGTGGTGCGGCTGGTCCAGGCGGCGGCGACGTCGACGGCGTACCCGTCGGCGCTCATCCTGGTGCGGTCCGCCGCGGGTGCAGAGCCTGAGGGAGGGCAGGGCGCTCAGCCGCCGGCCCGCGCGCTCGCCGTCCTGTCCGTGGCCGCGTCGGGGAGTGCGGCGCTGGGCCCGGTGCTCGGCGGGCTGCTGGTCGCCGCCGCCGGGTGGGAGGCGGTGTTCCTGGTCAACGTGCCGGTGACGCTGGTGGGCATCGTCCTGGCGATGCGGGTGCTGGCCGGCGTGCCGGTCCGGCGCGGACCGCGGGTCGGGTGGCGGGAGCTGGACCTGCCGGGGATCGCCCTGTTCAGCGGCACTCTGGTGGCGCTGATCTTCGGCGTGCTGTCGCTCGCGGGCCGGCCGCTGTGGTGGCTCGCGCCGGTCGTCGTCGCGCTGGGCGCGCTGCTGGTGTGGCGGGAGCGGACGGTGGCCGAGCCGTTCCTGGACGTGCGCGGGCTGGCCGCGAACCGCGCGCTGAGCACGGTCCTCGCCCAGCAGGGCGGGATCAACCTGGTCTTCTACTGCATCTTCTTCGGCATGCCGATGTGGCTGGAGCGGGTCCGCGGCTTCGACCCGGCGACGGTGGGCCTGCTGGTGCTTCCGACGACGCTGCTCAGCATGGTCGTCACTCCGGTCACGGCCCGGGCGATCCGGCGGCACGGCTCGACCGGTCCGCGGCTGCTCGGTCTCGGCCTCCTGGTGGTCGCGGCGTCGGCGCTGCTCCTGCTGGGTGACGGGACGCCGGTCGTGCTGCTGCTCGGGATCGCCGTGCTGCTCGGCGTCCCCAACGGCGTGACGAACCTGAGCCTGCAGACGGCGCTCTACTCGGCGGCGCCGGCCGGGCGGATGGGGGCGTCGGCGGGTCTGTTCCAGACCTTCCGTTACCTCGGCGCCATCGCGGCGACGAGCGTGCTCGGCGTCATCCTCGAACAGGACCTCTCCACCGACGGCCTGCACGACGTCGGCCTGCTCGTGACGGCGGTCGCGGTCGTCCTGTTCGGCCTCGGCCTGTTCGCCGTCCGGCGCGGGCGCTGATCAGGTCGGGTCCACGACCTGGAGGTCGACGAGGAAGTACGGCGTGCCCACGGCGCCGTCGCCGGTCTCGGGCACGTGGTCGGTCACGCTGGTGATGTCGTCGAGCTCCCACGTCGCGGGGTCCGGGACCATGACCCGGCCGTGGGCCTCGTAGGCGACGCGCGCCGCCCGGATGCGAGCGATCCGCCCGAGGACGAGTGGCACCACGTCGGGGACGAGGTCATGGTGGTCCTCCGCGAACGCACCGGTCAGCCTGACGGCCGTGCCCGCCGCGTGGGGCGGGCCGAACGCCGTCACGCCGGCCGCGGCGCCGTGCTGGACGGTGAGCAGGCTGCCCGCCCGCCGGTGCTCGCCCTGGATCGACGGGCCGGCGACGGCGTCGACGGTCACCCGCGCCGCGTTGGGCCCGAGGTCGCCGTCCCCGGAGAACGACAACCGCCAGCGCACCAGGTCGCCGATGGCGAACGGATCGCCACAGCAGGTGAACTGCCATTCCTCGACGAGCACCGGCAGCGGGTCCATGGTCATGCACCCATGATGACCGCCAGAGCGAACCGCGGACCCGGCATACCGTTCCATGTCGGGGCGACCTACGCTGGGCGCGGCCAGTCCACCAGGCAGCGAGGAGATCGGCATGGCCTTCATCGTCGGTGCGTACGCGGCGGCGCCCCGGGGCCTCGAGCCCGGCACGCAGTTCCGGACCTTCGTCGACGACGTGCTGGCACTGCCGGCGGTCGACGGGCTGGAGGTCCCGTTCATCGACAACGGCTCGCCGTGGAACGACCCGGCCTACCTGCACGCCGGCGACCCGGCCGGCGAGCACGTGCTGACGATGATCCCGGCGACGATGATGGCGCTGGCCGGGTCCCCGGCGCAGGGCCTCGCGTCGTCGGACGACGGCGGGCGCAAGCAGGCGGTCGAACAGCTGCGCCGCGCGTACGAGTTCGTCGCCGCCGTCAACGCCGGCCCGGGCGGCCACATCGCCGCCGTCGAGCTGCACTCGGCGCCGCGGCACCCGTACACGTCCGCCGACGCCTTCCGCGCGTCGCTCGACGAGGTGCTGACCTGGGACTGGGGCGGCGTCCGGCTGCTGATCGAGCACTCCGACGCGCACAGCGACGCCCACGAGCCGGCCAAGGGCTTCCTGACCTTCGCCGGCGAGCTCGCCATCGCGGAGGAGCACGGCATCGGGATGTCGGTCAACTGGGCCCGGTCCGTCATCGAGACGCGCAGCGCCGGCGGCGCCCGCGAGCACATCGCCGCCGCCGTGGAGCGTGGCCGGCTCGACGCGCTGGTGTTCTCCGGCGTGTCCGACGCCGACACGCTCGACGGGCCGGCCTGGGCCGATCTGCACCTGCCGATCCGCGACTGGTCCGACGCCCCGATCGCCGCCGCCGCCGCGACCAGCCTGCTGACCGCCACGGAGGTCACCGACAGCCTGCGCGCCGCCGGCGGCGCGCCGTCCTACGTCGGTGTCAAGATCACCTCGCCCAGCACCGCCACGCCGGCGCAGTGCCTGGACCTGGTGCGGGCGCACGTCGCGATCGTCGCCGGCGCGGTGGCCGCGGAGCAGAGCGGCGCGTGACGCCGTCACACCGGCCGTCAGGCGCCGGGCGGGTAGCGCACCTCTACCTCGTCCAGCTTGCGGTGCGCGTTGGCGACCAGGTCGACGTCCAGTGCCGCCGCGAGGTGGACGAGGTAGTTGGTGACGTCGGCAAGCTCGGAGCGGATCCGCGCGGCCGCCTCGGGGTCCGCCGTCACCACCGCGACGGACTCCTCCGGCGTCAGCCACTGCAGCTCGGCCAGCAGCTCGCCGACCTCGCCGGCCAGTGCCATCGCGAGGTTCTTGGGCGTGTGGTACGGCTCCCACTGACGGTCGGCGACGAATCGCAGCAGGCGGTCGCGCAGGCCGTCCAGGTTCGAGGTGTCGGTCACGGAGGCCATGATGCCGCCGGTTGAGGTCGTGGTCGTGCTCGCGGCCGCCGTGTTCCTCGGCGCCGCCGTCCAGGGCACGATCGGGCTCGGGCTCGGCCTGCTCGCCGCCCCGGCGGCGGCGCTGCTGGCTCCGGAGCTCGTGCCGGGCACCCTGCTCTGGCTCTCGCTGCTGCTGCCGGTGTTCACGCTGGCCCGCGAGTGGTCCGACGTCGACTGGTGGGGGCTGCGCTGGGCGTTCCTCGGGCGGCTGCCGGCGACGCTGCTGGGCGCGTGGATCGTGTCGGTCAGCTCGCCCCGCGTGCTGAGCGTGACCGTCGGGGTGGTGATCCTGGTCGCCGTGGCGCTCACCGCACGGACCATCCGGCTGCCGATGACGCGCGGCGTGCTGGTCGCGGCCGGCACGGTGTCCGGCATCTCCGGGACGGCGACGTCGATCGGCGGGCCTCCGCTGGCGCTGGTCTACCAGAGCGAGCTGGGACCGCGGGTGCGCTCGACGCTCGCGGTGTACTTCCTCGTCGGCGTCGGGGTCTCGCTGGCCGCATTGGGCGTCGTCGGCGAGCTGACGATGGTCCAGACGACGACCGCGCTGTGGCTGGCGCCCCCGCTGGTGGCGGGGTTCGCGGCGGCGTCGGGGCTGCGGACGTTCGTCGACGGCGGCCGGCTGCGGCTGGCGGTCATGGTGGTGTGCACGCTGTCGGGCGCGACGCTGATCGTCCGTTCACTCGCCGGTTGAGCCACGTCCCCGATTCTGTCGGTGGCATGCGGCAGTCTGGTCCCACGAGAGGAGGTGCGGCATGTACGTCACCGACGCGGGCCTGGTGCTGAGCCCGACGGACCTGGTCGGTCACCTGGAGTGCCCGCACCTCACCACGCTCAACCGCGAGGTCGCCGAGGGCCGCCGGCCGCGGCCGGCGGCGGACGACCCCGGCGCCGACGTCGTGCGGCGGCGCGGCGACGAGCACGAGGCCGCCGTGCTCGCCGAGATGAGCTCGGCGCACCGGGTGGTCGAGATCCCGCGCGGCATCGGCCCGGCCGACGCCGAGGACCGCACGCTCGCGGCCATGAAGGACGGCGCCGACCGCATCTTCCAGGCCACCTTCCACGACGGCCGGTGGCTGGGCTACGCCGACTTCCTCATCCGCAACGACGACCGCCCGTCCGGCCTCGGCTCGTGGTCGTACGACATCGCCGACACCAAGCTCGCCCGGCACGTCAAGGCGGCGGCGCTGCTGCAGATGGCCGTCTACGCCCAGCGGCTGGAAGTGCTGCAGGGCGTGCCGCCGCAGACGCTCACCGTCATCCTCGGCGACCGCCAGCAGGTCGCCGTGCCCTACGTCGACGTCGCGGCCTACGCGCGGCACGCCATGCGGCGGTACGGACAGTGGCTGGCCGACCCGCCCGAGACCTATCCGCTGCGGGTCGGCCACTGCGCCATCTGCCCGTGGAAGGCCACCTGCGCCCGGCAATGGCAGGACGACGACGACCTCGTGCTGGTCCCGTTCCTTCGGCGCGACCAGCGCGACGTGCTGCGCTCGGCCGGCATCGCCACGGTCGAGCGGCTGGCCGCTGCGGCGCCGGGCGAGCTCGACGCCGTCGGGCGCATCGGCCGGTCCACCAAGCGCAAGCTGGCGACCCAGGCCCGGCTCCAGGTCGGCGCGCGGTCGCGGGAGCTGCCGCCGTACGAGCTGATCACGCCCATCGAGGCGCGCCGTGGCCTGGCGCTGCTGCCCGAGCCCGACGACGGCGACCTCTTCCTCGACCTCGAGGGCGACCCGTTCTTCGGCGACCACGGCCTCGAGTACCTGTGGGGCGTGTCCGACGCGCGCGACGCGTTCACGTCCTGGTGGGCGCACGACCCACCCGCCGAGCGGCGGGCGTTCGAGCAGGTCGTCGACCACATCATGGCGGCGTGGCGGGCCCGGCCGGGCATGCACGTCTACCACTACGCGCCGTACGAGCCGAGCCGGCTCAAGGGGCTGTCGCAGCGCTACGGCACGCGCATCGACGAGGTCGACGCGCTGCTCCGGGGCGAGCGGCTGGTCGACCTCTACGCCGTCGTCAAGCAGGGGTTGCTCATCGGGACCGAGTCCTACTCCATCAAGGCGCTCGAGCGGTTCTACTCACCCGGCGGCCGGGCAGGCGCGGCCGTCAAGGACGCCGGGTCCAGCATCGTCGAGTACGAGCGCTGGCTGGCCGAGCGCGACCAACGGATTCTCGACGACATCGAGGCCTACAACCGCGACGACTGCGTCAGCACCCGGCAGCTGCGCGACTGGCTCGAGGACCGCCGGTCCGAGGCGCTGGCCGCCGGGCACGCCGTCCCCCGGCCCGACGACATCGGCGACGAGCAGGCCGAGCACCTCAAGGAGCGCGACCCCGAGCTGGTCGCCATCGAGGCGCGGCTGCTCGACGGCGTCCCGGCCGACCCCGCGTCCCGCACGCCGGCGCAGCAGGCCAACGCGCTGCTGGCCGGACTCCTGGAATGGCACCGGCGCGAGAACCGGGCCGAGTGGTGGGAGTACTTCCGGGTCCGAAGGCTGGCCGTCGACGAGCTGGTCGACGATCCCGCGACGCTCGGCGGCCTGCACGCGCCCGAGCTGCTGCGCACCGAGAAGCGGTCCGGCGTGTGGCGCTACGCCATCCCGCCGCAGGAGAGCCGGCTGCGCCCCGGCGACCAGTGCGGGCACGCCGGTCCCGACGGCGGCACCAGCAAGATCCTGCGGCTCGACCTCGAGAACGGCGTCGTCGAACTGAAGCGGGCGCTGGCCAAGGAGCAGCCGCACCCGGTCGCACTGCTGCCACCCGACCCCATCCCGGCCGGCGTGCAGGAGAAGGCGCTGGTCCGGGTCGGCGGCTGGGTCGCCGAGCACGGGTTCGAGGCCGACGGCCCGTTCCGCGGCGTACGCGACCTGCTGACCGGGCGGTCGCCGCGGCTGGCCGGCGGGGTCCCGCTGCGGCTGGCCGGCGAGTCCGGCTCCGACGCGCTGTGCCGGGTGGCGCCGGCGCTCGCCGGTTCGCTGCCGGTCCAGGGTCCGCCGGGGGCGGGTAAGACGTACGCCGGCTCGCGCGCCGTCGTCGAGCTGCTCCGCGCGGGCAGGACGGTCGGCATCACCGCGCTCAGCCACCGGGTCATCACGCACCTGCTCGAGGCTGTCCTCGAGGCCGCCGGCGACGACGAGCAGGGCGTGCTGTTCGGTGGGCCGCCGCTCGTGCGGGCGATCCAGAAGGCCGACGACGGCAACGCCAGCCGGCACCCGGCGGTCACCGTCACGACCTCCAACGACGACGTCGAGGCGGCCCTCGCGGCCGGCGCCGTCAACCTCGTGGCCGGCACCGGCTGGCTGTTCGCCCGCCCCGACGTCCACGTCGACGTGCTCGTGGTCGACGAGGCCGGCCAGTTCTCGCTGGCCAACACCGTCGCCGCCGGTGCCGCCGCCGACGCCGTCATCCTGCTCGGCGACCCTCGCCAGCTGCCGCAGCCGGTGAAGGGCAACCACCCCGACGGCGCCGGCGTCTCCGCGCTCGACCACGTGCTGGGCGAGCACGACACCGTCCCGCCGGAGCGCGGCCTGTTCCTCGACACCACCTGGCGCATGCACCCCGACGTCTGCGCGCCGGTGTCCGAGCTGTCCTACGACTCCCTGCTGGTGCCGCGGTCCGGCCTCGAGCGGCAGCTGATCGGCGGCGACGACGACCTCGCCGGCGCCGGCGTGCGCTGGGTGCCGGTCGAGCACACGGGCTGCTCGGTGCGCAGCGACGCCGAGGTCGCCGTGGTCGCCGAGCTGGTCGACTCGCTGGCCGGGCGCACCTGGACGGCGCCCGATGGTTCGTCGCGGCCGCTCGGGCCCGCCGACATCCTCGTGGTGGCGCCGTACAACGCGCAGGTCGGGCAGTTGCTCGGCGCGCTCGACGGCCGGGCTCGCGTCGGCACCGTCGACAAGTTCCAGGGCCAGGAGGCGCCGGTCGTCATCGTCTCGCTGACCACCTCGTCCGCGGCCGACGCACCTCGCGGCGTCGACTTCGTCGCCAACCGCAACCGCCTCAACGTCGCCGTGTCGCGGGCCCGGTCGCTGGCCGTGCTGGTCGGCAGCCCGGCCCTGCTGAGCGCGCCGGTACGCAGCCTCGACCAGGTCCAGGGCGTCAACACCCTGTGCCGCCTCGTCGAGTACGCCCGCGGCGTCCACGCGGCGAGACCTGGCGCCGGCGGCGCTGGCGACATCCCGGTCGTTGGCCGGACACGGCGCGATGGGGGCTGAAGCCCCCTCACGCAGCTTCAGCATCATGCCCGGAGGGTTGACGAGCGGATGGTCTCGCTCACACCGGCTACCATTCATACATGTGCAGTGTTCACTCAGTGGTGAAGGATGCGATTCCGTGAAGGGTCGAGTTCAGCTCACATCAGAGTCGCCCCCGTTCTATCGGGTGGCTCTCTCGACCATTCCTGAACTCGTTGTGACCACTGGAAGCGACGAGCGCATCGAACTGAATGGCGACGAACGCCGACTCACCATCCTGCCGCGACCGCCACGAACGTCGAACGGACCTGACGTCCAGGTGCTTCGGCCGGAGCCTGGAACGGTCGGCTTGGTCGTAGCCGCGAGTCTCAGTAACAAGGAGCGGGACCGCATCGAACAGGCCGGTCTCTCCTGGTGTGACGCACGGGGGGCTGCCCACTTCACCTGGCCTGGCCTCTACTTCCACGTGGACCACGGAACCCGGAGGGCCACCCGTCCGTCCCGAGTTCCGGAGCCCGGGCTTGGAGTAGCCAGCATCCGGGGTGTGCAGACTATGCTCGCGTCTCCGGAAGCGCCATGGTCCGTCTCCATCCTGGCGAAGGAGGCGGCGTTGTCCACCGGCCAAGCTCACAACGTACTGAAGATCCTGGAGCGGAATCGCCTAGTCCGGATTCAGGGTGTCGGCCCTAGGACGCGCAGGTACCTGCGTGATCGCGACGAGGCCCTGGAGTGGCTTGCGAGCGTTGAGCGAGGCCGCCGAAGGCCGGAGACAGCTGCGGGCTACCTGTACGCGCGTACGTTCGACGACCTCATCGATCGGTTCGTCCGGCGCGCCTCGGAGGCGAAAGTGACTTACGCACTCACGGCGAGCAGTGGCGCCATCGCGCTCGGTCACCCCGTACTCACCAATCCTCTGGTTCTGCAGGCGAGGGTAAGTCCTCTCGATGCCGGTCAAACATTGGGGGTACTCGGCCTGGAACGTCTCGACGCAGAAGAGGCCGGGAGAGGCATGAACCTGGAGCTCTGGACCGACTCCGGCGAACTGGGCACTTACCGCAGCGAGGACGCTGGTCGAGCGCGGGTCGCGCCACGAGTGCGGGTCTGGTTGGACATGGTCCGACAAGGCGGCCGCAACGCAGACGCTGCTGAGCTGTTCAAGGAGCAAGCCCTTTGACTGAGCCCGACGGCCGCCATCGCACGCAGTACGACCCGGCGTCAGCCGATCTCGTCCTCGCTCAGGCGGCAGATATCGTTCGCGCCACCGGGTTCGCCGCGCAGCACATGGTGCTCATTGGCGGACTGGTGCCAAGCTTGCTCGTGCCGGTGCTCGATCCCGGGATCGAACCGCACGTAGGCACCGCAGACGTTGACCTCTGCCTGAGTCTCGCACTCGTCGATGGCGATACGGGGACATACGAGCGAATCGAGACCGTCCTCAAGCGGATGGGGTTCGTGGCGGGTGAGACGTCCTTCCGCTGGGTCCGCCGAGGCGATTCTCCGATGGTCGTAGAGTTCTTCTGCCCCGCTGGACCTGAACGGCCTGCAGGAAGAATCTGGCGACCGAAGTCCGCAGAGAATCCCATCGGAAAGCAGAATCTCGGTGGGACGCTCTCGGCTCTGTCCCTGGACGCCGGCGCGATCTTGACCGACGACGTCGAGGTTGTCCGACGGGACATCATGCTGCCCGACGGGAAGGGTCGGGTCACGATCGAACTGCGTGTCACCGGCCCCGTTGCCTTCGTCGTGGCAAAGACCCAAGCACTTCTCAAACGTGACAAGCCGAAGGACGCATACGACATCGTCTGGTTGATCGAGAGCTGGCCGGATGGCCCCAGCGCGGCGGCGAAGGCGTTCGCCGAGAGGCCGGCGTTCGATGCACCCGAGACCGAAACCGCACTTGACGATCTTCGGGTTGCGTTCACCGACGTCGAGGCCATCGGCTCGCGTAGCTATGCCCGCTTCCTCGCTGTTGATCCGCACGAGCAAGCCGGTCTCGAACGGCGTGCAGTCGGTGCCATCGAAGAGTTTCTCGCCACGGTCGACCAGATTCGTCACCCCGGCTGAGGACTCGAGGCGACGAAGGCAGGCGTCCGGGCAGTGCTACTAGGCCGTTCGGCAGCAACGAGTGTTGTGGAGAGGCAGTCGATATGCGCATGGACACCGCCGTCACCGACCATCTGCTCAGCACCACGCGCGCGGTCCGGCGCAAGCTGGACCTCGACCGTGAGGTCGAGCCCGAGGTCATCACCGAGTGTCTGCGCCTGGCCGTGCAGGCGCCCACACCCGGGGCGGCGCAGAGCTGGCGCTGGCTGGTCGTCCGCGATCAGGAGCTGCGCAACCAGCTCGGCGCGATCTTCCGCGAGGTCGGCTCCGAGTACATGCGCCGCCGCCGCGAGGCGGCCGGCCCAGCCGCCGAGCAGCAGCCGATGAAGCGGATTCTCGAGTCCGGCCAGTACCTCGTCGACGTCATCGAGCGGGTGCCGGTGTTCGTCATCCCGTGCGTGCAGGGCCGTCCGCACGGCACCAACGCGGCCGACTCCGTGTTCTACGGCGGCATCTTCCCGGCCGTGTGGAGCTTCCAGCTGGCGCTGCGCTCGCGCGGGCTCGGCTCCACGCTCACGTCGTACCACCTGGTCAAGGAGGCCGAGGCGGCGCGCATCCTCGGCATCCCCGACGACGTCACGCAGGTCGGGCTGCTGCCCGTCGCCTACACGACCACGCAGGACTTCAAGCCCGGTACTCGCCAGCCGGTCGAGGAGCTCAGCTACCTCGACCGCTGGGGGTCGCCGCTCGTGCCCTGACGGTCACAGGGCGCTGCCCGTGGTGCGGGTGATGTGTGCGGGCACGTCGCCGTCGTGGTCGCCGGTGTTGACGGTGCCGGTGGGCTCGACCATGAGGATCGACGCGCCGGCGGCCGACGACGGGCGGTGCTGCGTCCCGCGGGGGACGACGAAGACGTCGCCGCGGTGCACCACGACCGCAGACTCCGCGCCGGTGGCGTCCCGCAGCGCGATCGTCAGCTCGCCGTCCAGCACCAGGAAGAACCCGTCGGTGTCGTCGTGCGCGTGCCAGACGAACTCGCCGGCCACCTTGGCGATGCGGACGTCGTAGTCGTTGACCCGCGTGACGATGCGCGGGCTCCAGAGGTCGTCGAACGAGGCGAGGGCGGCGTCGAGGCCGATCGGGGCGGAAGAGGTCATGCCGACAAGCCTCGGCCACGACGCCGCTCAACCGTGAGTGCCAGGAATGGCACATGTCGCAAGGATCCTCGCATCGAGTGGCCCTCGTGGCCGGGCCGGGCTCGAACCCGCTCGAGATGGCCATCGCGATGGAGCTGTTCGGCATCGCTCGCCCGGAGCTCGACGTCGACTGGTACGACCTCGTCGTCTGCTCGGCCGGCGACGAGCTGGAGGTTCGCGAGGGCCTGTTCACCATGCGCTGCCCCGGCACGCTGGACGACATCGCGGCGGCGGACACCGTCATCGCGCCGAACCGTCCCGACCCGGAGGCCGGTTTCGGCGCCGACACGCTCGACGCCCTGCGTGCGGCGGCGGCGCGTGGCGCGCGGATGGTCAGCTTCTGCACGGGCGCGTTCACTCTCGCCGAGGCCGGCGTGCTCGACGGTCACACCGTCACCACGCACTGGCGCTGGGCCGACCGCTTCCGCCGCCGCTACCCGGCCGTCGACCTGCGGCCGAACGTGTTGTTCGTCGACGACGGCCAGGTGCTGACGGCGGCCAGCAGCAGTTCATCGAGCGCCCGGTGTCGCGGCCGGACGAGGCGCCGTTGGCCGGGGTGCTCGAGTGGGCCTCCACCCACCTGGACCGCCCGCTCACCGTCGCCGAGCTCGCGAGCCGCGCGGCGATGAGCCCGAGCACGTTCCACCGCCGGTTCCTCGCCGAGACCGGCACCACCCCGCTGCGCTGGCTGCACCACGAGCGCATCGACCACGCCCGCTCACTGCTGGAGACCAGCGGCCTGGACGTCGCCGCGATCGCGCGGGCGGCCGGCTTCGGCACCGCGGCCAACCTGCGGCAGCACTTTCGCCGGCACACCGGGCTGACGCCGACGGCGTACCGGGCGGCGCACGCTGTCGGATAGCTGCCAGTGGCGGCAACCGGTCACGTGATCGTCACCGACCGGTCTTTACATCGTCCCTAACTGGTCTATATCGTTGCGCACCACAATGCACCGATATGGCCCGGATGGTGCGGGCCGTCGACGTGCTGACTTCGTGGTGAAGGGCGGTCACCATGCCAGTGCGGACCCTGCTCGCTCGCTCGTTCGCGGTGCTCCTGGCTCCGTTGCTGGCCGTGGGGGTGGTGCCGCCGACGGCGACGGCGTCCGGCTCACTCCCGGTGCGGACGGCAGTCACGAAGGCCGCCGACGCGACCGACGGCGTCCTCGCCGACCTGACCGCGGGCCTGCCGATCGACCCGTCGACGTTCGGTGCGGCGCCCAGCGACGCGCCGGACGCCGCCACCGCACCACCCACCGGCGTCGAGGACGCCGTCCGCACCGCAGCGGCGGACGGGGGCACCGTCCCGGTGATCATCAGGCTCCGCCAACAGCCGGATCTCGCCCGGGTCGCCGAGCAGGCCGACGCGGCCGCGACGGCGGCCGCCGCGCAGGCCCGCGCGAGCCTCCGCGGCAGCGGCACCGAGGCCGAGCGCGCGATCGCCGAGCGGGCCCGCATCGCCCGCACCGAGACCGTCGTCGCCGAGCTCCGGTACACGGCCGACGCCACCCAGCCGGAGGTGCTCGACCTGCTCGCCGACCGGGGCGCCACCTCCGTCACCCCGTACTGGATCTTCAACGGCGTCGCCGCCACGGTCGACGAGGAGACGCTCGACGCCCTCGCCGCCCACCCGGACGTCGCCGGCGTCGAGCTGGACGAGGAGATCACCCTCGAGGAGCCGATCGAGCCCGCCCCCAGTGAGCCCCTGCTGCCCAGCTGGAGCCTGGAGAAGATCCAGGCGCCCGACGTCTGGGGCGAGTACGGCGTGCGCGGCGAGGGCGTCGTCGTCGGGATCATGGACGGCGGCGCCGACGGCGGGCACCCGGCGCTGAGCGCCTCGTGGCGCGGCACCACCGGCGACCCCGCCACCAGCTGGTACGTCCCCACCGGCGAGAACTATCCGACTCCCGGGGACGGCAACGGCCACGGCACACACGTCACCGGCAGCATCGTCGGCTCCGCTCCCGGCGAGCTGACCGGCGTCGCGCCCGGCGCCACCTGGATCGCCGCGAAGATCTTCCGCGACTCCGGCAGCACCACCGAGTCGATCATCCACGACGGCTTCCAGTGGATGCTCGCGCCCGGCGGCGACCCGGCCGCGGCGCCGGACGTCGTGAACAACTCGTGGGGGTCCGACGCCGGCGGCGCGACGACGTTCTGGGCCGACGTCGCCGCATGGGAGGCCGCCGGCATCGTGCCGATCTTCGCCAACGGCAACAACGGCCCGGCGCCGGGCACGGTCGGTTCGCCGGCCAGCTTCCCGAACGCCATCGGCATCGGCGCGACCGACGTCAACGACGTGGTCGCGAGCTTCTCCAGCCGCGGCCCGGCGGTCTGGGACGGGCAGCGCCACCGCAAGCCGCAGGTCAGCGCGCCCGGCCACCAGATCCGCTCGACCTGGCCGCGGGACCTCCCGGACGGCGAGGACGGCTACCACACCATCTCCGGCACCTCGATGGCCGCGCCGCACGCCACGGGCGTCGTCGCGCTGATGCTGTCGGCGAACCCGGACCTCACCATCGACGACATCCGCGCGCTGCTCGAGGACACCGCGCGCACCGAGCCGCACATGGGCGACCTGCCCAACGACACCTACGGCGCCGGCATCGTCGACGCGTTCGCCGCCGTCACGCGGGCGGCGTACTCCGGCACCGTCGCCGGAACGGTCACCGACGACGACGGCGACCCGCTCGGCGACGTCACGGTCACCGCGGGCGACGCCACCACCACGACGGCCGGCGACGGCACGTACACGCTCCCGGTCGCGGCCGGCGACCACGAGCTGACGGCCGCCGCGTACGGCTACGTCACCGCCACCGCGGCCGTCTCCGTCGCGATCGGCGAGACGACGACGCTCGACCTCGCCCTCGACACCGCGGCGACCCACGACGTCACCGGCACCGTCACCGGACCCGGCGGCCCGGTCGGGCACGCCCGCGTCACGCTCGGCGGCACCCCGCTGGAGCCGGCGACCACCGGCGACGACGGCGGCTTCGCCTTCGACGACGTCGCCGCCGGCACGTACACCGTCCGGGTCACCGCGGCCGGGCACGAGCCGCACACCCGGGAGCTGACGCTCGACGGCGACGAGCGCCTCGACATCACGCTCGACGCCCTGGACCAGCCGAGCGACCCGGGCTGGACGCAGTACCAGAACAACGCCACCCGCAGCGGCATGAGCGGCGACGCGCTGGCGGCCGGCACGCTCCAGCCGAGCTGGACCGCCGCGGCCGGCAGCGCCGTGACCTTCGCCTCGCCGGTCATCGCCGGCGGCCGGGTGTTCCTCGGCTCCGACGCCGGACGGCTGGCGGCGTACGACGCGAGCAGCGGCGAGCGGCTGTGGTCGTTCCAGACCGGCGACGCACTGCGCGGCACGCCCGCCGTGGCCGGCGACCTGGTCGTCACCGGCGGCGGGCTGGACGGCGGACTGGTCGCGCTCGACGCGGCCACCGGTGCTCAGCGCTGGTCGGTCCCGACACCGGGCCGGCTCACCGTCTACACCGCGCCAAGCGTCGTCGACGGCGTCGTCTACGCGGCCACCGGCCCGACGCAGGACCGCGAGGACACGGTGTTCGCGCTGGACGCCGCCACGGGGAAGCAGCTCTGGGCCACCGACGTCGGCACCTCCGTCTTCGCCGGCCCAGCGGTCGCCGAGGGCCTGGCGATCGTCGGGAACGCCGACGACGGCGAGCTGATCGCGCTCGACGCGGCGACCGGCGCGGTCCGCTGGACGCTGACCCGCGAGAACGACTACTTCATCGGCGGCGCGAGCATCGTCGACGGCACGGTGTTCGTCCCGACGACGGACGGCGACGGCGGCGGCAGCCTGCTCGCCGTCGACGCCGCCACCGGCACGCTGCGCTGGGAGGCCGCGACGCACGGCGACGGCCAGGGCAGCACGCCGGCGGTCTACGGCGACCTGGTCATCGCCGGGTCGCACGGGCTCGGGCTGGTCGTGGCGTACGACCGTGAGACCGGCGACCGCGTCTGGCAGTACGCGGTGTCGGGCGCGGTCAGCGCGTCGGTCATGGTCACCGACGACGGGTTCGTCGTCGGCGGCTCGCAGCTGGACAACCGCCTCTGGGCGCTCGACGCCGCCACCGGCACGCCGGTCTGGGAGGCGCCGGCCGGCGGCAACGTGACGACCGCGCCTGCCTACGCCGGCGGCCTGCTGGTCAGCGCGGACGTACGCGGCAACGTCTTCGCGTTCCACCCGACCGGTACCATCGGCGGCACCGTCACCGGGCCGGGCGGGCCCGTCGCCGCGACCGTCCGGATCGAGGAGACCGGAGCCGAGATCACCGCCGACGCCGACACCGGCGCGTTCGAGCTCACCCAGCCGCCCGGCACGTACACCGTCACCATCGCGCACTACGGGCTCAGCACGCACACGGAGGTCGTCGACCTGTCCGCCGGCGCCGCCGTCACCGTCGACGCCGAGCTCACCGCGGTCGAGACCGGCGCCGTCGCCGGCACCGTCCGCGACGCGGCGGGCGCCCCGCTGGCCGGCGTCACCGTCACACTCGCCGGCACCCCGCTCGACCCGGTGACCACCGACGGCGGCGGCGCGTTCGCCTTCGACGGCGTGGCGGCCGGCACGTACACCGTCGAGGCCGAGCTGGCCGGCTATGTGCCGCTGCGCGAGCGGGTCACCGTCGCCGCCGGGCAGACCGCGACCGCGGACCTCGCCCTCACCGAGTACGACGTCGCCGTCGTCGGCGACGACCGCGGCCGCATCGTCGCCGTCCTCGAGGACCTCGGCTACGCCGCACAGGCCACCGACTACGCCGACGTCACCGCCCGGCCGGACGACTTCGAGGTCGTCGTGGCCAACGGCGCCGACGGCACCGAGCCCGGCGCGGCGGCCTTCCAGCAGTTCCTCGCCGCCACCGACGCGGCCGGCACCAGCGTCGTCTGGCTGGACCAGTGGTCGCTGGGCTGGGGCGCGATCAACCACCTCGTCGACTACACCGGCGACCCGCAGGCGGCGCCCGGCGACCTCGGCGGCGCCGGCCGCGTCTCGTTGCTGCCGACGGCGGAGCACCCGCTGACCGCGGGGCTGCCCCTGGGCGAACGGACCGAGATCCTGGTCGCCGGCTCGGCGTGGTCGGCGTTCGAGGGCTACTCCGGCGTGACCGTCGCCGAGCTGCACACCGACGAGACCGGCGCGGCCGGCGGCGGCATCGGCTACGCGCCGCGCGGTGTGGGCAGCGCGCACGTGCTGCTCGGCTCGCTGGCCGCTGCGGCCAGCTGGGGCGTTCCGGGCGACGACTGGCTGCCGCCCGCGTTCACCGTGCTCGACAACGCCGTGCGCTATGCCGCCGACGCGGAGTTCGGCGCGGTCACCGGCACCGTCACCGACGAGTCCGGCGTGCCGCTCGCGGGCGTCACCGTGGCCGCCGCCGGGCAGACCGCCACGACGGGCGGCGACGGCGGCTACCGGCTGCTGCTCGAACCCGGCGACCACACGGTCCGGTTCACCCGGGCCGGGAGCACGCCGGTCGAGCGGCCCCTGACCGTCGTCGCCGGCGGCACGCTCAGCGTCGACGCGACGCTCACCGGCTCCGGCCTCGGCGCGGTCCGCGGCACCGTCACCAGCGGCCGCGACGGCGCCGTGGTGGCGGGCGCGCAGGTCGGCCTCACCGGCACCGAGCTGACCGCCACCACGGACGAAGCCGGGACGTTCCGGCTCGCCGACGTGCCGGGCGGGACGTACGAGCTGCGGGTGTCGGCGCCCGGCCACTTCACCGCGACCGCCTCCGTCGACGTCGTGGCCGGTCAGGAGGCCGTCGCCGACGTCGAACTGGCGCCGGCGCCGCGGGTCGGCGTCATCGGCGACTACGCGAGCGACGGCATCGTCGCGCTGCTCACCGCCGCGGAGATCGCCGCCGAGCCGATCGCGTTCAGCGACGTCGCCCGGGTCGGCGAGTTCGACGTCGTCGTGTTCAACGATCCGCCGGATCCGGGTGCGGAGGTGTTCCTCGGCTTCCTCGACGCGATGGACGCCGCGCAGGTCAGTGGCATCTTCCCGGACGACCGGTTCAGCTCCGACGGCGGCGTCCGGCTGCTGCGCAAGTATCTGGGCGACCCGGCCGGCACGACGCCGGTCAGCGGCGAAGGGCTGGTCTCGCTCGCACCGACGCGGCCGGACCACCCGCTGTTCGCCGGGCTGCCGGGCCAGCCGGAGATCCTGCTGGCCGACCGGTACAGCACCGGGATCACCGGCTACTCCGGCGTCCCGCTGGCGCACACGATCACCGAGGAGGGCGGCGACCGCGGCGTCGGCGCCGCCTACACCGCGCGCACGCCGGGCAGCGTCCACCTGCTGCTGTCCGGCCTGGCCGCGACGCTGCTGCAGCACCCGGCCGAGGACTGGACCGACGACGGCCGCGCCCTCTACGTCAACGCGGTCCGCTGGGCCGCCGCGCCCGGCCTCGGCAGCGTCGAGGGAACCGTCACCGGGCTCGACGGTGTCCCGGTGCCGGCCACCGTCGAGGTCGCCGAGACCGGCCGGTCGGTCACCGCCGGAACGGACGGCGCCTACGTCGTCCCGCTGGAGGCCGGCGACTACACGGTGCGGATCAGCGCGTTCGGCTACAAGACCGTCGAGCACGACGTCACCGTCACCCGCAACGGCGCCACCACCCTGGACGTCGAGCTGACCCCGGCGGACACCGGGGCGATCCGCGGCCGGATCACCGGCGAGGCGGACATCAGCGGGCCGTCCGCGCTCGGCTCGCCGATCGCCGGCGCGACGGTGTCGCTGCTCGGCACCGCGCTGAGCACCACGACCGCCGAGGACGGCACCTACACGTTGTCGCTGGTCGAGCCGGGCGACTACGAGCTGGAAGTGGTCGCGGACGGCCACGTGCGCACCCGCGTGCCGGTCACCGTCACGATCGGCGGGCAGGCCGGCGGTGACGCCGAGCTGCGCTCGTCGCCGTCGGTCGGCGTGCTGGACGACCACCAAGGCCGGCTGGCCGGGTACCTGGCCTATTGGGGCTACGAGCCGCGCACCCTGACCTGGTCCGACACCGCCGCGGTCGGCGACCTCGACCTGGTGGTCGGGAACTTCGGCTCGTCCTCCGGATTCGACCCCGGCGCGGCCGGCTGGGCGGCGTTCGACGACGCCCTGACGCGGGCCAGCGTGCCGGCGATCTGGCTCGACCAGTTCGGCCGCGGCGCGTTCCGGTACCTGTCCGACTACGACGGCGACCCGGGCGTGGCCGGCGAGGGCCGCGACGACGGCGCCGTCACAGCCTCCGCCACGGAGCCCGGCCACCCGTTGCTGGCCGGGCTGCCCGCGACGTTCCCGCTGGTCGAGGACGACGCCGAGTACTCGTGGTTCGACGAGTTCAGCGGCACGACGATCGCGACCGTGGGTGCCGCGGACGGGTCCGGCGGCGGGCTGGCCGGCGTCCGGCACCGTGGTGCGCGGGCGGTCGACGTGCTGCTCGGCACGCTGTCGGTGAGCACGTACGGCTACCCGGCCCACGGCTCGCAGCCGGGGCTGGCGTGGACGCCGGAGGCGGAGCGGTTGCTGCGCAACGCGCTCGGCTACGCGCTGGACGCCGAGGGGCTCGGCGCGGAGGTGCGCGGCACGCTCACCGACACCGGCGGCACCGCGCTGACCGGCACCCTCACGGTGGTCGAGACCGGCGAGACGGTCCCCGCGCGGGCCGGCGACGGCAGCTTCGTCGTCGCCCTGACACCGGGCACGTGGACGCTGCGGGCGGAGAGCTTCGGGCACGTGACGGCGGAGGTCCCGGTCACGGTCAGCGCCGGCCAGGTGCTGACCCGGCCCATCCAGCTGGCCACTCGGCCGATGGGCACCGTCGCCGGCACGGTCGTCGGCCCGGACGGCGCGGCCGTGGGTGGCGCGCGGGTCGAGCTGCTCGGCACGCCGCTGTCCGCCACGACCGCCGCCGACGGTACGTTCAGCGTGCCCGGCGTGCCCGCCGACGCGTGGACGCTGCGGGTCACGGCGGCCGGGTTCCAGGCGTCGGAGCGGGCGGTCACGGTGCCGGCCGGGGCGACGGTGGACGTCGCCGTGCGGTTGCGGGCGTCGCTGCCGATCGCCGTCGTGAAGGACCTGTCGTCGTCGATCACCGGCCTGCTGCAGGGCGAGGGGTACGCCGTCGAGCAGGTCGGCGGCGCGCAGCTGGCCGGGCTGGCGGATCGGGTCGGCGACTTCCGGCTGATCGTGTTCAACGGCACGCTGCTGACGTCGGAGCGGGCGGCGTTCGGCCAGGTCGTCGCGGCGGCCGAGGCCGCGGGTGTGTCGGTGATCTACGCCGGGCAGTGGGGCGGGTACGCCGTCGGCGCGCTGTCGGACCTGCGCGGCGATCCGGCCGACGTCCAGTACGACTTCGTGCCCGAGGCGGTCGAGTACGTGCCGTCCGCCGCACACCCGATCTTCGCGGGGTACGCGGCCGGCGAGCCGATCCCGCTGCTGGTCAACCCCGGCGGCAACCAGCAGTACCTGACCTACTCCGGGTACAGCGGGACGACCGTCGGAACGCTCCGGTCGTCCGGCGGCACCGCGCTGGGCGACGCCGTCGGCTACCGGTTCACGTCGGCGAGCAGCGTCGAGATCCTGCTCGGCGGGCTCGCCGCGAGCACGTACGGCCGGCCCGGCGACCGGTGGACCGCGGCCGCGGCGGACATCTACCTCAACGCCGTCGCCTGGGCGACCGAGGCACGGCAGGCCCAGCTCACCGGCGTGGTGACGGCCGGCGGCGCCCCGGCCGGCGGCGCGACGGTGACGGCGGTCGAGGCCGCGGTGTCGACGACGACCGAGGCGGACGGCTCGTACGTGCTCGGGCTGACGGCCGGCACGCACACCGTCCGCGTCGAGGCGTTCGGCTACGCGCCGGCGACGCACACCGTCGAGATCCCGGCGTCCGGGACGGTCACGCTCGACGTCGATCTCGCGCCGCTGCCGAGGGGGAGCGTGGCGGGCACCGTCACCTCCACCGATGGCGAGCCGGTGGCCGGCGCCGTGGTCACCGGGACCGGGCCGGACGGCTGGACCGCGACCACCGACGAGGCCGGCGCCTACACCGCCGAGGGCCTGCTCGAGGGGACCTACGCCGTCACCGTGACGGCCGGCGGGCACCTGCCGGCGACGGCGTCGGTGACGGTCGCCGCCGACGCCACGGCCACGCTGGACGTGACGCTGGAGCCGCTGGACGTCGGCGTGCTCGGCGACGTGGGCGGTGCGGTGACCACGTTCCTGCGCGACGAGGGCGTGGCCGCCGCGCCGCTGGACTGGACGGTGGCGGCCGGGAACCTGGACGCCTACGAAGTGGTCGTCGTCAACGGCGGCGAGCCGGACCGGGCGACGTTCGAGGGCGTGCTGGCCGCGGCCGACGCCGCCGGGACCAGCCTGGTGTTCACCGGAACGTGGGGCGTGGACCAGGGCGGCGTCCGGCTGCTCGAGGCGTACACCGACCGGGTCGCCGTCGGGGCGCAGGGCTATGGCGAGGGTGCTGTGACGATGACGGGCTTCGACCCGGCGCACGAGCTGTTCGCCGGGCTGTCCGACCCGGCGATGCTGATCAGCGACGGCGGCTACTACAGCGCGCTGGCGTCGTATGCCGGGCGGCCGCTGGCGTCGCTCTCGTCGCCGGTGAGCGGGATCGCGGCCGGGTACGACTGGCGGACCGCCGGCAGCGTCGAGGTCGTACTGTCCGCGAGCGCCGTCACCGGTGCGGTCGGCCCGGGGCGGGGCTGGACGGAGGACGGCGAGCGGCTGCTGGTCAACGCCGTCGACTGGGCCCGCGACGCCACGCTCACCGCGCCGGGCGCGCCGTCGGTCACCGCGCCCGCGGTCACGGTGACCGCGACCGTGGAGGCGAGCGGCACCGCCGACTGGCCGTCGACGGTGACGGTGCTGGCCGGCGGTGACGCGGTCGCGACAGCGACGACGACGCCCGACGGGACGTGGCAGGCGGCCGTGCCGGTGACCGTCGGCGCGAACGAGCTCACCGCCGTCGCCGCCAACGCCGCGGGCGAGTCGGCCGCCTCGGACCCCGTCGCCGTCGAGCGGTGGGAGCCGGAGTGGACCGTCAGCGGGTCCGGCCGGGTCCGTCCCGTCACACTGGACCTCACGGGCCCGGCCGCCGGGGCGCCCGCCGACGCCGCCGTCCTCGTCGTCCACGACGCCACCGGCGCCGAGGTGGCGCGGCACGGCCTGCGCTGGGCCGGCGTCCGCTACCTGCATGTCCTGTCCGGCCTCGCCGGCGGCACGTACACGCTGAGCGCCGAGCTCGACGTCGACGGCCTGCCGCTCGTCGTGCCGGGTCCGGTCGTGACGGTTCCCGGTCCCTGAGCCGCGTCGGCGGCACGCATCCGGCCGCACGCTCACGCGAGGGGGCAGACATGGCACGGCAGGCGGGGTAGGAATGGAGACATGACTGCCGACAGAGAGCGTGCCGTGGTGTCCCAGGTCCCGACCGACCTGCTGATCGGCGGCGACTGGCGGGCCGCGTCGTCCGGCGAGCGGTTCGACGTCGAGGACCCGTCCACGGGCGAGGTCGTCGCCACCGTCGCCGACGCCACCGTCGACGACGGCCTGGCCGCGCTGGGAGCGGCGGCCGAGGCACAGGCCTCGTGGGCGTCCACGCCGCCACGCGAGCGCGGCGAGCTGCTGCGCCGCGCCTTCGAGGCCGTCGTCGAGCGCGCCGACGACCTCGCACTGCTGATGACGCTCGAGATGGGCAAGGCGGTCAAGGAATCCAGGGCCGAGATCCTCTACGCCGCGGAGTTCCTGCGCTGGTTCTCCGAGGAGGCCGTGCGCATCAGCGGCGGCTACTCCGTCGCGCCCGCGGGCGGCAGCCGGTTGCTCACCATGAAGCAGCCGGTCGGGCCGTCGTTCTTCATCACGCCGTGGAACTTCCCGATGGCCATGGGGACGCGCAAGATCGCCCCGGCCATCGCGGCCGGCTGCACCATGGTCGTCAAGCCGGCGCACGAGACGCCGCTGTCCATGCTGGCGCTCGCGCAGATCCTGCGCGAGGCAGGCCTCCCCGACGGCGTCCTCAACGTCATCCCGACCTCGTCCAGCGGGAAGGTCTCCGAGCCGATCATCCGCGACCCGCGGCTGCGCAAGCTCTCCTTCACCGGCTCCACCGCGGTCGGCCGCACGCTCATCGAGCAGTCCGCGCAGCAGGTGCTCCGCGTCTCGATGGAGCTGGGCGGCAACGCGCCGTTCCTGGTGTTCGAGGACGCCGACCTCGACGCCGCCGTCGACGGCGCCATGCTGGCCAAGATGCGCAACGTCGGCGAGGCGTGCACCGCGGCCAACCGCTTCCACGTCCACGAGTCCGTCGCCGCCGAGTTCACCGACCGGCTGGCCGAGCGCATGGCCGCCCTCCGCGTCGGCCGCGGCACCGACGACGGCGTCGACGTCGGCCCGCTGGTCAGCGCGAAGCAGCGCGGCACCGTCGAGGAGCTGGTCGCCGACGCCGTCGACCGCGGCGCGAAGGTGGTCACCGGGGGCGGCCGCACCGGCGACGCCGGCTACTTCTACCAGCCCACCGTGCTCGCCTCCGTGCCCGACGACGCCCGGCTGCTGACCGAGGAGATCTTCGGCCCGGTCGCGCCCGTCGCCACGTTCCGCACCGACGACGAGGCCGTCGCGCGCGCCAACGCCACCGAGTACGGCCTGGTCGCCTACGTGTTCACGCGCGATCTGCAGCGGGCCCTGCGCGTGAGCGAGGGCATCGAGGCCGGCATGGTCGGCCTCAACGCCGGCATCGTCTCGAACCCGGCCGCGCCGTTCGGCGGCGTCAAGGCCAGCGGCTTCGGCCGCGAGGGCGGCGCCGAGGGGATCGAGGAGTATCTCGAGACCAAGTACGTCGCGATCAGCCTTCCCTGAGCTCCGCGGCCGGGACTACGTTGCCGTAGGTGCGACACGACCACCACGGCCGGACTCACCGGCTGGAGCTCGACGACCAGACGCTGCGCGAATGGGACTGCACGGTCCTCGCCAGCGATCCGGAGGACGGCATCGTCCTCGACCGGTCCGCCTTCTACCCGGGCGGCGGCGGCCAGCCGCCGGACCACGGCGTGCTGATCTGGGGCGGCGTCCAGACCCGCATCGTCGGCGTCCGCCCGCGCGACGACCTGTGGCTCGTCCCCGACCCGGACGACCCGCTGCCGCCGGTCGGCACGCAGGTCCGCGGCGCCCTCGACGACGCCCGGCGCAGCCTGCTCATGCGCACGCACTCCGGGCTGCACGTCCTCTGCGGCGTCATGGCCCGCGACTTCGGCGTGCCGGTGACCGGCGGCAACATGGAGCCCGGCCAGGCCCGCCTCGACTTCGACCTCGCCGAGGTGCCGGCCGGGTTCAAGGACAGCCTCACCGAGAAGCTCAACGCCGAGGTGGCCGCCGACCGCGTCATCGACGTCCGCGTGCTGCCGCGCGCCGACGCCTACGCCCTCGGCCCCATCGTCAAGACGGCGACCGACCTGCTGCCGCCGGACCTCCAGGACATCCGCCTGGTCGACATCCGTGGCCTCGACCTGCAGGCCGACGGCGGCACCCACGTCGCCTCGACGAGGCAGATCGGCCGCATCGAGGTGGCCAAGGTCGAGAACAAGGGCCGCGGTTTCCGCCGCATCCGCCTCAAGCTCGTCGACTGAGTTGTCACCGACACATGTGTCGGTGACAAAATCGTCACTGACAAGTCTGTCGGTTACGATGCGACCATGGCCTTCGTGAACCGCCGTATGGAGCTGGCGGAACTCGAGCGCTGGTGGCAGCGCGATCGCCCCCGGCCGGCCCTGGTCTGGGGCCGCCGCCGGGTCGGGAAGACAGCGCTGCTGCAGAGGTTCGCCTCGGACCGTCGCTCGGTCTTCCACCTCGGCTCCGGCCGGACGGAGGCCGGCGAGCTCGCGCAGCTCTCCCGCAAGGTCGCCAGCGCGCTTCCCAGCACGCTCCGCGACCTGGCGACGAGTCCGTTCCGTAGCTGGGAGGAGGCCTTCGAGCACCTGGCCCAGCAGGCGCGGCAGGAACCACTCCTGCTCGTACTGGACGAGTTCCCCGAGATGATGGCGAAGTCCCCCGAGCTGCCTGGCGTGCTCCGGGCGTTCCTCGATCTCTCCGCGGGGCAGACCCAGTTGCGCATCCTGCTGTGCGGCTCCGCGATGCGCACCATGCGGGCGATCCAGGAGGAGTGGGCGCCGCTCTACGGCCGCTTCGACCTGGCGCTCCAGGTGCATCCGTTCCGGCCGCACGAGGCCGCCGAGATGCTGCCGGGCCTGCCCCCGGCGGAGCGGGCCATCGCCTACGGACTGCTCGGCGGGATGCCGCTCTACCTTTCCTGGTGGGACCAGCTGGCCACGGTGGACGACAACCTCGCGGCGCTCGCCGGCACGTCGTCCGCACCGATCCTGCTGGAGGGCGACCTGGTCCTCGCGACCGAGAGCCGCGAGGGCGACCAGGTGGCCGACGTGCTGCGCGCCATCGCCGAAGGCCGGACGAAGCACCAGGAGATCGCAGACGCTATAGGCACCGACCCGAGCCGGACCCTGCGCGACCTGCAGGAGCTGCGACTCGTCGAACGGTTGCAGCCGGTCACCGAGGCGGCGCGATCCCGGCGGCGGATCTACCGCATCACCGACAACCTCGTGGCGTTCTATCTCGGTGTGCTCGGCCGGTACCGCGACGAGATCAACCGAGGGCTGGGCCCGACCATCCTGGGTGCGGTCCGGGCCGGCCTCGACGATCACCTCGGCCGGCCCTGGGCGGACGCGTTTCGTGAGCACCTGCGGCGGCGCGCGGCGGAGATCCATGCCGAGACGGTGGCGGTGGGCCCGTGGTGGCGCCTCGGCGGTCAGGACGAGATCGACGCCGTCGTCCTGGCCGGCCGCGACCGACGGCCGGTGCTCGTGGGCGAGGCGAAGTGGGCGCGCACGGTCAACGGCGGCCGCGAGGTGGCGAGGCTCGCCGCGAAGGCCGCCGCCCTCGGCGACGTCGGCGACCTGCGGTTCGCCGTGTGCGCTCGGGACCAGGTGACCGACGCGCCGCCCGGAACGCTCGTGGTCACCGCCGGCGACGTGTTCGGCTGACCGCTCACTCGCCGACGGCGCCGTCGATGGCCTCGCGGAGGAGATCGAGGTGGCCGCAGTGCCGCCCGGTCTCCTCGATCATGTGGACGACGGCGTAGCGCAGGTCGAAGTCCATGCCCTCGCCACGCGCGACGTCGTCGAGGGAGTAGGCGGCGATGACCTCGTTGGACCGGGCGCACTCGGCGAGGTACGTGCGGACGACGGAGGCCAGCGTCTCGCCGGGCTCGAGGTCGAATCCCCCGGCGTCGTGCTCGCCCCAGGGCTCGGGAACGTCGGGCAGGGCGGCGAAGTCGAGCGCGAACCACCACCGCTCCACGCACATGAGGTGGCGGACGATGCCGGCCGGGGTGAGCGTGCTCGGCGGGACGGGGGCCGTGGTGGCCTGCGCGGTGCTCAGGCCGGCGACCTTGTTCACGACGGTCTCGCGCAGGAAGTCCAGCCGCAGCACCAGCGCGTCCTTCTCGGCGGCCCGCAGCGGCGGCTCGACCCGCGTGAGCGGCACCACCGCGTCGACGTCGGTCATGGGCCTCACCCCCTGTGCGTCAGACCGTAGCTGATCAAGGGTCGCACGGCATCGACACGGCGCCACGGAACACGCGATTTGAAGAACTCTTCAATTTCGCAGATGATGCATTCATGCCGGTCCCGTTGCACCACGCCAAGGCGGAGTTCTTCCGCATGCTCGGTCACCCGGTCCGCATCCGGGTTCTCGAGCTGCTCCAGGACGGCCCGGTGCCGGTGCGTGAGCTGCTCGAGCAGATCGAGGTCGAGCCGTCGAACCTGTCCCAGCAGCTGGCCGTCCTCCGCCGCTCGGGCATCGTGACCTCCACCCGCGAGGGGTCCACTGTCGTCTACGCGATGGCCGGGCCGGACGTCGCCGACCTGCTGCGCGCGGCCCGCCGCATCTTGACCGAGCTGCTCGCGGGGCAGCGCGAGCTGCTGCAGGAGCTGGAAGAGGAAGCCGCCGCCGCCCGATGAGCCGGGCCTGGCTCCGGCTGCGGTCCGTCCTGCCCACCCGCGCTGACGTCGCGAGCATGCGCCGGCGGCCCCGCCGCGACCTGCTGGCCGGCGCGACCGTCGCGATCGTGGCGCTGCCCCTCGCCCTCGGGTTCGGCATCTCGTCCGGGCTCGGAGCAGCCGCCGGCATCGCGACCGCGGTGGTGGCGGGTGCGGTCGCGGCGCTGTGCGGCGGCTCCAACCTGCAGGTCTCCGGGCCCACCGGAGCCATGACGGTGGTGCTGGTGCCGATCGTGCACCAGCACGGCGCCGACGGCGTGCTGATGGTCGGCCTGTTGGCCGGACTGCTGCTCATGGTCCTGGCGGCCGGCCGGGCCGGCCGCTACATGGCGTACGTGCCGGCGCCCGTCGTCGAGGGCTTCACCATCGGCATCGCGGGCGTCATCGCGCTGCAGCAGGTGCCGGCCGCACTGGGGGTGCCGGTGCCCGACGGCGACCGCGTCGTGCTCGTGGCGGTCCAGGCGGTCCGCGACTTCGCGGCCGCGCCGGACTGGGTCGCGGTAGGGCTGGCCACCGGCGTCGCCGCGCTCATGCTCGCCGGCGCGCGCTGGCGGCCGTCCGTTCCGTTCTCGCTCCTCGCGGTTGCCGCCGCCACCGGCATCGCCGAGCTGGCCCGGTTCGACGTCGCCCGCATCGGCGCGTTGCCGGCCGGGCTGCCGGCGCCGTCGCTGGGCTTCGTCGACCTCGCGGCGCTGCCCGACCTGCTCGCCCCGGCCGTCGCGGTCGCGGCGCTGGCCGCGCTGGAGTCACTGCTGTCGGCCACGGTCGCCGACGGCATGAGCGTCGGCCAGCGGCACGACCCGGACAAGGAGTTGTTCGGCCAGGGCCTCGCCAACGTCGCGGCCCCGCTGTTCGGCGGCGTTCCGGCCACGGCCGCCATCGCCCGGACCGCGGTGAACGTGCGCTCCGGCGCGGTGTCGCGGCTGGCCGCGCTGTCGCACGCGGTGATCCTCGCCGTCGTGGTCGCCGCGGCCGCGTCTGTGGTCGGCCGGATCCCGCTGGCCGCCCTGGCCGGGGTGCTGCTGGCGACCGCGGCCCGCATGGTCGAGGTGGGGTCGGTACGGGCGATGCTGCACGCCACTCGCTCCGACGCGGTCGTCCTGGTGCTGACCGCGGCCGCCACCCTGGTGCTCGACCTCGTGCAGGCCGTCATCCTCGGCCTGGTGGTGGCGGGTGCGCTCGCGCTGCGCGCCGTCGCCCGCAACGTCCGGCTCGACGAGGTCCCGCTGTACGACGACATCCCCGCGGGCCACGGCGAGGAGGAACGGGCGCTGCTCACATCGCATGTCGTCGCGTACCGGCTGGACGGACCGCTGTTCTTCGCCGCCGCCCACCGCTTCCTGCTGGAGCTGTCCGAGGTCGCCGACGTGCGCGTGGTGATCCTCCGGATGTCGCGGGTGACGACGATCGACGCCACCGGCGCACTGGTGCTCAAGGACGCCATCGAACGCCTGGAGCGCCGTCACGCCGTCGTCGTGGTGTCAGGCCTGCGCGGTGGCCATGCTCGGCCGCTGGACCGGCTGGGCGTCATCTCGAGGCTGCGCGACCAGGGCCGGGTGTTCGCGACGACGCCCGAGGCGATCGGGTACGCGCACGGCCTGCTGGCGGCGGGTCAGAGCAGCCGGTAGGCCTTGCAGGCGTCGGTGAGGTCGCTCACCGACGTGAACAGGTGCGCCCGCATGCCCACCGCCCCCGCCCCGCGCACGTTGGCCGCGGAGTCGTCGAGGAACAGGACGGACGACCGCGAGACGCCGAGAACGCGCAGCACGTGCATGAAGATCCGCAGGTCGGGTTTGGCCACGCCGATCTCCGCGGAGTTGAACACGTGGTCGAAGTCGTCGGCGATGCGCAGTTCGGCCAGTTCGGCGGCGATGCGGTCGGTGCCGTTGGTCAGCAGCCCGACCCGGACGCCGGCCACCCGCAGCCGGCGCACGAGGCCGAGCACCTCGCGGTCGACGGACGGGCGCTGGGTCGCCCACGCGGTGGCGGCGACCGGGCCGACGGTCTCGGCGACGTGGTCGACCCACTGCGCGCGGGTGATGCCGCCGGTGACGACCGACTGGAGCAGCCGCGGCTCGAACGCCGTCTCGTGCAGTTTGCCCGGCGGCAGTCCGCAGCGCTTCTCGATCGCCTCCGTCGCCGCGGGGTCGAAGTGGCGCACCACGCCGTCGAGGTCGAGCAGGAGGACGTCGATCAGACCCATGAGGACGAATCGTGCCAGGAACGATCATCCGGCGACAGCCGGACACCTCGACGCGTCAAAAACAGTCACATCGCCAGGTCGAGATTGGCCCGCCCGTCGAGCGGCGACGACGCCAGCGCGTCCTCGCGGCGCGGGATCCGTCCGGCGAGGTGGGCGTCGCGCCCCGCCTCGACCGCCAGCCGCATCGCCCGGGCCATCCGGACCGGGTCGGCGGCGCGCGTGACCGCGGTGGCGAGCAGCACGCCGTCGCAGCCGAGCTCCATGGCCAGCGCGGCGTCGGACGCGGTGCCGATGCCGGCGTCGAGGATCACCGGCACCGGCGCGTCGGCGACGATCGCGGCGATGTTGCGCGGGTTGAGGATGCCCAGACCGGTGCCGATGGGCGCGCCCAGCGGCATCACCGCGGCGCAGCCGGCGTCGGCGAGCTTGCGCGCGAGGATGGGGTCGTCGTTGGTGTACGGCAGCACGGTGAAGCCGTCGTCGACCAGCTGCCGGGCCGCCGACACCAGCTCCACCGGGTCGGGCAGCAGCGTGACGTCGTCGGCGACGACCTCCAGCTTCACCCAGTCGGTCTCGCACGCCTCGCGGCCCAGCTTCGCCGTCAGCACCGCCTCGGCGGCGGAGAAGCAGCCGGCGGTGTTCGGCAGCGCCCGGATGCCGTTGCGCTGCAGCAGCTCCCAGACCGACCCCTCGCCACCGGCCTGCACCCGGCGCAGCGCGACCGTCGTCAGCTCCGTCCCGGACTCCAGCAGCGCCGCCTCCAGCCCGAGCAGGCTGGGCGCGCCGCCGGTGCCCATGATGAGCCGCGACGACAGCTCGACGCCGGCGATGACGAGGGGATCGTCGGTGGACATCTCAGCTCCTCAGCCTCCTTGGACGGCGGTGATGATCTCGATCTTGTCGTCGGCCCGCAGTGGGGTGGCCGCCCAGTCCGAGCGGGGGACGACGATCTGGTTGACGGCGACGGCGATGCCGCTGTCGCTGTACGTGCCGTCGGGCTTGGTCATGGTGCGCAGCACGACGTCGCCCAGCGTCGCGCCGGAGTCGAACGCGACGACGTCGCCGTTGACCGTCACCACCGTGGTCATGTGGGTCCTCCCGTCACAGTCGCGGAGAACCGGCGCGGGTCCGCGGCCGCGGCCCACTCCGGCACCGTTCCCGCACCGTACCGAGCGGCGAGCGCCGACGCGGTGAGCGGCGCGAGCAGGATGCCGTTGCGGTAGTGGCCGGTGGCCAGCAGCAGGCCCGGAATGCCGGAATCGCCGATCAGCGGCAGATTGTCCGGGCTGCCCGGACGGGCCCGCGCGGTGAGCTCGGTCAGCGGCAGCTCGTCGATGCCGGGGACCAGCGCCCGCGCGTCGCGCAGGATGCCGAACGCCCCGCCGGCGGTGACCCGCCGGTCGTCGGGCTGCTCCTCGCTGGTGGCGCCGACGACGACCTCGCCGCCGGGCCGCGGCACCAGGTAGACCGGCCGCGCCTGCACGAAGCCGCGGACCACCCGGCCGAGGGTGAAACCGGGCTGCCCTGACGCGTCCAGCCGCAGCACCTGCCCCTTGACCGGCCGGGTGGGCACGCCGGCGAGGCCGGGCAACGCGCGGGCCAGCTCGCGGCTGGCCCAGCCGGCCGCCAGCACCACCGAGCCGGCGCGGTGCCGGGTGCCGTGATCGTCGATCACGCCGTCGACACCGCCCGACGGGGTCAGGCTCAGCTCCGCGACTCGCCGGTGGACGACGGCCACGGCCATGTCGGCGAGCACGGACAGCAGCGCCGCGTGCACCCGGCGCGGGTCGACCTGGTGCTCGTCGGGCGTCCACGTGGCACCGGCGATCCGCGGCCCGAGCAGCGGCTCCAGCTCGCGGGCGTCGTCGATCGTGACCTCCTCGATCGGCAGCCCGAGCCGGCGGCGCAGCGACAGCAGCCGGCGCAGCTGCTGCCGGTCGCCGGAGTCGTAGGCGACGGTGAGGGTGCCGGTGCGGCGGAACGCGAGATCCACGCCCGAGGCGTCGGCCAGCTCGGCGGCGAAGTCCGGCCACGCCCGCGCCGAGGCGACGTTCAAGGCGGTGAGGTGGTCCTCGCCGAACTCCGCCTCGGTGACGTCGGCCAGCATGCCCGCGGCCGCGAACGTCGCACCGTCGCCGGGGGCGGGGTCGAAGCACGCGACCGTGCGGCCGAGCTGCGACAGCCGCCAGGCCACGGCGGCGCCGATGATGCCGCAGCCGGCCACGGCCACGTCCACGCTCACGTCAGGGCTCCCTCCGCTGGCATGACCCAGTTCAGGTGATGACGGTCGGCCCGCTGGCCCTCTCAGCCCTGCCGCCAGGGCTCCCGCGCACTCCCCACCGTACTCCTCGGGCATCCGGGGCTCGTGGCAGACTCCGGCTGTGACCACGGCACCCGAAGCGACGAGGGCGGCGCGGTGGCGCCGGCGGCTGGCCGGCGCCCGGCTCTACCTGTGCACCGACGCCCGGCGCGACCAGGGCGACCTGGAGCGGTTCCTGCACGCCGCGCTGTCCGGGGGCGTCGACATCGTCCAGCTGCGCGACAAGACGCTCGACGCCCGCGCCGAGCTGGAGCTGCAGCCCCTGGTGGCGAAGGTGGCCGCGGAGTACGACGCGTTGGTCGCCGTCAACGACCGCGCCGACCTCGCGGAGCTGGCGGGATCGGCCATCCTGCACACCGGCCAGGAGGACCTGCCGGTCGCGGCGAGCCGGCGGCTGCTCGGCCCGCACGTGCTGCTCGGGCGGTCGACGCACTCCGTGGAGCAGGCCGCTGCGGCCGAGGCCGACCCCGATGTGGACTACTTCTGCGTCGGACCGGTCTGGCCGACGCCTACCAAGCAGGGCCGGCCGGCGGTCGGCGTCGACACCGTCCGTGCCGTCGCCGAGTCTGCGCCGGTCACGCCGTGGTTCGCCATCGGCGGCATCGACGAGCGCACCGTCGCCGAGGTGGCCGACGCGGGCGCCCGCCGGGTGGTGGTCGTCCGGGCCATCACCGCCGCGGACGACCCGGAGGCCGCCGCCCGGCGGCTACGGGCGGCGCTCGGCAGTTGATCGGTCAGCCGGCCCGCAGGTCGGCGTACTCGGGATGCCGGTCGAGGTAGCCGGCCACGAACGGACACTGCGGGACGACCTTCAGGCCGCCTTCACGGGCGTCGTCGAGCAGGGCCCGGGCCAGTGCGCCGCCGACCCCCTTGCCCTCCGCGGCCTCTTCGACCACGGTGTGCAGCGCCACGACCTCGTCGTCGCGGCGGGTGTAGACGAGTTCGCCGACCCGGATTCCGTCCAGGTAGGCGGCGTAGCTGCGGGCGGTCCTGGTGATCTCGATGCTCACGCGCAGTCGCCTCCAGGGGTGCTGGATCGATGCCACAGATGGTGCTTGATCGTTTCTACCGGTGCCGGTGACCCTTCGTACCGATCTCCCGATGCGCAGTGATCACCAGTTTGCAACCGTAACGCACCGACCGGCCGCGGCGGACCGGCTCGGTTCGCCAAACCGGACCGGAGGCTGCGACGATGCACGAATGCGCCTCGATCACCTCTCGTACGCCGCGGGACCGGACGGACTCGACGCCACCGCCGAGCGGCTGGCCGGGGAGCTCGGAGTCGAGCTCGTCGACGGAGGGGTCCATCCGCGGTTCGGTACCCGCAACCGGGTGCTCCCGCTGGCCGGCGGCCACTATCTCGAGGTCGTGGCGGCGCTGGACCACCCCGCGGCCGACAAGGTGCCGTTCGGGCAGGCGGTCAAGGCCCGCTCCGCGGCCGGCGGCGGCTGGCTCGGCTGGGTGGTCGCCGTCGACGACCTCGCCCCCATCGAGGAGCGGCTGGGACGGCCCGCCGTCGACGGCCATCGGGTCCGGCCCGACGGCTTCGACCTGGTGTGGAAGCAGATCGGCGTCATGGGCCTGATGAACGACCCGCAGCTGCCGTTCTTCGTCCACTGGGAGTCCGACCCCGCCGAGCACCCGTCCAAGGGCGGCCACGACGTCGAGCTGCTCAGCATCGACATCGCCGGCGACCCTCACTTCGTCACGGCCTGGCTGGGCGAGCCCGAGGACCACCCGCTCGACGACGTCGACGTGCGCTGGCTGCCGCCGAACGGCGGGCCGGGCGTCCGCTCCGTGCGGTTCCGAACCGCCAACGGCGAGGTCGCGCTCTGAGCCACAATGACCGCATGGTCACCATCACGGTCGCCGGGACCGCCCGGCGCTTCCTGCCCGCCGAACGCGGCACGGTCTACCTTCGGGCCACCCGCGAGGCGCGCCGGTCCGCCGACGTCGTGCCGGTGGTCGCCGACCTCCACGCCCGGCTGTCCGCCGACGCCGAGCGGCACGTCACAGCGGGCGCGGCCACCCGGTGGTGGGCCGACCACCTGTACGTGTCCACCGTCCAGCGGTATCGGCGCGACTCCGACGTCAGCGAGACCTTCCAGGTGGCGGCGGCGGGCATCTCGGTGCGGTTCTCCGACTTCGGCGCGCTGTCGGCATGGGTCACCGACGTGGGCAGCGTCGACGGCGTGGTCGTCGACGGCGTCGAGTGGGAGCTGACCCGGGCGCACCGTACCGCGGTCGAACGCGAGGTGCGGGCCGAGGCCGTGCGCGACGCCCAGGAGCGGGCCGACGCGTACGCCGCCGAGCTCGGCTACGCGACGGCCACCGCCACCGCGCTGTACGAACCAGGGCTGCGACCGCACACGCAGCCAGGGTTCGAAGGTACCCGTGCCTACCGCGTCGTCCCCTTGGCGGCCGACAGCGCCGGTGGTGCCGTGGTCTCGATGCGTCCTGAGCAGATCGAGATCACGGCCACCGTCACCGTCGACTACCTCGCCTCGGGGTCGGCTACGCGTCGCGCTTCTTGAACAGGTACCAGGCGACGGCCAGGATGATCGCCACGAACGCCGCGAACACCCCGCCGGACGCCCAGCGGTCCAGGTAGTCGAACTCCGGCCCGCCGTTGGCCTCGTACGGGCCGGTGGCCAGCAGCCGGGCACCGGCCGAGAACGGCAGGAACTTCAGCGCCGGCTGCAGCCAGTCCAGCGCCGGCACCAGCGAGAGCCCGGAGATCAGGCCCTCGACCAGCAGCGGCGTCACCAGCAGGACGACGATCGCGCTGGGCACGCCGCGGAAGAGCTGGGCCAGCGCGAGCCCGCAGATGGCGTACAGGATGACCAGCACGAAGTAGCCGGGGATGACCTCGTCGAGCGGGTTGCCGAACGACGGCAGCTCGCCCCAGAAGATGAGCCCGATGACCAGGTTGATCGCCAGAGACAACGCGACCACCACCACCGAGCACAGGCTCACCATGATGATCTTCGCCAGCAGCAGCCGAGACCGCTGCGGGATGGCCGTCAGCGTCGGCTGGATGGTGCCGTGCCGGTACTCGTGGCCCGTGGAGAAGATGCCGATGATCGCCATGAACACCGGGATGAACGTGGCGAACTCGGCGCCGCCGGTCAGCACCTGCGCCGCGATGTCGGCGTCGAGCGGGTCGTTGCGGGTGGCGTAGGCGATGATGAACGCCACGCCGGCCGTGACGAGCAGGCCGATCCCGAGCAGCCAGTAGGTCGAGCGCAGGGTGCGCAGCCGCACCCACTCGAAGCGCAGCGCGCTGCTCATGCCGCACCTCCAGGGGTCGAGTCGCCGGGTTGCGACGGTGGGACGGGCGGCGCGGCGGGCGGTCCCGCCTGGGGCGTCACCGGCGCGGGCATCTCTGCGGCCGGCGGCCCCAGGATCTCGTGCGCCCGATACTCCTCCGACTCGCCGGTCGCGGTCATGAAGGCCGTCTCCAACGAGGCGGTCTGCGTCGCCAGCTCGTGCAGCATGATGCCGTTCTGGAAGGCCAGCTCGCCGATGGCCGGCGCGTCGAGGCCGGACACCTCGATGCTGCGGTCGGCGCCCGGGCCGACGATCTCCACGCCGTCGCGGTTCAGCACCTGGACCAGCCGGTCGACGTCGGGGCTCTGGACCCGGACCGTCGACTGGGTGAACCGCCGGACGAAGCCGGCGACGTCGCCGTTGTAGATCATCGTCCCGCGGCCGATGACCACCAGCTGGTCGGCCATCAGCGACATCTCCGACAGCAGGTGGCTGGAGACGAAGATCGTGCGACCCTCGCGGGCCAGCGACTTCAGCACGTCGCGCAGCCAGTGGATGCCGTGCGGGTCCAGGCCGTTGGCCGGCTCGTCGAGAATGAGCGTCTGCGGGTCGCCGAGCAGCGCCTGGGCCAGGCCGAGGCGCTGAGCCATGCCGAGCGAGTAGCTCTTCGGCTTCTTGTTCTTCACCTCGGACAGCCCCACGAACTCCAGCACCTCGTCGGCGCGGGAGAACGGGATGCCGCTGCCCGCGGCCAGCATGCGCAGGTGATTGCGGGCGGTGCGGGTCGGGTGGAACGCCTTCGACTCCAGCACGGCGCCGATCTCGCGCATCGGGTGCTTGATCGTGCCGAACTTGCGCCCGTCGAACAGCGTCTCGCCTCCACCGTTGTCGAGGTCGAGCATCAGCCGCATGGTCGTGGACTTGCCGGCGCCGTTGGGTCCGAGGAAGCCGGTCACCATGCCCGGACGCACCTCGAACGACAGATGGTCGACGGCGACTTTCGCGCCGTATCTCTTGTAGAGCCCTTGGGCGGTGATCATGCCTCTCCCGGGTGGTCGGTCGCCTGCGAACCTATCGGGTCTCGGCCCCGGACCAGCTCATTCGCGGTACCGAACGTGCGTGTCCCACTTCAGGAGGAGGGGCAAGCCCGGCGAACCAGGATGATCAGCTGACGATCTCCGTGGACGACGATGATCATCGGCGATCGCCTACATCACGAGGATTACGTGAGCTTCACCATGGCTGTAGGGGTGTTGACGCTGGGGTAATCCTCGTGATGGCCCCCGAATCACGGCTAAATCTCACCAGGTGGACGCTCCACGACACCCACGCCACACGCAAACGCGGCGAACGCACGCGGCTAAGACAATCGGGCAGCAGGGGGACGGCCCAGTGCGCAGGGGGACGGCCCAGCGCGCACGGGGACGGGGCTCAACGCCACAGCTGATCAGGCGGCGCGGAGAGCCTGGCGGGCCAGCTGACCGGCCTGGGCGCCGTACGAGCCGCCGAACAGCACCGCGTGGACCAGCACAGGGTGCAGCTGGTGCAGCGGCAGCCGCTCGCGCCAGCCCGGCGCCAGCGGCCAGGCCTCGTCGTAGGCGGCGAGGACGCGGTCGAGGTGGGGCAGGCCGAACAGCGTGAGCATGGCGAGGTCGGTCTCGCGGTGGCCGCCGTGCGCGGCGGGGTCGACGAGGTAGGCGCCGGTCTCGGTCCAGAGTACGTTGCCGGCCCAGAGGTCGCCGTGGATCAGCGCGGGCGGCTCGGGCGGTCCGGCCAGCCGGGGCAGCTCGGCGATGACCTTCTCGACGTCGGCGACGGTGCGCTTGTCGACGGCGCCGGCCTTGCGGGCCGCGCGCAAATACGGCTCGATGCGTCCGTAGGCCCACAGCTCCGGCCAGTGCTCCCACGGGCCGGGGGGAAGGTCGAGGCTGCCGATCCAGCCGGGGCCGTCGGCCGACCCGAACACGTCGGCGCCGTGCCGGTGGGTGGCGGCGAGGGCGCGGCCGAACCGCTCGGCCGCCGCCGGCGAGGGGACACCCGTCGTGACCCATTCGAGGACCAGGCAGCGGTCGTCGTGCGCGAGCACCTGCGGGACCGGGACGCCGTCGCGAGCGGCCGCGAGCCGGCCCAGGCCGGTCGCCTCGGCCCGGAAGAACCCGTCCGGCGCGCCGGCCCGGGTCTTGACGAAGACGGTGCGGCCGTCGCCGAGCCGGGCCCGGCGCGCCTCGCAGATGGAGCCGCCGCCGACCGGGGTGAGCGATTCGACGGCGGTACCCAGCAAGGCGTGCAGGTGCTCACTGTCGACTGGGCTCACCACCCGGCACGTCCAGCTCGATCTCCTCGCGCACGGCCGCGACGAAGCCGTCGGCGGCCCGCTCGATCATCAGCAGCACCTGTTCGAACGACGCGTCGTCGCCGTAGTAGGGGTCGGGCACGTCGGTGTCGTCGCCCGCCACGGCCTCGGCGTCGTAGCTGCGCAGCAGCTGGACCTTGGCGCGGGCGTCGTCGTCGGGGGCCAGCGCGCTGAGGTCGGCGAAGTTCTCGCGGTCGAGGGCCAGCACCAGGTCGACCTCGGCGAACCAGTCGCGCAGGAACTGCCGCGCGCGGTGGCTGCTGCCGTCGTAGCCGTGGTCGAGCAGTGTGGTGAGGGCGCGTGGGTCGGCCTGCTGGCCGGCGTGCCAGCCGCCGGTGCCCGCGGAGTCGACGGTGACGAGGTCGCCGAGGCCGGCCTCCTCGAGGCGCCGGCGCAGCACGAACTCGGCGATGGGGGACCGGCAGATGTTCCCGGCGCAGACGACGCAGACGCGGTAGGGGGTGCTCGGGTCGGTCACGGCCGCGCGCCTCAGCGGCGCTGGCGCGCGAGCTCCCCGACGGCCAACGCGAGCTCGGTGGCCAGATCGAAGGACCGCTCGTGGTTGGGGTTGCTGCGCATCCACAGGCAGATGGTCTGCACGACGGCGCCGGACCACGCGGGGTCGCGGCGCAGCGCGTGGCGGACCGAGACCGGGCGCGGCGCGAAGGACGTGACGTCGAACCACTGGCCGTCGGCGAAGGCGAGCATGGGGTTGCCGTTCGGATCGTCGTAGACGACCTCGTAGACCATGGAGCCCACCAGCGCGTGCCGGTTGGTGTCGGGTTCGGGATACCCCGGCGGCGTGGTGACCGCGAGAGGTACCGGCCGCGACGGAGACGTGCCGCGCTCCGGGTGCCGGGCGCGCTGATGGCCCGAAGGAGGCTGCTCGGTCAGAACCGAACCGACGGGGCCGTAGCCGATCGTCATATGTTCACCATGCCCACACTGAGTTCAGGGCACAACGAACCCCCGTGGCGCCGCGGGAAACGGCGCCTATCCGTCGTGCAGAGGATGCTAGGCCAAAGGTACGTCAAACATCGGCCCAGCGGAAGAAGGGTCGTGTCGAGGTGGCTTCAAAGGCCCATGGTGCGACGACGGACGGATGACCGGCACTACACCGTTCGTCAGTTCGGCAGCAACAGATTCAGGATCCAGCTGACGAACGAGACCACCAACGCGCCCAGCACGGCCTCCCAGAAGAACCCTTCGACGTGGAAGGGCACGTCCAGCGCGTCGGCGATCCACGAGGTCAGCCAGAACATCAGCGCGTTGACGATCAGCGTGAACAGGCCCAGCGTCAAGATCAGCAGCGGCAGCGACAACAACTGGACCACTGGTTTGATGAGTGCGTTGACGAGGCCGAAGATCAGCGCCACGACAAGCAAGGTCAGAACCTCGCTTGACGTGCTGTCAGAGCTGATGGTCACGCCGTCGACGATCCGGGTCGCCACCCAGAGGGCGAAACCGTTGACGAGCAGGCGGATGATGAAGGACGTCACGGCTGCCGAGCGTACACATCCGGAGCCCTCCGCGGGAGCGACTAGTGTGCCGACATGAGCGGTTCCCAGGTGCGCATTCGCAAGGCTCTCGACGGTCTCCCGTCCTACAAGCCCGGCCGCCCGGCCGCGCCGGTGGCCGGTGCGGAGCAGGCGTTCAAGATCTCCTCGAACGAGAATCCCTACCCGCCGCTGCCCGGCGTGCTCGAGGCCGTCACCGCGACCGCGGGGTCGATGAACCGCTATCCGGACATGTTCGCCACCGGCCTGGTCGCGGCGCTGGCCGACCGCTTCGACGTGCCGCCCGAGCACGTGGCCACCGGCACCGGCAGCGTCGGCGTGCTGCAGCAGATCGTCCAGGCCACCGCCGCCGAGGGCGACGAGGTGGTCTACGCCTGGCGGTCGTTCGAGGCATACCCCATCGTGGTGGGCATCTCCGGCGCGTCGGCCGTGCAGGTGCCGCTGGCGCCCGGCGCGCGGCACGATCTGCCGGCCATGGCCGACGCCATCACCGACCGCACCCGCCTCGTGCTCGTCTGTACGCCGAACAACCCGACCGGCACCGTCGTGTGGCGCGACGAGCTGGAGGCGTTCCTGCGCCGGGTGCCCGAGGACGTCCTCGTGGTCGTCGACGAGGCGTACCGCGAGTTCGTCCGCGACCCCGAGGCCGCCGACGGCCTCGACTTCTACCGCCGGCACCGCAACGTGTGCGTGCTGCGCACGTTCTCGAAGGCGTACGGACTGGCCGGGCTGCGGGTCGGCTTCGCCATCGCGCACGACGAGGTGGCCGACGCCCTGCGCAAGACCGCGGTGCCCTTCGGGGTCTCCGGCATCGCCCAGCGGGCCGCCGTCGAGTCGCTGGCCCGCGAGGCCGAGCTGCTCGAGCGGGTCGAGGCGCTGGTGGGCGAACGGGCCCGGGTGCACGATGCGTTGGCGGCCCAGGGATGGGAGATTCCTCACACCGAGGCGAACTTCGTGTGGCTCGCGCTGGGTGAGCAGACCCTCGACTTCGCACGCTTCTGCGAGGACGCGGGGCTGGTCGTGCGGCCCTTCGCCGGCGAGGGCTGCAGGGTCACGATCGCCGAGCCGGAGGCCAATGACAGGCTCATTCGACTGGCTGGTGAATGGCGGGCACGCTAACGCCCGCCATGGTGCGCGATTCCCCGCTTGCTGGGGAAACAAAGGCACGGACGGCGTCCTGCGTTCGGGGGGCGAGACGCCGGACGCCGTCCGTGCGGTCTATGACTCCTGCGTCAGCAGCAGAATTCTCCAGGGCTACCGGTCGGTGCGAACGCGGCGACCGCAGGTGATGACACCGTGAACATGAGCGCGAACGATGCGACAACCGCGATCACGACTCGCTTGGCACGCCCCATCTAGATCGAACTCCCAAAGTCGGCATATGGACTGGCAAAATGTGACTGACTGTAGTCCAATACTGTCATGACAGAAGACCAGCCAGCAACAGTGGACGAGGCGCCGCTCCCGACGCCCGTCGGGCAGCGTATCCGGTCCCGCCGGTTGGAGCTCGGCCTGTCCCAGGCCGAGATCGCAGAGGGCATGCTGTCCCCCAGCTACGTCTCGCTCGTCGAGAGCGGCCGCCGGCAGCCGGCCGCGTCCGCGCTCGCGCACATCGCCGAGCGCCTGCGCATCGACGTCGAGTACCTGCGCGACGGTGTGGACGCCTCGGTGCGCACCAAGGCCCGGCTCGCGCTGGGCCGCGCCGAGATGGCGCTGCGCGAGGGCCGCGCCGACGAGGCGTACGAGCAGTTCACGCAGCTGGTCGGCGACCCCGGTCTCAACGACGAGCAGAGCCGCGCCGCCCGCCTCGGCCGCGCGCTGGCCCGCGAGCGCACCGGCGACCTCGAGGACGCCATCGCGATCCTCAGCGAGCTGGCCGACGAGGCCCGGCAGACGCCGGCGGTCCAGTCGTGGCTGGACGTCGCCATCGCGCTGACCCGGTGCTACGACCGCGCCGGCGACTTCGACATGGCCATCCAGATCGGCGAGGAGGCCCGTCGCGCGGCCTTCGACCTCGGGCTGGAGAGCACCGACGAGTACATCCGCCTGGGCTGCACCGTCCTCGGCGCCTACTCCGGCCGCGGCGACCTGGTCCGGTCCAAGGCGCTCGCCGCCGAGCTGGTCGCGGCCGCGGACAAGATCGGCACGCCGCAGACGCGCGGCGCCGCCTACTGGAACGCCTCGCTGATCGCCGAGTCGCGTGGTGAGCTGGCGCTCGCGCTCAACCTGGTCGACCGCGCGCTGGCGATGTTCGGCGAGGGCGACGACGTCCGCAACCTGGCCCGCCTCCGGGTGGCGCACGCCGGACTGCTGCTGCACGGCAGCGAGCCGCAGGCCGAGCGGTCGCTCGAGATCCTCGACGGCGTCGAGGAGAACATCAAGCGCTACGGCAGCTCCACCGACATCGCGAACTTCTACAGCCGCCGGGCGCAGACGCTGCTGCAGCTGGGCCGGCTCGACGACGCCCGCGAGTCCGTCGAGGCGTCGCTGCGCGAGCTCGGCGACCAGCCGCGGGTCGGCGGTGCGATCGCCCGGCTCACGCTGGCGCGCATCCTGCGGGCGCAGGGTGCGGTCGACGAGAGCATCCGCGAGGCCGCGCTGGCGGCGTCCATGCTCGAGTCGATGGGCGCGTCCCGGGTCGCCGCGGCGGCCTGGCGAGAGCTGGCCGACCTCTACCGCGATCTCGGCCGCGTCGACGACGCCATGAACGCCTACGACAGCGCGCTGCGCTCGGTGCGGGTCGTCCCCTACGCCGGCGCCAGCCTGGTCGAGGACGAGCAGCCCGGCTCCGGAGTCAGCGAGCTGGCCGGCAAGGCCTGACCTCATCAGCACGTCGTGAAGGCGTGAACGGCAACGTCGCCGTTCACGCCTTCGCCATGTCCGGGCCCGGTTTCCGCCACCGCGCGCCGAGGCGGCACGACTGGCGGTTGATCTTGGAGTCAACCGGCCCGGCCGTACGCGATGACTTCATGATCGATCAGGCAGTCATCCGGCCAGGGCCTCGTCGGGCGCGAGGTCGGCCGGCTTCTCGGTGCGCTCCTTCTTCCGGCCCGTGCGTTCGCCGTTGACCACCAGCACGACACCGCCCACGACCAGCGCGCCACCGATCAGCACGATCGAGGTCACCGGCTCGGAGAGGATCGCCCAGCCGAGAACGACCGCAACCACCGGGTTCACGTAGGCATACGTCCCGATCAACGAGAGCGGCGCGTTCGCCAGCAGGTACCCGTACGCCGTGTAGCCCAGCAGCGAGCCCAGCACCACCAGGTACGCCAGCGCCAGCCAGCCCTTCGCCGGCACCTCGGCCACGTGCAGGTCGCCGAACTCGCCGGTCGCCGCCGAGACGACCATCAGCATGACGCTGCCGGCCAGCATCTCGTACGCCGAGGCCACCAGCGCGTCGCGCGGCAGCCCGAGCCGCGGCGAGAAGTACGACCCGAACGCCCACGAGACGGTGCCGAACAGCAGGACGCCGATGCCCCACGCCTCGACGCCCTCGATGCCGCCGCGAGGCAGGCTGATGACGGCGACACCGCCCAGGCCGATCAGGACGCCGATCCACGTCAGCACGGGCGGCCGTTCCCCGCCGGCCACCTGGAGGAGCACGAACCAGAGGGAGATCGCGCCGACGATCAGCGCCGCCAGTCCGCTCGGCACCGTCTGCTCGGCGACGGCGACCATCGCGTTGCCGAGCACGAGCAGCAACAGGCCCATGGTGGCCGCCCCGCGCAGCTCGCGCCGGCTGACGCGGATCCGTGCGCGGCCGTGCCGCAGCCACAGGTAGGCCAGCATCAGGCCGCCCGCGAACAGGAAGCGCAGGCCCATGCCGAGGAACGGCGGGATGTCGGCCTCGACCACCACCCGGATGCCGAGGTACGTCGAGCCCCAGACGACGTAGACGACGATCAGCGCGGCCCAGATCATCGCCGGCCGCGCAGGCGCGTGGGTCACGAGTGTCTCCCTCTGTGAGTGCTGACGGCGACCATTGTGGCGGATCGCCGGCCAGCAGCGACAGCGACTTTCGGCCATGTCGCTGCGATATCGCGACAGCGTCGTCGCGGCATATGTCCCGGTGTGCGCGACCGAGGGGCGAGACACTAGATGTAGGTGACTTGCATCTTTGTAACTACCAGATAGTGTGGCTCTTGCAGCTGGTTCCACCGGTCATCCAGAGCGGTGGAGGCAACAGGGAACCCGGTGTGAGTCCGGGACTGCCCCGCAGCGGTGAACGGGAACGACCGCCGTCAACGAAGCACTGGGCCTTCCGTGAGAGGGCCTGGGAAGCGACGGCCAGTAGGTGGAACGCCACCAGCCAGGTGGCGCCTCCGCGCCCGTGAGTCCGAAGACCTGCCAGCGCACCGCACGCCCCATGCGCGCGGTGGTCCGCGGCTCCCGAGGGAGGGGCCAGGGGACGATACGGCGACGTACTCACGCAGCGGAACGGCACCTGCCGTCCGGTGCCGGCGACGCATCTCTCCTGCCCCCACTCCGGTGCCGCGGGCCGAGCCAGCCGAGCTCGCGAGGAGAGAGCATGAGCGTCAACGTCGTCAAGCGCGACGGGTCGGTGGAGCCCTACGACGGCTACAAGATCGCCCGGGCCATCGAGGCCGCCAGCGTGGGCCTGGACAACCAGGTCGCCCGGGTCACCCAGCTGCAGTCCGAACTCGAGATCACCCTGTTCGACGGCATCACCAGCGAGCAACTCGACGAGGCCGTCATCCAGGTGGCCCTGCAGAACGTCCGCGACGACCCGGCGTTCGACACCGTCGCGGCGCGGGTGCTGCTGAAGACGGTGTACAAGCGGGTCCTGGGTGACTTCGAGAGCCCGGACCAGCTGACCGAGCTGCATCGGTGGCGGTTCCCCGGCTACGTGGCGGAGGGCGTGGCCGCGGGGCTGCTCGACGAGCGGCTCGCGACCCACTTCGACCTCGACCGGCTGGCGCTGGCGCTGGACCCGTCGCGCGACGACCTGCTGCGCTACATCGGCGCGGTCACCATGAGCAACCGGTACATGATCAACGACCGCGACGGTCACCGGCTGGAGGTCCCGCAGTTCTTCTGGATGCGCGTCGCGATGGGACTGTCGCTGAACGAGGCCGACCCCACCGCCGCCGCGGTCCAGTTCTACGACAAGATGTCCCGGCTGGACTACCTGGCCGCCGGATCCACGCTGGTCAACGCCGGCACGGCGTACTCGCAGCTGTCCAACTGCTTCGTCATGGAGATGCACGACGACATCGAGCACATCGCCAAGAGCGTGCGCGACGTCATGTGGCTGACCAAGGGGACCGGCGGCATCGGGTTGTCGGTGACGAAGCTGCGCGCCGAGGGCTCGCCCATCCGCAGCAACAACACCGTCTCGACCGGCCCGATCCCGTTCATGCACACCATCGACTCGACGCTGCGGGCGGTCTCGCGGGGCGGCAAGAAGTTCGGCGCCCTGGCCTTCTACATCGAGAACTGGCACCTCGACTTCCCGCAGTTCCTCGACCTCAAGCAGAACGCCGGCGACCCGTACCGGCGGGTCCGGACGGCGAACACGGCGGTGTGGATCTCCGACGAGTTCATGACCCGCGTCGCCAACGACGACGACTGGTACCTGTTCGACCCGCTCGACGTCCCGGACCTGCCGGAGCTGTACGGCGCCGCGTTCAGCCGGCGGTACGCCGAGTACGTCGCCGCTGCCGAGGCCGGTGAGCTGCGGACGTTCACCAGGATGAAGGCGCGCGAGCAGTTCCGGGCGATCCTGGTGGCCCTGCAGACCACGTCGCACCCCTGGCTGACGTGGAAGGACACCATCAACAACCGGGCGCTGAACGACAACACCGGCACCATTCATCTGTCCAACCTGTGCACCGAGATCACGCTGCCGCAGGACCGCGACAACATCGCCGTCTGCAACCTGGCGTCGATCAACCTGTCCGCGCACCTGACCGACGGCCGCATCGAGTGGGACCGGCTGCGCGAGAGCGTCCGGCTCGCGGTCCGCCAGCTCGACAACCTCATCGACATCACCATCTCGTCGGTGCCGGAGTCCGAGCGGTCCAACGAGCTCAACCGCGCCGTCGGCCTCGGCGTCATGGGCTTCACCGACGTCGTCGAGCGGCTGGGCTGGTCGTACGAGAGCGAGCAGGCCTACGACCTCATCGACCGGCTGATGGAGTTCATCAGCTACCACGCCATCGACCAGAGCGCCGACCTCGCCCGGGAGCGGGGCGCCTACCCGAACTTCGACGGCTCGGGCTGGAGCCGCGGACTGGTCCCGATCGACACCGTCGACCGCGCCGAGCGCGACCGCGGCGTGCCGATCACCGTCTCGCGGGCCAGCCGCCTCGACTGGGACGTGCTGCGCGACAAGGTCCGCGGCGGCATGCGCAACGCCACGCTGATGGCCATCGCCCCGACGGCGTCGATCGGCCTGGTCGCGGGCACCACGCCGGGCCTGGACCCGCAGTTCTCCCAGCTGTTCAGCCGGGCTACCAGCTCCGGCAAGTTCCTCGAGGTCAACCGCAATCTGGTGGCCGACCTCAAAGCGCGGGGCCTGTGGGAGGAGGTGCGGGAGGACCTGCTGCGCGCGCAGGGCGACGTGTCTGCGCTGGACGCCGTGCCCGCCGGCCTCAAGGCCATCTACAAGACCTCGTTCCAGCTCTCGCCGTACGCGTTCATCGAGGTCGCGGCCCGGGCGCAGAAGTGGATCGACCAGGCGATCAGCCGCAACATGTACCTCGAGACGCGCGACATCGACGACATGGTCGACATCTACTCCGCGGCGTGGTCGAAAGGCGTCAAGACCACCTACTACCTGCACGTCAAGCCGCGGCACACCGCCGAGCAGAGCACCGTCCGCGTCAACAAGGCCGAGTCGTTGGCCGGCTCGGGGGTCTCGGCGGCCGGCCCGCGGCGCGGCTTCGGCGCGGCCCGGGCGGCGGCCGTGCAGCCCGCGCCCGAGCTGACCGTCGTCGACGCCGGCGAGGAGGCGATCGCCTGCCCCGTCGATCCCCAGGAACGGCTGCAGTGCGAGTCGTGCCAGTGACCGGAGAGGAGCGAACGTCGATGGGCATTCTCGGCACCGGCATCCAGGAGGGCCTGCTGCTCAAGCCGGTCCGCTACCCCTGGGCCTACGAGCTGTACAACCAGGCCGTCGCGAACACCTGGTTCCCGCACGAGGTGCAGCTCGGCGAGGACATGGCCGACTTCCGGAGGATGTCCGAGGAGGAGCGGCACGCGCTGACCTTCCTCATGAGCTACTTCAACCCGAACGAGCTGCTGGTGAACAAGGCACTGGCGTTCGGCGTGTACCCGTACCTGAGCGCGGCCGAGGCGCACCTGTACCTCGCCAAGCAGATGTGGGAGGAGGCCAACCACGTCATGGCCTTCGAATACGTCCTCGAGACGTTCCCCATCGACCGCGAGCAGGCCTACGCCGCGCACGTCACCGTCCCGTCGATGGTGGCGAAGGAGGAGTTCGAGGTCCGCTACATCAAGCGGATGACCGAGCAGACGCTGGACGTCACCACCGTCGAGGGCAAGCAGGACTTCGTCCGCAACCTGGTCGCCTACAACATCGTGCTCGAGGGCATCTGGTTCTACAGCGGGTTCATGGTGGCGCTGAGCTTCCGGCAGCGGAACCTGCTGCGCAACTTCGCGTCGCTGATCGACTGGATCGTGCGCGACGAGAGCCTGCACCTGAAGTTCGGCATCAACCTCGTCCTCACGGTGCTGGACGAGAACCCGGAGCTGCAGACGCCGGAGTTCGCCGCCGAGATCGAGCAGATGATCATCGACGGCGTCGCGATGGAGGAGCAGTACAACCGCGACCTGTTGCCGACGGGGATCCTGGGTATGAACGCCGACTACATCAACCAGTACGTGAAGTACCTGGCCGACCGGCGGTTGGAGGAGCTCGGTCTCGAGCCGCACTATCGTGTGGCCAATCCCGCGAAGTGGATGGCGACGGCGAACGACACCCTGCAACTGGTGAACTTCTTCGAGTCCATCAACACCAGCTACGAGGTCGACGCCCGAGCCAGCGGAGGATAGGACGCATGTACGTACGGGTGCGCCGGCGCCGTCCGGATCGGCTGGACGGGCCGGCGCCTCGGCTGCCCGGGGCCGGGCTCGGCCTGCTGGGTCCGGCCTTCGTCGCGGCCGTGGCCTACGTCGACCCCGGCAACGTCGCGACCAACCTGTCGGCCGGCGCCGGTTACGGGTACCTCCTGGTGTGGGTGCTGGTCCTGGCCACGGCGATGGCCGGGCTGGTGCAGTACCTGTCCGCGAAGCTGGGCGTGGTCACCGGCACGTCGCTGCCGGAGGTACTGCGCGACCGGCTGCCGCGCGGCGGCCGGCTCGCGTACTGGGTGCAGGCCGAGGTCGTCGCGATGGCCACCGACATCGCCGAGGTGGTCGGCGGTGCCATCGCGCTGAACCTGCTGTTCGGCCTGCCGCTGTGGCTCGGCGGCATCATCACCGGCGTCGCGTCGATGGCCCTGCTGACCGTGCAGAACGGCCGCGGGCAGCGGGCCTTCGAGCGGGTCGTCACGACGGCGCTGCTGGTCATCGCGATCGGATTCGTGGCCGGGCTGTTCGTCCAGCCGCCGTCGCCGTCGGGCATCGCCGACGGGCTGGTACCGCGGTTCGACGGGACGCAGACCGTGCTGCTGGCGGCCGGCATGTTCGGCGCGACGGTCATGCCGCACGTCGTCTACCTGCACTCGGCGCTGGCCCGCGACCGCTTCGGCGTCACCCCGGAGCCCGGACTGGTCGGCCGGCTGCTGAGCGCCACCCGGGCCGACGTCGGCGTCGCGATGCTGGTGGCCGGCAGCGTGAACATCGCGCTGCTGCTGGTCGCGGCCGCGTCGCTGCGCGGCGTCGACGGCACCGACACCATCGCCGGGGCGCACGCCGCCGTCGAGTCCGGGCTGGGGACGGCCATCGGCGCGCTGTTCGCCGTCGGCCTGCTGGTGTCCGGCCTGGCGTCGACGTCGGTCGGCTGTTACGCCGGCGCGGTGATCATGGAGGGGCTGCTGCTGCGTCGCATCCCGCTGCTGGTCCGGCGGCTGGTGACGCTGGTGCCGGCCGTGCTGATCCTGACGACGGGCGCCGAGCCGACGTGGCTGCTGGTGCTCTCGCAGGTGGTGCTGTCGTTCGGCATCCCGTTCGCGATCATCCCGCTGGTCGCCGTCACGGCGAAGTCGTCGGTCATGGGCCGGTGGGCCAACTCGCGGCTGACCACGACGCTGGCCGTGCTGGTCAGCGTCGTGGTCGTCAGCCTCAACGTCGCGCTGCTGACGTTGACCGTCATGGGGTGAGCTGCGCCTCCAGGTCGGCGACGCGCTCCTTCGAGCGGCGCAGCTCGTTCTGGACCGCCTCGTAGAGCCCGGTCGCGCTCTCCATCGGCGTACGCCGCGAGACGGTGTACGGGTCGGTCTTCACCTGCTCGGTCACGGTCTTCACCCAGCGTTCCGGGACGGCGTCGATGCCGCGCAGCGCCGCGGACCAGCCGCCGGCGATGTAGGCCCGGCAGTCGGTGTCGCGGCCCAGGTTGACCGCCTGGACGATGGAGTCCTCGACGTGCCCGCCGGTGATCTGGAAGATCGCCGCGCCGCCGGACAGGATCTCGACCGCGTCCGACATCCAGTGACCGAGGTACTTGTCCTGGAACTTCGGCCGCAGCTCCCGCCAGTCGGCGGCGTCGCTCGCCCACTGCAGCGCCGTCTCGACCTCGCGACGGGGCACCCGGCTCAGTTGCTCCAGCGCCACCCCGAGGACGGAGTCGACGGTGGCCGACGGTTTCAGCGCCTCCGCGGTGCCGGCCGCGACCGCCGCCGCGACCTCGAGCGAATAGTTGTCGCGCGGGCCGCGGACGTCCTTGATGCGACCGACGTCGAGGGCGTCGCGGGCCGCCTGGCGGGGGTCGCAGGCGTTCACCGTCCCGATCGCGATCATCATCTTGGACGTGCCGATCATGCCCGGGAAGGTGGCGTAACGGCCGGTCTCCCACGGCCACACGCCGGCCTTGAGCGCGTAGTAGATGACCTGGTCCTGCGGGCCGAGCAGATAGCCGAACCGCGCCGGGTCGATGTCGCGCAGCCAGATGCGCGCGACGTCCTCGACCGTGACCCGGCCGCCCTTCTCGATGATGGCGGTGACCGCCAGGCGGTGCCGTTCGTGCCCGTCCTCGCTCTGGCCCGGGGGACGGTCGTGCGGGTACCAGACGAAGTCGTGCCCCCACTCCTGCGGCATGCGCGCCGGGCCGTTCTCGTCGGCGCTGATGCCCATGACCGGGCGGCTGCCCCACTTGTTCGGCTGCGGCAGCAGCTCGGTGACCAGCCCGTACCGCTCCTCGATCTCGAACCAGGCCAGGCCCTCCAGGACGTCCCCCATGGAGTTGGCGATGGTCGTGGCGGCCTCGACTCCGTAGATCTTCTCGAACAACGTCGCCATTGATGTCCTCCGGATCAGGTCGGTGGGGATGCCTTGACCAGAATACAGACTTTTGAATACCATCCACCGCCATGGAGCTCCGCAGTGGATGGGAACCCGTGCCGACGACGACCGGGAGGGACATGGCGCCCGACACGCCCGCCGACGGTGAGCGGGACACTCCGAGCGACGGCCGCCTGTACGACCGCATCCTCGCGGTGGAGGTCGCGGCGACGGTCGGCCATTCGATGGGCGACGTCACCGAGGTGATGCACTGGAAGGACATCGAGGAGCAGTTCGGCCTGGTGACGACCATGCTGCCGCAGCCGAACAAGTGGGAGGACAAGTTCCCGAACCTGCCGGTGGTCCGCGGCTACCCGAACACCTACCAGGTGCACGACCGCCCGCCCGGCATGAGCGAGGACGGCCACGAGCGGCACCGGCTCTCCGCCACCGCCGTCATCGAGAAGGGCGGCCGGGTCACCGTCGAGGACGTCGCGAAGATCTGGGTGCGCGACATCGACCCGGCGAAGTTCGGCATCCTGCTCGGCGGCCAGGACCAGATCATCTACTACTCCGCGAAGGCCGGCGTCCCGCCGTGGGAGATCGGCAAGTTCGCCTACTTCCCGGGCGCGTGGGGCGTGACGGCCATGATGGCGCCCATCGGCATCGTCAACGCCGGCAACCCCGGCCAGGCGGCGCTCGACGCGCTGGACGTCGGCCGGCTCAAGGACCAGAGCGGCGTCCCGGGCAACTACGCGCTGGAGGTCGCGTCGGCCGTCGCCGCGGGCATCGCCGAGGGCCTGAGCGCCGACGCCACCGTCGACACCGTCATCGACGCCGCGCTGGCCCGGCTCTCGCCGCTGCCCCGCGCGGAGGTCGAGCACGTCCTCGAGTACGTTCCCGCCGGCGGCGACTGGCGCAACCTGCGAACTCTTCTCGACGATGAGTACGCGGGCCGGACGATCCTCTGGCCGGTCGAGACGCTCGGCACGGCGCTGGCCGCCGTGAACATCAGCCGGGGCGACCCGTTCGAGGCCGTCGTCGCGGCCGTCAACCTCGGCCGCGACACCGACGGCCGCGCCTGCGTGGCGGGCTCGCTGTGTGCCGCGCTCGGTGGGACGGCCGCACTGCCGGCCGACTGGGAGCCCACCATCACCGCTCAGGTGGCCACCGACCCGTACACCGTCTCCACCCGCACCCCGAAGGAGACCGCCGACGGCCTGTTCGCGGCGGTCCAGGGCAACCTCACCCAGCTCCGCCGCCAGCTCGGGCGCACCACGTCGTGATCTGACGCCACCGACCGCCCGGCGGCGCCCCCCCGCACTCTGCCGTGATCGATAGCTCTCAAGGAGGAGACCGCTATGACGGTACGGACCAAGCGTCAGCGGGCAGTCACAGCTCTGACGGCGACGATGTGCGCCGTGCTCGTCGCGGGCCTCGCGGCCTGCGGAAACGACGGCGACTCCGCCGGCGCCGGTGGCAGCGGCGACGGCGAGGTGTCGCTGCGCATCGCCTGGTCCGGATCGGACGAGCGCAACACCCGCACGCAGGACGCCCTCGACCTGTACATGGAGCAGAACCCGAACGTCGACATCAGCGTCGAGTACACCACCGCGACGAACTTCTGGGACCGGCTGACCACGCAGGTCGCCGGCGGCAACGCTCCCGACATCATCCAGATGTCCGGCCAGGTGCTGTCGCAGTACGCGACCAGCGACGTCCTGCTCGACCTCGGCCCGTACGTCGACGACGGCACCATCGACGTCGACGGCTGGGAGGAGGAGCCGCTCGAGGCGCAGACCATCGACGGTACGCTCTACGGCATCCCGCCCGGGCTCGACGGCCACGCGCTGGTCTACGACGCCACCAAGCTGCAGGAGCTGGGCATCGACCCGCCGAGCGAGACGTGGACGTGGTCGGAGTTCGCCGACCTGGCCCGCGAGATCGCCGCCGCGGGAGGCGAGGGCTACTACGGCACCGAGGACGGCGGCCCGCAGTACGAGGTGCTGCAGTCGTTCCTCAACCAGCGCGGCAAGCAGCTGTTCGAGGGCAACGAGCTGGGCTTCGAGGCGCAGGACGTCAAGGACCTGTGGCAGTTCTGGGGCGACCTGCGCGAGGACGGCGCCGCGGTGCCGGCCGACCTGCAGACCGCCCAGGGCGCCAACCCGGAGAACTCCGGCGTCGTCCAGGGCTACGCGGCTATGGACTTCACGACGTCCAGCCAGTACACGAACTTCGTCGGACTCAGCCCCGGCGAGGTGGGCATCGCGACCTACCCGTTCGGCGACGACGGCGCCCCGGGCCAGGTCTGGCGGGCCGGCATGGCGTGGAGCATCACCCGCACCAGCCCGAACGCCGAGGAGGCGGCGAAGCTCATCGACTTCCTGGTCAACGACTCCGAGGCGGGCGCGCTGCTGCAGACCACCCGCGGCGTCCCGGCGTCCCCGTCGATCCGCGAGGAGGTGCGCGCGGCCGTCGACGAGACCGAGCAGCGCTCGTTCGAGCACCTCGAGGTGGTTCAGGCACACGATGCCCAGGTCACGCCGGTCCTGCCGACCGGGTTCGGCGACTTCAACGACCTCTACCAGAGGCTGTACTACGAGTTCGCGTTCGGGCGGATGAGCCTGGACGAGGCCGTCGACCAGCTGATGAGCGAAGCGCCGGGACTGCTCGGCTGATGTCCGCCGTCGCGACACGAGGCCGGGTCGACAGCCCGCCGGAGCGGCCGCGCCGCACCGGCGGGCGCCGGTTCCGGATCAGCGAGAACGTGGCGGGATACCTGTTCCTCTCGCCGTGGCTGGTGGGGCTGTTCGTCATCGTCATCGGCCCGATGATCGCCTCGCTCTACCTGTCCTTCACCGAGTACAACCCGCTGACGACCCCGACGTGGATCGGCCTGGACAACTACGTCCGGCTGTTCAGCGACGACCCGCGCTACATCGCGTCGCTGAAGGTCACGCTCGTCTACGTCGTGGTGTCCGTGCCGCTGCAGCTGGCGTTCGCGTTGTTCCTGGCGATGGTGCTGGACAAGGGGCTGCGCGGGCTGTCGTTCTACCGGTCGGTGTACTACCTGCCGTCACTGCTCGGCTCGTCGGTGGCCATCGCGATCCTGTGGCGGCGCGTGTTCAGCGGCGACGGCCTGGTGAACTCGTTCCTCGGCGTGTTCGGCGTCGAGGGCAGGAGCTGGATCTCCGAACCGGCGACCGCCGTGTACACGCTGGTGGCGCTGAGCGTCTGGACGTTCGGCGCGCCGATGGTGATCTTCCTGGCCGGGCTGCGGCAGATCCCGGACATGTACTACGAGGCGGCGGCGGTGGACGGCGCCGGGCGGGTGCGGCGCTTCTTCGCCATCACCGTGCCGCTGCTGACGCCGGTCATCTTCTTCAACCTGATCCTGCAGATGATCGGCGCCTTCCAGGCGTTCACGCCGGCGTTCGTGGTGAGCGACGGCACCGGCGGCCCGGTGGACTCCACCCTCTTCTACACGCTGTACCTGTACCAGGAGGGCTTCGCCAGCTTCCGCATGGGCTACGCGTCGGCGATGGCGTGGGTGCTGTTCGTCGTCATCGCGCTGTTCACCGCCCTGAACTTCGCCGGCTCCAAGTACTGGGTGTTCTACGGAGACGAACGATGACGGCGACGACGCGCACCCGGCGGCTGGCCAAGCACGCCGCCCTCGTGGCGTTCGGCCTGCTGCTGCTCTATCCGCTGATCTGGATGCTGTCGAGCTCGTTCAAGCCGACGGAGCTGATCTTCAGCGACTCGAGCCTGTGGCCGCGCGAGTTCACCCTGTCCAACTACACCGACGGCTGGAACGCGCTGCGGATCCCGTTCTCCACGTTCTTCTGGAACTCCTTCGTCGTGGCGATCGGGTCGATCGTGGGGAACCTGGTGGCCTGCTCGCTCGCGGCGTACGCGTTCGCCCGGCTGAACTTCACGCTGCGCCGGATGTGGTTCGCGATCATGCTCGCGACGATCATGCTGCCACAGCACGTGGTGCTGATCCCGCAGTACATCCTGTTCTCCGAGCTGAACTGGATCGACACGTTCCTGCCGCTGGTCGTGCCGAAGTTCCTGGCCACCGATGCGTTCTTCATCTTCCTCATGGTGCAGTTCATCCGGACGCTGCCGCGGGAGCTGGACGACGCCGCGAAGATCGACGGCTGCGGCTGGTGGGGCATCTACTGGCGGGTGATCATGCCGCTGACCATGCCGGCGCTGGCGACCACAGCGATCTTCACGTTCATCTGGACGTGGAACGACTTCCTCTCGCCGCTGATCTACCTGTCGACGCCGGAGAACTACACCGTCCCGCTGGCGCTGCGCGCGTTCATGGACGCCGAGGGCGAGTCGTCGTGGGGGCCGCTGTTCGCGATGTCGATCCTGTCGCTGGGCCCGATCTTCGGGTTCTTCCTCGCCGCCCAGAAGTACCTCGTCCGCGGGGTCGCGACCACGGGGCTGAAATGACCAACGATCCGCAGGAGGAGCAGCTCATGCCGCTGACGATCGGCCGCGTGGTCCTGGGCACCATGACGTTCGGCGCGCAGGTCGACGAGCGGGGCGCGGCCGAGATGGTCCGGGTCGCCCGCGACGCCGGGGTGACCATGTTCGACACCTCGAACAACTACGCCGGTGGCGCGGCGGAGGAGATCCTCGGCCGCGCCGTGAAGCCGTTCCGCGACGACGTGCTGCTGGCCACCAAGGGCGGCAGCCACGTCGAGCAGGCCGACGAGTCGCTCAAGGGACTGGGCCGCGCGGCGCTGACGAAGGCGGTCGACGCCAGCCTGCGCCGGCTCGGCACCGACCGCATCGACGTCTACTACCTGCACCGGCCCGACTACGCGACGCCGGTCGAGGAGACGCTGGCCACGCTGGCCGACCTCGTGGCCGCCGGCAAGATCCGCCACGTCGGCCAGTCCAACTTCGCCGCCTGGCAGATCACCGAGCTACTGCTGCTCGCCCGGGCCCACGGCTGGCCGGAACCGCTCATCTCGCAGCCGATGTACAACCTGGTCGGCCGGCGCATCGAGGCCGAGTACGCCGCCTGCGCGCAGCACTTCGGCCTGACGAACATCGTCTACAACCCGCTGGCCGGCGGACTGCTCACCGGGAAGCACCGCATCGACCGGCAGCCGGAGCCGGGCACCCGGTTCAGCCGCGAGATCTACCGCGACCGGTACTGGAACGGGCCGCTGTTCGACGCCGTCGAGCGGCTGGCGACGATCGCCGGCGCCGCCGGCATCACGCTGGTCGAGCTGGCGCTGCGCTGGGTGGCGCACCGGCCGCTGACCAGCGCCGTCCTGCTGGGCGCCTCACGGCTGGAGCAGCTCGAGGCGAACCTGCGGGCGATCGGCGGCGGACCGCTCGACGCCGCGACCGTGGCGGCCTGCGACGAGGTCTGGGCGGACGTGGGTGGCGCCGCGCCGCTCTACAACCGGTGAGGAGACACCGATGAAGATCACGGACATCCGCGCGACGACCGTGGCGATCCCGCTGGAGGCGCCGCTGCGGCACGCCAACGGCGGGCACTGGGGCCGGTTCGTGCGGACCATCGTCGAGGTCGACACCGACGAGGGACTGACGGGGCTGGGCGAGATGCGGGGCGCCGGCCGGGCCACCGAGGACGCGTTCCGCGGCCTGCTGCCGTACCTGCAGGGCCACGACCCGTTCGACCTGGAGGCGATGCGGTTCAAGCTGCTCAACCCGACCGCCGCGCTCTACGGCAACCGCACCCACCTGCACGCCGCGCTGGAGTTCGCCTGCATCGACCTCATGGGCAAGTACCTGAACCTGCCCGCCTCGCAGCTGCTCGGGGGGCGGCTGCGCGACCGCGTGGAGTTCGGGTCGTACCTGTTCTTCCGCTACCCGAACGAGGACGGCTCCGGCGAGGTGCGCACGGCGGAGCAGCTCGCGGCGCATGCGCTGGACCTCAAGGAGCGGTACGGGTTCGGTACCCACAAGCTCAAGGGCGGGGTGTTCCCGCCCGACTACGAGCGTGAATGCTACGAGGCGCTGGCCGAGGCGGCACCCGAGGACGGGCTGCGGTACGACCCGAACTCCGTGCTCAGCGTCGAGGAGTCGATCCGGTTCGCCCGGGGCATCGAACACCTGCGCAACGACTACTTCGAGGACCCGACCTGGGGCCTCAACGGCATGCGGCGGGTCCGCGAGGCCATCAGCATCCCGACCGCCACGAACAGCGTCGTCGTGAACTTCGAGCAGCTCGCGGCGAACGTCCTGCAGCCCGCCGTCGACGTCATCCTGCTCGACACCACGTTCTGGGGCGGCATCCGGCCGTGCGTCAAGGCGGCGGGCGTGTGCGAGACGTTCCAGCTCAGCGTCGCCATGCACTCGTCGGGTGAACTGGGCATCGGGCTGGCGACCATGCTCCATCTCGGCGCGGTCCTGCCCGCACTGCCGTTCGCCGTCGACACCCACTACCACCACCTGGCCGACGACGTCATCGTCGGCGGCAAGATGACCTACGAGAACGGCAGCATCGCGGTGCCCGACGGACCCGGGCTCGGCGTCGAGCTCGACCCGGACAAGGTCGCGAAGTACGCCGAGCTGTTCGCCGAGGTCGGCAACTACACCTACGACCGCGACCCCGCCCGGCCGGACTGGTACCCGCTGATCCCGAACGAGCGGTGGGCCGACCCCGCATGACGCAGGCCGACCCGATCCCGCTCGACGTCCTCAGGGCGCACTGCGCCGCCGTCCTCGCGGCGGCCGGGCTGCCGGCGGCGACGGCCGACCTGGTGGCCGGCTCGCTGGTCGACGCCGAAGCGCGCGGCATCGGCTCGCACGGCGTGGTGCGGCTGCGGGTCTACGCGTCGCGGCTGCGGTCCGGCGCCGTCGACCCGCTGGCCGTCCCGGTGGTCGAGCGCGACGGCGCCGTCGCCCGGGTCGACGCGCGCAACGCGGTCGGCCAGCTGGGGGCGCTGACGGGGATGGAGACGGCGGTCGCGCTGGCCAGGGACACCGGCGTCGGAGTGGCCGGCGTGCGCAACTCCAACCACTGCGGCACGTTGGCCTACCTCACCCGCCGCGGCGCCGCCGAGGGGTTCGCCGTCGTCGCGCTCTCCAACGCCCCGCCCACCATGACCTACCACGGCGGTCGCAGCCGCGCCGTGGGCACCAACCCGCTCAGCATCGCCGTTCCGCGCGACGGCGGCCCGCCCCTCGTCCTGGACATCGCCACCAGCGCGACCGCCCGCGGCAAGGTGATCGTGGCCGAGCGGCAGGGCCGCCCGATCCCGGCCGGCTGGGCGGTCGACCCCGACGGCCGGCCGACCACCGACGCCGCCGCGGCGCTAGCCGGGTCGATGCTGCCGTTCGCCGGGCCGAAGGGCTCCGGGCTGGCCATGATGATCGAGCTGCTCTGCGGCGGGTTGGTGGCCGGCGTCACCGGGCACGCGCTGGGTGACATGTACCTGCACCCGCACCGGCCGCAGCAGGTCAGTCACCTGTTCCTCGCGCTCGACCCGGACCGCTGGCTGGGCCGGGCCGCGTTCGCCGCCCATGTGGAGGGGTTCGCTCGCGAGGTGCACGAGCTGCCGCCGGCTGACGGCGTCGACCGCGTCCTGCTGCCCGGCGAGCTCGAGGACGCCGCGCTCGCCGCCGCGGAGCGCGACGGCGTCCGGCTGTCCGCCGCCGCGCTGGCCGAGCTGGACGCCGTCGCCACCGAGTTCGGCCTGCCGCACCGCCTGTCCGATCTGACCCCGCAGATGGAGTGACCCATGCCCGTCGACTGCCCGATCCACCCGGCCACACCGCTGCCGCCGTCCGAGCTGGTCGACCGGCTGCGCAAGCTGGCGACGTCGCTGATCTCCGACGTGTTCGGGCGGTGGGCCGGCGCCACCGGCCTGTTACCCGTCGCGGGGCTCGTGCCCGGTCAGGTCGTGGCCGGGCCGGCGCTGACCGTGCGGACGCGGCCGGGTGACAACCTCGTCGTGCACAAGGCCCTCGATCTCGCGCGGCCCGGTGAGGTGCTGGTGGTCGCCGGCGGTGGGCAGACCGACCGAGCCGTGCTCGGCGGCCTGATGGGCCAGTACGCCACGACCCGCGGGCTGGCGGCGCTCGTCGTCGACGGCGCCGTCCGGGACCGGGCGGATCTCGCCGCGCTGGCGCCGCCGGTGTTCGCCGCCGGGGTGAGCCACCTCGGGCCCTATAAGGACGGGCCCGGCGAGCTGCGCTGCCCGGTCGCACTCGCCGGTGTGGCGGTGGCCGACGGCGACCTGGTCGTCGGCGACGAGGACGGCATCGCGGTCATCCCGCGCGGGCGGGCCGAGGAGATCGTGGCGCTGGCCGAGGAGAAGCGGTCGGCCGAGGAGGCGGAGCGGCGGGCGATCGCGGCCGGGACCTGGGACCGTGCCTGGATCGACGCCGCGCTGCGGATGGTGGAGCTGCCGTGACGCGTTACGGATCATCATCCGGAACACACGATACTGTTCTCGGAAGACCAGACGCGCGGACGGCGCAGACGAAGGGGGTGGCTCCGACCGTGACGTCCCTGCAGCCCATCGAGACCGTCCAGCTGGGCGACCGTGCCTTCGAGTCCATCCGCGAGGCCATCGTCCGCACCGAGCTGCCGCCCGGCGCGCCGGTGAAGGACCGCGAGCTGGCCGAGCTGCTCGGTCTGAGCCGCACGCCGGTGCGCGAGGCACTGCACCGGCTGGAGGCCGCCGGTCTGCTCACCGCGCGCGGCCGCGGAGGCTGGGTGGTCACCCCGTTCTCCGAGCAGGACGTCCACGAGCTGTTCGAGCTGCGCCGCCGGCTCGAGCCCGCCGGACTCGACCGGCTCGAGGCGGAGCCCGACGACGAGGCCATCGAGCGCATCGCGACGTTCTTCGACGGCTACCAGCACCCGATCCTGCCCGACCGCTTCGACGACTACTTCAGTCAGGACCACTCGTTCCACACGTTCCTGGTCGCCTGCAGCAAGAACGTGCGGCTGCAGGGGTTCTACTCGGTCATCGAGAGCCACATCGTCCGCGGCCGCCACTATCTGTCGTCGGGCGTGCCACAGCGCATCGACGACACCCTCGACGAGCACACCGGCATCGCCGAGGCGGTGGGTGCGCGTGACTTCGAGCTGGCGCGCCAGCGGCTGCTCGCGCACCTGCGCACCGGTGAGGCGCGCATGACGGAGCAGCTGCGGCAGAAGCTCGCCGCCGACTGAGCTCAGGTCACGCGGATGCGGGCCAGCTGCCGCGACTGCGCGACCAGGGCGCCGTCGGCGTCGTAGACCTCGGCCTCCTCGTCGAACCAGCCGTCGCGGACCAGCCGGCCACGCAGATGGACCGTCAGCCAGCCCGGCGCGGGCAGGCTGCGGGTCAGCACCGTCAGCTGGACGGTGGGCGCCCAGCCGAGCCGGCCCAGGCCGAACACCGTCGGCGGCAGGGAGTCGACGGCCAGCGCCAGCACCACCGGGTCGGGCTGGGTGCCGTCGGCCAGCCGCACGTGTCCGCGCATGGACAGCTGTCCGGCCGGCCGGCCGGAGAACCAGCCCAGGGTCTGCGGGTCCAGCCGCAGGTCGACGTGTTCGAGCAGGCCGACGTGGGTGCCGTCGGGGAGGTCGACCACCGCGCGGATGCACTCGTCGACCGGCGCCACCGGCTCCGGCGGCGGCCCGACCCACTCGACCGGCGACGTGCGCGACAGCCGGCTGGTGGTGACCGTCGCCTCGACCCGCGGCTCGTCGTCCTGGATCAGCGTGGCCCGCAGCGTCTCGATGGTCCGCCCGGTGCGCACGACGTCGACCAGGACGTGCGCCGGCCCGGCGGTCGGCGGGGCCACGAAATGCGCGTTGGTGCTCACCGGATGCGGATGCGCCGACTCGCCCAGCACGGCGCGCAGCACCAGGGCGAGCAGGTAGCCCCCGTTCGGCACGTCGCCCACCGACCAGGTTCCGTCGATGTCGACGTCGTGCCGCCCGGGCGACACCCGGCGCGTGGCCGACGCTTCGTCGAAGTCAGGCACGAGTCAAGACCCTATGCGACGCCGCGCGACACCGACAGTGCCCGCAGTCATGTCCGCGTTGGGGAGGACTTCTTTCGGTTCGTTCCGTAATCCGATAGCCTGCGGCAGTTCTCGGGGGAATGTACATATTCACGAAGGAGAACTGTGTCCACCCTTTCCCGCCGGCGCGCCGCAGGTGCCGGTGTCGCGGCCGCACTCGGTGCGGCCGTTCTGCTTCCCACATCCGCAGCCGCTTCCGACTTCGAGACCGCCGACGCCGAGGCGCGGGCGATCATCCACCCGGACGGCAATGTCGCGGGCTACCGCGTCAACTTCGAGGGCGGCTCGATCCAGGCGATCCTGCTCGGCCTGCTGGCCGACGACGGCGCCGAGCTGAAGACCTACTGTGTCGAGGTCAGCGTCCCGATCAACGACGATCCCGAGCTGAACATGATCGAGGTGCCCTGGGACGCCTACCCGGTCCCGGACGCCCCGTTCACCGCGAACGCCGACCGCATCCTCTGGGTGCTGCAGCACTCGTACCCGGTGACGTCGACGGCTGACATCGAGGCCGCGCTGGACGGTGTGGTCGCGTTCAACGACGGGCTGTCCGAGCAGGAGGCGATCACCGCCACGCAGGCCGCCGTCTGGTCGTTCAGCGACGCCGTGCAGCCCAACCTCGACGACTTCACGCGTGAGGGCGACGACGTCGACGCCGACGTGCGCGCGCTGTTCGAGTACCTGACCGGCGAGGACAACACCGGCATCGGCGAGCAGCCGACGCCGGCGCTGTCGCTGGAGCCGTCGTCGCTGTCCGGCGAGGCGGGCACCGTCATCGGCCCGTTCACCGTCAGCACCACCGCCGACACCGTCGACGTCACCGCGGACCTGCCCGAGGGCGTCGAGCTGGTCGACGGCGACGGCGCGCCACTGGGTGACCAGCTGGCCGACAGCGCCACGTTCGGCGTCCACGTCCCGGCCGACGCCGAGGCCGGCGACGGCACCGTCCGGCTGCACGCCGAGGCGCACCTCAACATCGGCCGGCTGTTCGTCAGCGACACCGACGAGATCCGCACCCAGTCGCTGATCCTCGCGCAGTCGGAGAAGACCGAGCTCGACGTCGAGGGGACGGTCGACTGGACCGCCGCCCCGACGGAGACGCCGACGCCGACACCGACGGAGACGCCCACGCCGACGCCGAGCGAGACCCCGTCCGAGTCGCCCACGCCGACGCCGACGCCGTCGGAGTCCCCGTCGGAGACGCCGAGCCAGAGCCCCACGCCGTCGCCGAGCGACACGCCCGACGAGGACCTGCCGGACACCGGCGCCTCGCCGACGCTGCTGCTGACGATCGGCCTGGGCCTGGTCGCCGCGGCCGCGTTCCTGCTGCGCCGCCGGTTCGCCGGAGCCGCCGAGTAACGCACGCGGTCACCGGAACGCCACGCACACGTCCTCTGTCGTCCGTTAGTCGGACGGCAGAGGACTTGTGCGTTCAGCGCAGCGTCCCGGTGAGGAAGTTTGTCCGGAACGACGAGCCTCCGGGCGATCCCGAGCGGGCAGGCTGACAGGAGGTGCTGCAGGATGAGCCCCACCTGCCGCCTCGGTCCACCCGTCCGACCCCGGATCTGGGTACCGTGGCGGTAGCGAGGTCGTGACTCCGGTCACGGTCATGCACCGCGGCGCGGGGCGAGGACCCACCCGTAGTCCTCACCCACGCCGCCGGTGGTCACGAGGAGCAGGCTCCCGCGGCAATCCTGCGGAGCCGACGACGTGAAGGAGACACATGACTGTCGAGACGGCGGCCGGGGCGACTCCGCCCGAACCCGAGCTCGTCCAGCTGCTCACCCCCGAGGGTCAGCGGGTTCCACACGAGCGCTACGACGCTCTCATCGCCGACATCACCGGCGACGACATCCGGTCCATGTACCGCGACCTGGTGCTGGGCCGCCGGGTCGACGGCGAGGCCGTCGCGCTGCAGCGGCAGGGCGAGCTGGGGCTGTGGGCCAGCCTGCTGGGCCAGGAGGCCGCCCAGGTCGGTTCCGCCCGTGCGCTGCGCGCGCAGGACCACGTCTTCCCGACCTACCGCGAGCACGCGGTCGCCCTGTGCCGCGGCGTCGACCCGGTGCGGCTGCTGGCGCTGTTCCGCGGCGTCGACCAAGGCAGCTGGGACACCGACGAGTCACGGTTCCACCTCTACACGATCGTCATCGGCGCGCAGACCCTGCACGCCACCGGCTACGCCATGGGCGTCCAGCGCGACGGCGCCATCGGCACCGGCGACCCCGAACGCGACACCGCCGTCATCGCCTACTTCGGCGACGGCGCCACCAGCCAGGGCGACGTCAACGAGGCGTTCATCTGGGCCAGTGTCACCAACGCACCGGTCGTGTTCTTCTGCCAGAACAACCAGTGGGCCATCTCCGAGCCGCTGGAGCGGCAGACCCGCGTGCCGCTGTACCGCCGCGCCGCCGGCTTCGGCTTCCCCGGCGTCCGCGTCGACGGCAACGACGTGCTCGCCTGCCTGGCCGTCTCGCGCGAGGCGCTGCAGCGGGCCCGCGACGGTGAGGGTCCCACGCTGGTCGAGGCGTTCACCTACCGCATGGGCGCGCACACCACCACCGACGACCCCACCCGCTACCGCCTCAACGCCGAGCTGGAGCACTGGAAGCTCAAGGACCCCATCGAGCGGGTGAAGGCGTACATGGTCCGCGGCGACCTCGCCGACCAGGCCTTCTTCGACGGCGTCGAGCAGGAGGCCGAGGAGCTGGCCGTGCACCTGCGGGCGGCCTGCCGGGCGCTGCCCGACCCCACGCCGACGTCGATCTTCGACCACGTCTACGTCGAGCCGACGCCCGACCTCGTCGCCCAGCGCGAGGCGATGTCGACCTACCTGGACAGCTTCGCCGAGGAGGTGGCCCGATGACGGCGCTCAACATCATCAAGGCGATCAACGCCGGGCTGCGGCGGTCCATGGAGAGCGATGCCAAGGTGCTGGTCATGGGCGAGGACGTCGGCAAGCTCGGCGGTGTCTTCCGCGTCACCGACGGCCTGCAGAAGGACTTCGGCGAGGACCGCGTCATCGACACCCCGCTCGCCGAGTCCGGCATCATCGGCACCGCCGTCGGCCTGGCGCTGCGCGGCTACCGCCCGGTGTGCGAGATCCAGTTCGACGGGTTCGTGTTCCCCGGCTACGACCAGATCGTCAACCAGGTCGCGAAGATGCACTTCCGGTCCGGCGGCCGGCTGCGGCTTCCGATCGTCATCCGCATCCCCTACGGCGGCAGCATCGGCGCCGTCGAGCACCACAGCGAGAGCCCCGAGGCGACCTTCGTCCACATCCCGGGCCTCAAGGTGGTCACCTGTTCCAACCCGGTCGACGCCTACTGGATGATCCAGCAGGCCATCGCGCTGGACGACCCTGTGGTGTTCTTCGAGCCCAAGCGCCGCTACTACGAGAAGGCCGAGGTCGACGTCGACGGCGAGCCGGACCTGCCGCTGGAGTCCGCCCGGGTCGCGCTGCCCGGTACCGACGCGACGGTGGCGGCGTACGGCCCCATGGTGAAGACCTGCCTCGACGCCGCGGCGGCCGCCGCCGACGACGGCCGGTCGCTCGAGGTCATCGACCTGCGCTCGCTGTCACCGCTGGACCTGCGCGCGGTGTACGACTCCGTCCGGCGCACCGGCCGGCTGGTCGTCGTCCACGAGGCGCACCGCACGCTCGGCGTCGGCGCCGAGGTGGCCGCCCGGGTCACCGAGGAGTGCTTCTACTCGCTGGAGGCGCCGGTGCAGCGGGTCACCGGCTACGACACCCCGTATCCGCCGGCCCGGGTCGAGGAGGAGTACCTTCCCGACCTCGACCGCGTGCTCGACGCCGTCGACCGCACGTTCGCCTACTGAGGAGGGTCTGCATGAGCGTGTCGCAGTTCAACCTCCCCGACGTCGGCGAAGGGCTGACCGAGGCGGAGATCGTGTCGTGGAAGGTCAAGCCCGGCGACGCCGTGAAGGTCAACGACGTCATCGTCGAGATCGAGACGGCCAAGTCGCTGGTCGAGCTGCCCTGCCCGTTCGCCGGCGTGGTCGAGACTCTGCTGGTCGACGAGGGCCAGACGGTCGACGTCGGCACCCCGATCATCGCGGTCCGGACGGGGGAGGGCGTCGCTCCGTCGGCCGGCGATCCCGCCGAGGACATGGTGCCCACGCCGCCGGCTCCGGCGGCCGCGCCTGAGGGGGAGCGTCAGGCCGTGCTCGTCGGCTACGGCCCGCGGACCACGGCGGCCAAGCGCCGGCCGCGCAAGGTCGCCGAGGCGCCCGCGCCCGAGCCGGAACCGGTCGTCGCGCGGGTGTCGGTGCTGGCCAAGCCGCCGGTGCGCAAGCTCGCCAAGGACCTCGGTGTCGACCTGACGACGGTCACCCCGACCGGCCCCGGCGGAACCATCACCCGCGACGACGTCCAGGCCGCGGCCGCCGTGCCGGCCGCACCCGCCGCCGCGCCCGTCGGACCCGCCGCGGTGCCCGCCGGCTCCGGCTGGGACGGCCTGCCGCGGCAGGAGCGGGTCCCGATCCGGTCGGTCCGCAAGGCGACGGCGAAGGCGGTCTCCACGTCGGCGTTCACCGCGCCGCACGTCACGGAGTTCGTCACGGTCGACGTCACCCGCACGATGAAGCTGGTCGAGCGGCTGCGCGACTCCCGCGAGTTCCGCGACGTCAAGCTGTCGCCGCTGGCGGTGCTGGCCAAGGCGGTCTGCATCGCGGCTCGCCGCACGCCCGACGTCAACGCCCGCTGGGACGACGCCGCCGGCGAGATCGTGCTGCAGCGTTACGTCAACCTCGGCATCGCGGCGGCCACGCCGCGCGGACTGGTCGTGCCGAACGTCAAGGACGCCGACCGCCTGCCGCTGCGCGAGCTGGCGGCCGCGATCAACCAGCTGGCGGCGACGGCGCGCGAGGGGAAGACGCCGCCCGAGGACATGCTCGGCGGCACCATCTCCATCACCAACGTCGGCGTCTTCGGCGTCGACACCGGCACGCCGATCCTGCCGCCCGGCGAGGCGGCGATCGTCGCGTTCGGCGCGGTGCGCCAGCAGCCGTGGGTGCACAAGGGCAAGGTGAGGCCGCGCTGGGTCACCACGCTGGCGCTGTCGTTCGACCACCGCCTGGTCGACGGCGAGCAGGGCTCGCGGTTCCTCGTCGACCTGGCGGCGCTGCTCGAGGACCCGGGCAACGCCCTGGTCTGGGGCTGACCCCGGGCGGGTCAGAACGACGGCTGTTCGGGACTGGCGCCACCGCCCAACCGCGGTGGCGCCGGCCCAGTCGCTTCGGGTGGTTTCGCATAGCGGTGGCCGGTGGGGCTGGTCCAGACGGTGGTGCCGTCGGGTTGTCGGTGGACTCGCCAGTCGCCGCGGTGTTTGAGCAGGTGGTGGGTTTCGCACAGGGCGTGGCAGTTCGCCGTGCAGGTGGTCCCGCCGGCGGTGAACGGGGTGATGTGGTCGATGTCGCACGCCCCCGCGCGGCGATGGCAGCCAGGTGCGCGGCACGTCTTGTCACGCGCGACGATGAACTCCGCCAGCGCCTTGGTGGGTCGGTACTTGGTGCGGCCCAAGTCGAGCAGCTGCCCGGTGCCGGGGTCGGTGCGCAGCCATGTCCAGACGCCTTCGGCGGCGAGGACCTTGGCGGCGTGCGCGGGGATGGGCCCGTAGCCCTCCAGCTCGCCCGGCTGGTCACTCAACCCGACGGCGGTGGCGAACGGGACGGTGATGTGCACGCTGATCGGCCGCCGCCGCGGCAGCGTCGCGCCGCTCCCGGATGGTGCCGGTGGTGGCTGGCCGGCAGCGGCGTCGGCACGAGATGGCGCGCCGCCGGCGGAGCCGGCCGCACCGGCGAACGCCTGGTGGGCGGGGTTGCCGGCAGCGGCTGCCGCGTCGCCGGTGATCTGGTGAGCAGGCTCGCCGGCCGAGCTTGCCACCCCGGCGGCGTGGCTCNGCGGGGTTGCCGGCAGCGGCTGCCGCGTCGCCGGTGATCTGGTGAGCAGGCTCGCCGGCCGAGCTTGCCACCCCGGCGGCGTGGCTCAGCGGGGTGGTGGTGCCGTCGGCGCAGGCGGTGAGGGCGGCCCAGCCCAGCTCGGCCAGGGCGTCGGCGCGGCGCTGGTCCTTGGTGCGGGCGGGGAGTCCGGCGGCGGCGTCGGCACGTTTGGCGTCGGCCGCGGCCGCGTTCAGCGCGGTGTCCAGGGCGGCGGCGTCCGCGGCGGGCAGCCGCGCCTCCAGATGCGCCATCCCATCCGACGCGGGGGTGATGGCGACGTAGCGGCGCTCACGCGCGGCCTCGTACCGGTCCGCCGCCTCCACCGGCGCCAGTTCGTGCAGCAACTGCTTGATCAGCTTCCGCAGCGCGACCGAATCCAGGCCGGGGGCTTTCGGCAGCACGGCGGCTTCCACCCGTGCCCGGACGTGGGGGTCTTGGCCGCCGAGCTCGTCGGTGATCACCCGGGCGCGGCGCAGATCGATCGCGCCGGTCGCGAGCAGGGCGTGGGTATCGGGAAAATCCAGCACCAGCTGGATCGCGTGGCCGACCTGGTTCTCCGCCTGCTTACAGGTGACCTGGCACCGCCCGGCGAGCGTTATCGCGGTGTTCGTCACCGGATTCACCGACCGGTACCCGGTCTCGTCGGGGCGCATCTCCGACCGCGTCGCCAGTTCGGCCAGCACCGCCGCCTCGCCGGCGGCCACCCACGCGGCCTGCCGCCCGAACGCGGCCTCGGCCTCGACCAGCTCGTCCGCGCTCGCGGCCGCCGGGTCGAACGCCGCCAGCCGGGCGGCCAGTTCCGGCCCGGGCGGCACCTGATCGATGTCGAAGACCGCGACAGCGGCCTCACCGCCGGTGCACAACTGTTCCAACAGCGCCGGGTCGATGTCGGCGACGCTCGGGTCATCACACGGCGACGCCGCCATCCACTCCACGGGCGGAGCAACCTCCGGCGGCGGAGCAGTCGACAGCGCTTCTTCGAACATGCAAATGATCTTACCGGCCCCCACCGACAAGGTCCGGCTCAGCGGACCGGCCCCCTGGGCTACGGGCGGGAGAGCAGGACGGCGATGCCCTGGCCCACCCCGATGCACATCGTCGCCAGCGCGTGCCGCGACCCCCGCCGCTGCAGCTCCAGCGCGGCGGACAGCGCGAGGCGGGCGCCGCTCATGCCCAGCGGGTGGCCGAGCGCGATCGCGCCGCCGTTGGGGTTCACGTGCTCGGCGTCGTCGGGCAGGCCGAGCAGCCGCAGGCAGGCCAGCGCTTGGGCGGCGAACGCCTCGTTCAGCTCGACGTTCCCAACGTCGGCCAGCGCCACGCCGGCCCGCCCGAGCAGCTTCTCCGTCGCCGGGACCGGGCCGAGCCCCATGACCCGCGGCTCCACCCCGGCGGTCGCGGCACCCGCGACGCGAGCCAGCGGCTCGACGCCGTACCGGTCGACCGCGGCGGCGCTCATCACCAGCAGTGCGGCGGCACCGTCGTTGACGCCGGACGCGTTGCCGGCCGTGACGGTGCCGTCCGGCCGCACGATCGGCCGCAGCCGCGCCAGCGCCTCGAGCGAGGTCTCGCGCGGGTGCTCGTCGGCGTCGACGACGTCGGGCTCGCCGCGCTTGCGCGGCACGGTGACGGGGACGATCTCCGCCGCGAGCTCCTTGCGCCGCGCGGCCGCCCGCTGCTGGCTGCGCAGGGCGAACGCGTCCTGGTCGGCGCGGCTCACCCCGTGCTCGGCGGCGACGTTCTCGGCCGTCTCCGGCATGGAGTCGGTGCCATAGGCGCTCTCGATCGCCGGGTTCACGAAGCGCCAGCCGATGGTGGTGTCGTAGACCTGCGCCTGGCCTCGGTCGAACGCGGACTGCGCCTTGGGCAGCACGAGCGGCGCCCGCGACATCGACTCGACCCCGCCCGCGACGACGACGTCGGCCTCGCCGGTGCGCACCGCCCGCGCGGCGTACGCGAGCGCGTCGAGCCCGGAGCCGCACAGGCGGTTCACCGTCACGCCGGGCACCGACGCCGGGTAGCCGGCCAGCAGAACGGCCATGCGGGCGACGTTGCGGTTGTCCTCGCCGGCCTGGTTGGCGCAGCCGAGGACGACCTCATCGACGGCGTCGGCGGGCACTCGCGGGTGGCGGGCCAGCAGCTCCCGCAGCACATGCGCCGCGAGGTCGTCGGGCCGCACGGACGACAGCGCGCCGCCGTACCGCCCGATCGGCGTCCGCACCCCGCCGGCCAGGAACGCCTCGGTCATGTCTCCTCCTCGTCCGGCGCCAGCGTGCCGGGGATCTCGCGCGACCGGCCGCGGAACTCCGCGATCGTCACGCCGTCGCGGTACACGGCGACGTCGCAGATCCCGGTCCGGCCGGAGCGGTACCGCTCGTGGGCGACGGCGCGCAGCAGGTCGCCCTCGCGCGCGGGCGCGAGGAACGTGACGTCCGCGCCGACCGCGACCGTGCGCCGGTTGTGGGTGTTGCACGCGACAGCGAACGCGCTGTCGGCCAGCGTGAACACCAGGCCGCCGTGGCAGATGCCGTGGCCGTTCACCATGTCTGGCCGGACCCGCATCGTGACGACGGCGTGCCCGGCGCTGACCTGCTCGATGGTCATCCCGAGCGCCTGCGACGCGGCGTCGTCGGCCCACATCGCGTCGGCGGCCCGCCGGGCCAGGTCGTCGCGCTCGCGGACCTCGGGGTCGTCGGGCCGCCCGTCGGCCTCGCGGGCGCGGCGGCGCAGCCCGGGAGACACTCGGTAGCGGCCGGGGTCCTCGGCGGCCGCCAGCGCGTCCAGCACGCCGGCGACCCAGTTCCACCCCAGGCGGTCACCCCAGTCGTAGGGGCCGCGGGGGTAGTTGACGCCCAGCCGCATCGCCGTATCGACGTCCTCGGCCGTCGCGACCCCGGAGTCCACGGCGTCGGCGGCCGCGGCGGCCAGCGTCGCCACCGTCCGGGCCACCACCAGGCCGGGCAGGTCCGGCAGCACCGTCACGGCGAACCCGTGGCCCTGCAGGAACGCGACCGCGGCCTCGACGTGCTCCTTCGGCGCATGCTCCGGCGCGGCGATACCGACCCGAGCCGGCGACCGGTCCAGCGTCAGGTCGACCAGCACGACGGTGCCCGGCCCGCCGCCGGTGTGCTGGGCCGCGGTCCGCCCGTCGGTGAGCCGCAGCTCGACGTCGCCGCTGCTCATGGTCCAGCCGGGGACGGACGGGTCGAACCCGCCGGTGCCGGTCCAGATCGCCGCCGTGCCGGTGACCGGATCCGCCGTCGCCGGCGCCGGGCGCGGCTCGTCGTCGGCGTAGATGCCGCGGCCGGTCTTGCGCCCCAGGCGCCCGTCGGCGACCAGGCGCTCCTGCAGCACCGACGGCATGAACCGCGGGTCGCGGCCGAACGCCTCCCAGACGGACCGGCTCACCGCGAGGTTGACGTCGTGACCGATGAGGTCGGCCAGCTCGAAGGGGCCCATCCGGAACCCGCCGGACTCGCGCAGCAGCGCGTCGACGGTCGCGGCGTCGACCCGGCCGGACTCCAGCAGCCGAAACGCTTCGCCGTAGAACGGGCGCGCCACCCGGTTGACGACGAAGCCCGGTGTCGACGCGGCCCGCACCGGCGTCTTGCCCCAGGCCGTCGCCGTCGCCACCAGCAGCTCGGCCACCGCGGCGTCGGTGTGGGCGCCCCTGACCACCTCGACCAGCGGCAGCACCGGCGCCGGGTTGAAGAAGTGCAGGCCGGCCACCCGGCCCGGGTGCGCGAGCTCGCCGGCGATCGCGTCGACGGACAGCGACGACGTGTTCGTGGCGAGGACCGCGTCGGGACCGCAGACCGCCTCCAGCCCGGCGAACAGCGCCCGCTTGACCTCCAGGTCCTCGACGACGGCCTCGATCACCAGGCCGCAGCCGGCGAGATCCTCCAGCGTCTCGACGGCGTGCAGCCGGGTGGCGACGTCCTCGGCCTCCTCCGCGAGCAGCCGGCCCTTGTCGACCGCGCGGGCCAGCCGCTGGAAGATCGCCTCGATGGCGGCCGCCGCGGCGCCGCCGGCCGCGTCGTACACCCGCACCTCGTGCCCGGCCGCCGCGGCGACCTGGGCGATGCCGGCGCCCATCGTCCCGGCGCCCACGACGCCGACGGGCACCGAGCGAGCGATGGCGTCCATGGTTCGAGTGTCTCCCCTCATGGACGGGTGATGTGTGGATGTGACAGAGTGGAGGCAACTGTGCGCTAGTTTGTCACACGCTCCCGGAGGTTCGCGATGGCGCTGGGCAGTCTGATCGATCGGCACCGCGACCTCCTCGGCCGGGCCGAGGCGGCCATCGGCGAGCGGACGTACTTCTCGGCCTATCCGGAGTCGCCCAGTCCGCGCGTCTACGGCGACACCGCCGCCGCCGAGGGGCAGGCCGCGTACGAGGCGCACCTCGGCGCCGACTTCCCGCTCGAGACGCCCGGCGCCGGCGGCACCGTCGCCACCGAGACCAGCCCGTACGGGCCCGACCTCGGCGTGCGCTATCCGCGGGTGCCGGCCACCGACGACGCGGTGACGACGCTGCTCACCGCCGCGCAGGCGGCCATCCCGGCCTGGCGCGACGCCGGCGTCGACGGCCGCGCCGCGGTCTGCCTCGAGGTGCTGTCGCGGCTGCACGAGCGCATCTTCGAGCTGGCCCAGGCGGTCATGCACACCTCCGGTCAGGCGTTCGTCATGGCCTTCCAGGCCGGCGGCGCGCATGCGCTGGACCGCGCGCTGGAGGCGGTCGCGTACGCGCACGCCGAGCAGGCCCGCATCCCCGGCGAGGTGCTGTGGGAGAAGCCGGCCAAGGGCGAGCCGCTGCGCATGACGAAGACGTTCCACGTGGTGCCCCGAGGTGTCGCGCTGGTCATCGGCTGCAACACGTTCCCCACCTGGAACTCCTGGCCGGGGCTGTTCGCGTCGCTGGCCACCGGCAACGCCGTCGTCGTCAAGCCGCACCCGAGGGCCGTCCTGCCGCTGGCCATGACGGTGCAGACCATCCGCGAGGTGCTCGGCGAATACGGCTTCGACCAAGACCTCGTCACGCTCGCGGCCGAGGACCCCGCCGACGGTCTGGCCGCCGTGCTGGCCGTCCGTCCCGAGGTGCGCATCGTCGACTTCACCGGCTCGACGGCGTTCGGCTCCTGGCTCGAGGAGCACGCGCGTCAGGCCGTCGTGTTCACCGAGAAGGCCGGGCTGAACACCGTCCTGGTCGACTCCACCGACGACCTGCAGGGTCTGGTGAACAACCTCGCGTTCTCGCTCAGCCTCTACACCGGCCAGATGTGCACGGCGCCGCAGAACGTGTTCGTCCCGCGCGACGGGATCCTCACCGACCAGGGGAGGGTGACGTTCGACGAGTTCGGCGCGGCGCTCGCGGGCGCCATCGACAAGCTGCTCGGCGACGACGCCCGGGCGGTCGAGATCCTGGGCGCCGTGGTCAACGACGGCGTCCGCGACCGCGTCGACGCCCTGGGCGGCGACGGCGGCACCGTCCTCGCCGCGCGCACCATCCGGCACCCGGCGTGGCCGGACGCCACCATCCGCACGCCCGCCGTCGTCGCCGTCGACATCGCCGACGACGACCGCTACTCGGCCGAGTGCTTCGGCCCGGTCTCGTTCCTCATCGCCGCCGACTCGACCGCGCAGGCGCTGGACCGCTTCGCCGCGTCGGTCCGCGAGCACGGCGGCATGACGGCGTCGGTCTACTCCACCGACCCGGCCGTGCTCGACGCCGCCGAGCAGGCCGCGATGGAGGCCGCCGTGCCGCTGTCGATCAACCTCACCGGCGGGGTCTTCGTCAACCAGTCGGCGGCGTTCTCGGACTTCCACGGCACCGGCGCCAACCCGGCCGCGAACGCCTGCCTCACCGACGCCGCATTCGTGGCGTCGCGCTTCCGCGTGGTGGCCGCGCGCCGGCACACCTGAGCCCTCCCGTGTGACATCTCACATGCGTCCGAGCGGCGTGACGTAATCGTTACGGCGAAGTTGCCGATGGGCTCTTGCAATTTTCGAGCGTAAACGTTTTCGTTCATGCACTGGGATTCGAGCGGCAGGTGCTCGGACCGATCCCTTCTGGGAGGGAGACAGACACATGGCGAAGAGCAGCGCCCGCAGGGGCTGGGCGGCTGTCGGCCTCGCTGCCAGCGTGTCGCTCGTCCTTGCCGCATGTGGTGGCGACGACGGCGACGACGAGACCGCGGGCGGCGGCGAGACTGGTGGCGGTGAGACCGACTGCGCGTTCGCGGAGGAGTACGGCGACCTCAGCGGCTCGACGGTGACCGTGTACAGCACGATCGTCGCGCCGGAGGACGCGCCGCTGGAGGCGTCGTTCGACAAGTTCGAGGAGTGCACCGGGGCCACGGTGGACTACGAGGGTTCCGACGAGTTCGAGGCCCAGCTGCCGATCCGCATCCAGGGCGGGTCCCCGCCGGACCTCGCGATCATCCCGCAGCCGGGTCTGCTGGCCAGCCTGGTCCGCGACTACGACGCCGTCATCCCGGTGCCCGACGAGGCCCGGGCCAACGTCGAGGCGTCGTTCGACCCGTCGTGGATCGAGTACGGCACCGTCGACGGCACCTACTACGGCACGCCGTTCGGTGCGAACGTGAAGTCCTTCGTCTGGTACTCGCCGTCGGCGTTCGAGGACGCCGGCTACGAGGTGCCGGAGACGTGGGACGACCTCATCGCGCTCTCGGACCAGATCGTCGAGGACGGCAGCATCCCGTGGTGCGCCGGCTTCGGCTCCGGTGACGCCACCGGCTGGCCGGGCACCGACTGGGTCGAGGAGGTCATGCTCCGCACGGCCGGCCCGGACGTGTACGACCAGTGGTACAAGCACGAGATCCCGTTCAACGACCCGCAGGTGGTCGAGGCGTTCGACACGGTCGGCGAGATCCTGAAGAACGACCAGTACGTCAACGGCGGCCTCGGTGACGTCGCGAGCATCGCGACCACCCGATTCGAGGACGCCGGCCTGCCGATCCTCGACGGCAACTGCTGGATGCACCACCAGGCGTCGTTCTACCAGGCCAACTGGGGCGAGGGCGTCGAGGTCGCGGAGGACGGCGACGTGTTCGCGTTCTACCTCCCCGGCATCGAGGAGGAGCACGGCAACCCGGTCCTCGGCGGTGGCGAGTTCGTGGCCGCGTTCGCCGAGCGTCCGGAGGTCCAGGCCTTCCAGACGTACCTGTCGAGCGACCACTGGCACGCCGAGCGGGCCAGTCACGGCAACTTCGTGTCGGCCAACCGGACCGTCCCGATCGACGCCTACGAGAGCCCGGTCAACCAGCTCTCGGCCGAGATCATCCAGGACCCCGAGGCGGTGTTCCGGTTCGACGCGTCGGACCTGATGCCGGCCGAGGTCGGGACCGTCGCGTTCTGGACGGGGATGGTCGACTGGGTCACCGGCGCCAGCACGCAGGAGACCGTCGACGCCATCGAAGCGGCCTGGCCGCAGTAGTAGGGCAGCAGGTGGGGGTGGCCGGCACGGCCGGTCATCCCCGCCTCACCCCGCTCCGCTCTCCTAGGTGGTGATACGTGGACACTTTCGAGAAGTTCGGGCAGATGGCCCTGGCGGTGGCGCTGTTCGTCGGCGTCATGGGCGCGATTCTGCTGCTGGTCGGCCGGGCGCGGCGCCGCGCCGACCTGTGGCAGTCGCTGGCGTTCGTGCTGCCGGCTCTGCTGCTGCTCGGCGTCGGGCTGATCTATCCCGCCGTCCGGACGATCTATCAGTCGTTCTTCGACCGCACCAGTGACGAGTTCGTCGGCGTCGACAACTTCACCGAGATCTTCACGAACTCGGACATGCTGATCGTGCTGCGCAACACCGCGATCTGGGTGATCCTGACGCCGTTGCTCGCCACCTTCATCGGCCTCGTTTACGCCGTCCTGGTCGACCGCAGCCGCGTCGAGGCGGCGGCCAAGGCGGTCATCTTCATGCCGATGGCCATCTCGCTGGTCGGCGCCTCGATCATCTGGCGCTACGTCTACGAGTACCGGCCCGACCAGCAGAACATCGAGCAGGTGGGCCTGCTCAACCAGGTGCTCGTCTGGCTCGGCATGGAGCCACGGCACTTCCTGGTCGACACGCCGTGGAACACGCTGTTCCTCATCGTCATCATGGTGTGGGTCCAGGCCGGGTTCGCCATGACGGTGCTCTCGGCGGCCATCAAGGCCATCCCGTCCGACATCACCGAGGCGGCACAGCTCGACGGCCTCACCGGCGTGCGGATGTTCCGCTACATCACCGTGCCGAGCATCCGACCCGCGCTGGTCGTGGTGCTGACGACCATCTCGATCGGGACGCTCAAGGTGTTCGACATCGTCCGGACCCTGACCGGCGGCAACTTCGACACCAGCGTGATCGCGAACGAGTTCTATACCCAGGGCTTCTCGCTGGGTGACACGGGACTGGCGTCAGCGCTCGCCGTCATGCTGTTCGTCCTGGTGATCCCGATCGTGGCCTACAACGTCCGACAGCTGCGAAAGGCGGAACTGCGATGACCGCCGCGATTCCCACCCCCGCCCTCCAGGATGAGCTGGCGACGGTCACCCCGGCGACCATCACCGGCCGGACCCGCAAGCGGCTCACGTCCAGGTGGGCGTCACTGGTCGCACTGATCATCGCCGTGCTGTGGACGCTGCCGACGTTCGGCCTGCTGCTGACCTCGTTCCGGCCGGAGCGGGACATCCGGACCTCCGGCTGGTGGAACTGGTTCGGCGATCCCCAGTTGACCCTCGCCAACTACGACGAGGTGCTCTACGGCGGCTCCTCGCTGTCCACGTACTTCATCAACTCGCTCGTCATCACGGTCCCGTCGGTGATCATCCCGGTGTCCATCGCGTGCCTGGCGGCGTACGCGTTCGCGTGGATGAGGTTCCCGTTCCGCGACACCCTGTTCGTCGCGGTGTTCGCGCTGCAGATCGTGCCGTTGCAGGTGGCGCTGATCCCGCTGCTGCGCATCTACGTCGACACGGGCGTCAACGGGACGTTCTGGCCGCTGTGGATCTCGCACACGATCTTCGCGCTACCCCTGGCGATCTTCCTCCTGCACAACTTCTTCAAGGAGGTTCCCGGCGAGCTGATGGAGGCGGCCCGGGTCGACGGCGCCGGGCACGTGACGATCTTCCTGCGGGTCATGCTGCCGCTGGTCACGCCGGCCATCGCCGCGTTCGCGATCTTCCAGTTCCTCTGGGTCTGGAACGACCTGCTGGTGGCGATCACGATGGCGACCGGCGCGCAGGACGTCCAGCCGCTCACGGCTCGGCTGGCCGAGCTGGTCGGCAGCCGCGGCAGCACGTGGCACCTGCTGTCGGCCGGCGCGTTCGTGTCGATCGTCATCCCGGTGATCGTCTTCCTGCTCCTCCAGCGCTACTTCGTGCGAGGACTGCTCGCAGGTAGCGTCAAGGGGTGACCCTGGACCCGCCCGCGGCCGAGAGATGTGACCGATGACCGGAATCGTCGACGTCGCCGCCCGAGCCGGGGTCTCGGTGGCGACGGTGTCCCGGGCGCTGCGCGGGCTGCCGGGGGTGTCCGCCGCCACCCGGCAGCTCGTGCAGGACATCGCGGCCGAGCTGGGCTACGTCGCGTCGCCCAGCGCGGCCGGGCTGCCCACCGGCCGCACCGGCGCGGTCGCCGTCGTGTCGCCGGTGGCGCGCGGCTGGTACTTCACCGCCGTCCTCGAGGGTGCGCAGGAGGTGCTGGCGCAGCACGGCTACGACGTCCTGCGCTACGACCTGTCCGAGGTCGAGACCAACCGGCGCAAGGTCTTCGACACCCAGCTGCTGCGCAAACGGGCCGACGGCCTGCTCATCATGAGCCTGCCGCTCGACGCCGACGAGGTCGCGGCGCTGCACGCCATGCACCGTCCGGTCATGGTGGTCGGGCCGATCGTGCCGGGCATCCCCACCGTCCGCGTCGACGACGTCGAGGTCGGCCGGCAGGCGACCCGCCACCTCGTCGAGCTGGGCCATCGCAGCATCGCCTTCGCCGGCGGCGACCCCGACGACCACCTCGGCTTCCCGGTCTCGCCTGACCGCCGGCTCGGCTACGTCGAGGTGCTGCGCGAGGCCGGGATCGAGCCGGACCCGCGGCTCACGGTGCCGGCCAAGTTCACCGTCGAGGCCGGCATCACCGCGTACGAGGAGCTGATCGCCCGCGGCGTCCGGCCGACGGCGCTGTTCGCGGTCTCCGACGAGGTCGCCATGGGCGTCATGTACGCGGCCCGGCATCGCGGCGTCCGGGTCCCCGACGACCTCTCCGTCATCGGCGTCGACGACCACGACATGTCCTGGCTGTTCGGCCTCAGCACCGTCGCCCAGGACGTTCGCGAGGAGGGCCGGCTCGCGGCGATGGCGCTGGTCGAGCGGCTGCGCTCCGGCATCGACACCGAGCCGTCGGTCACCACCGTCCCCACCAAGCTGATCGCCCGCACCAGCACAGCGCCGCTCCGCTGAGCAGCTCAGTGCTGCGGCCCGTGCGGGGGCGGGTCGGCGGCCAGGGCGGCGTCCTCGTCGTCGGTGTAGAGGCGCGAGCGGATGAGGAACCGGACCCCTTCCGGCGCCTCGACGCTGAACCCGCTGCCGCGTCCCGGCACCACGTCCACCGTCAGGTGGGTGTGCCGCCAGTACTCGAACTGCGGCCCGGACATGTAGAACGGGGTGTCCGCCACCCAGCCGAGGAACACGTCGACGTCGCCGACGAGGAAGTCGCCGCGCGGGTAGCACATCGGCGAGCTGCCGTCGCAGCAGCCGCCGGACTGGTGGAACAGCAGGGGGCCGTGCTGCTCCACCAGTCGCTCGACGAGCGCGGCCGCGGCGTCGGTGATGGCGACGCGCTCGGGCATCAGCAGAACCTCATCAGAAGAAGCCCTGCGCCTTCGGGCTGTAGCTGACCAGCAGGTTCTTCGTCTGCTGGTAGTGGTCGAGCATCATCCGGTGGTTCTCGCGGCCGATGCCGGACTGCTTGTAGCCGCCGAACGCCGCGTGGGCCGGGTAGGCGTGGTAGCAGTTCGTCCACACCCGGCCGGCCTTGATCTCGCGGCCGGCCCGGTAGGCGGTGTTCGCGTCCCGGCTCCACACCCCGGCGCCGAGGCCGTAGAGCGTGTCGTTGGCGATCGTCATGGCGTCGTCGTAGCCGCTGAATCCGGTGACGGCGACGACCGGTCCGAAGATCTCCTCCTGGAAGATCCGCATCGAGTTGTCGCCCTCGAAGATGGTCGGCTGGACGTAGTAGCCGCCGGACAGCTCGCCGCCGAGATCGGCCCGTTCGCCGCCGGTGAGCACGCGGGCGCCCTCGGCCCGGCCGATCTCCAGGTACGACAGGATCTTCTCCAGCTGGTCGTTGCTGGCCTGCGCCCCGATCATCGTCTCGGTGTCCAGCGGGTCGCCCTGCTTGATCTCCTTGGTCCGGATGACGGCGGCCTCGAGGAACTCGTCGTAGATGGACCGGTCGATCAGCGCCCGCGACGGACAGGTGCACACCTCGCCCTGGTTGAGGGCGAACATCGCGAACCCCTCCAGCGCCTTGTCGCGGAAGTCGTCGTCGGCGGCCAGCACGTCGGCGAAGAAGATGTTCGGTGACTTCCCACCCAGCTCCAGCGTCACCGAGATGAGGTTCTGCGACGCGTACTGCATGATCAGCCGACCGGTGGTGGTCTCGCCGGTGAAGGCGACCTTCGCGATCCGGGAGCTCGACGCCAGCGGCTTGCCCGCCTCGACGCCGAACCCGTTGACGACGTTCACGACGCCCTCGGGCAGCAGGTCGCCGATCAGCTTCATCAGCTCGAGGATGGACGCGGGCGTCTGCTCGGCCGGCTTGATCACGACGGCGTTCCCGGCGGCCAGCGCGGGCGCCAGCTTCCACGTCGCCATCAGTAGCGGGAAGTTCCACGGGATGATCTGCCCGACGACGCCCAGCGGCTCGTGGAAGTGGTAGGCGATGGTGTCGTGGTCCAGCTCGCTGATGCCGCCCTCCTGCGCCCGGATCGCGCCGGCGAAGTAGCGGAAGTGGTCGATCGCCAGCGGCAGGTCCGCGGCCAGCGTCTCGCGGACCGGCTTGCCGTTGTCCCACACCTCGGTCACGGCGAGGCGTTCGAGATTGTCCTCGATCCGGTCGGCGATCCTGTTGAGGATCACGGCGCGCTCGGCCGGCGACGTGCGGCCCCAGGCCGGTGCCGCCTTGTGCGCCGCGTCCAGCGCCAGCTCGACGTCCTCCGCCGTCGACCGCGGGATCTCGCAGAACGACTGGCCGGTGACCGGGGTGGGGTTCTCGAAGTACTGGCCCTTGACCGGCGGGACGAACTGCCCGCCGATCCAGTTGCCGTAGCGGGACTCGAACTCGGCGGGGCTGCCGGGCCGCCCGGGTGCGGCGTACACGCTCATGGCTGGTCTCCTTCGACTGCACGGGTGCGCGGTGCCGGAGACGGTAGGCGGGGCGTGGTTGCCGCAACGTTGCCGCGACGGCGGTCAGGACAGGCCGAGCTCGGCGTCGAGGAGGTCGATCCGGCTGCCGACGGTGGACCGCCGCGGGTCGCCGGCCGGCAGCCGGTCGTGGGCCGCTGTCCAGACCTCGAGGTCGTCGTCGGCGTGACGCTGGGCGAAGTCGAGCAGGGTGCCGCCGTCGGCGTGGTCGAGCAGCACCCGCCGCAGCGCCGCGGCGGTCTCGGCGCGCAACCGGGCGATCCGCGGCGCCTGCGAGAACGGCAGCACCGGCCCGGTGTAGCGGTCGACCGCCGCCCGGGCGTCGCCGCGGGCGAGCAGGGCGTCGAGCTCGGCGAGGTCGGTGGCGACCGGGACGTGCAGGCGGTACGGCCGCGACCCCAGGGCATCGGTGCCCAGCAGTGCGCGCAGCCGGCTCAGCTCGGCCCGGACGGTGACCATCGACGGCTCCCGCTCGTACAGGTCGACGGCCAGCTGCTCGGCCGTCAGCCCGTCCGGCCGCAGGGTGAGCAGCAGGAGGACCTCGGCCAGCCGGGGCGAGATGGTCCGTGGCGCGCCGTCGCACAGCAGCCGCCCGGTGGTGCCGAGGACCTCCAGCCGCGGGCGGGCGGCCGGCGGCGCCGCCGGATGCGACCGGGACGGCGCCGGTGGACGCAGCGCCTGCAGGCGCAGCTCGCCCTCGGCCGCCGCCGCGGCGGCACGGACCAGCGTCAGCATGTGCGGCGAGGCGACGTGGTCGCCGCCGGTGACGTCGATGACGCCCAGGACGGCGCCGGTCCGCGGGTCGTGGATGGGCGCGGCCGAGCAGCTCCACGGCTGCACCGCGGCGGAGAAGTGCTCGGCGGCGAAGATCTGGACCGGCCCGCCGATGGCCAGCGCGGTGCCGGGGGCGTTGGTGCCCGCCGCCTGCTCGCTCCACCGCGCCCCGGCCAGGAAGTGCATCGCCTCGGCCCGGCGGCGCAGCACCGGCTCGCCCTCGACCCACAGCAGCCGGCCCTCGTGGTCGGCCACCGCGACCAGCAGGTCGCTGTCGGCGGCGTCGGCCACCAGCAGGTTCCGGATCACCGGCATCACGGCGGCCAGCGGATGCCCCGAGCGGTAGCCGTCGAGGTCGGCGTCGGTCAGCTCGACCGGTGGGAGGCGGGCACCGGCGGGATCGGCACCCGACGACACCGACCGCTGCCAGGAGTCGGCGACGACCGGACGCACTCCGGGGGCCGCCCGGCCGGTGGTGACGAACGTTTCGTGGGCGAATCGCAACCGGCGCGCGATGGCGGGCAGGTCGGCACCGGCCGACCAGGCCATCGCCGTCTTCGTCATCGAAGCTCCCTCGTCGCGCGCCCGCCACGTCGAGGGTAGAACGCCCTCGTGCCGCTGCGTAAGTCGTCCTGTCAGGACGTCTCATTCCCGTGATAGGTAAGAAACCGTGACAGAGACCCCGCCGGAGACCCCGGACATCCCACCCACTCCGTTCCACGACCTGGACGCCTACGTGGCACTGCCGCGGACCGGCGGGCTGACGCTGTCACCCGACGGCACCCGCCTCGTGACCGCGGTGTCCACGCTGAACCCTGACAAGACCAAGTACGTCACGGCGCTGTGGGAGGTCGACCCCGCGGGCGAGCGTCCGGCGCGCCGGCTGACCCGCAGCGCCAAGGGCGAGAGCGGCGCCGCGTTCCTGCCCGACGGTTCGCTGCTGTTCGGCTCGGCCCGCCCCGACCCGGCCGCGAAGGACGATGACGAGGTTCCGCTGCTCTGGCTGCTCCCGGCCGGCGGAGGTGAGGCCCGCGTCGTCGCCAAGCGGCCCGGCGGCATCGGCGGCGTGGTCGTCGCGCGCGAGTCCGGGGCCATCGTGGTCGCCTCCAGCACCTTCCCCTCGTCGGCCGATCTGGAGTCGGAGGAGAAGAAGCGCAAAGAGCGCAAGGAGAAGAAGGTCTCCGCGATCCTGCACGAGCGCTACCCGGTGCGGTACTGGGACCACGATCTCGGCCCCGACGCGCCGCGGCTGTTCGCCGGCTCGCTGCAGGACGGTGAGTCGCCGCTCGACGACCCCGCGGTCGAACTGCGCGACCTCACCCCTGACGCCGGTCGCTCGCTCGACTCCACCTCGTTCGACGTCAGCCCCGACGGCTCCACCGTGGTCGCGGTGTGGAACGTCCCCGAGCGCGGCGGCTTCCGTCAGTCGCTGGTGCTCGTCGACGTCGCCACCGGCGAGCGGCGCGTGCTGGCCGACGACCCCGACTTCGAGTTCGAGGCGCCGAAGTTCGCGCCCGACGGCGCCAGCGTCGCGGCCATCAAGGGCCGGCGGTCCACGCCGACCGAGCCGGTCGACCAGGAGCTGGTCGTCATCACCGTCGCCGACGGCGCCACCCGGTCGCTCACCGCCGACTGGGACCGCTGGCCGGGGTCGCCGGTGTGGACGCCCGACGGCTCGGCCGTCCTCTTCGCCGCCGACGACGACGGCCGGTCCCCGGTCTTCCGGGCCGACCTCGGCAGCGGCGAGATCACCCGGCTCACCGCCGACGACTACGCCTACTCCGACCTCGTCGTCTCGCCCGACGGGCAGACCGTCTACGCGCTGCGTACGTCCTACCTCGAGCCGCCCCGGCCGGTCCGGCTGTCCGCGACCGCTCCCCGGCAGCAGTCCGAGCCGCTGCCGGCGCCCGCCCCGGTGCCGGCCCTCCCGGGCACCCTCACCGAGGTCGACACGACGGCGGCCGACGGCGTCCGCGTGCGGGCCTGGCTCGCGCTGCCCGACGGCGCATCGGCCACCAGCCCCGCACCGCTGCTGCTGTGGATCCACGGCGGCCCGCTCGGCTCCTGGAACGCGTGGTCGTGGCGGTGGAACCCGTGGCTCGCGGTCGCCCAGGGTTACGCCGTCCTGCTGCCCGATCCGGCGCTGTCGACCGGCTACGGCCTCGACTTCATCCGCCGCGGCTGGGGCGCCTGGGGCAAGGCGCCGTTCACCGACCTCATGGCCATCACCGATGCCGCCGTCGCCCGCGACGACATCGACGAGACCCGCACCGCGGCCATGGGCGGCTCGTTCGGCGGCTACATGGCGAACTGGGTGGCCGGCAACACCGACCGCTTCGACGCCATCGTCACCCACGCCAGCCTGTGGGCGCTCGACCAGTTCGGCCCGACCACCGACGCCGCGTTCTACTGGGTCAAGGAGATGTCGGCGGAGATGGCGGCGGCCAACTCGCCGCACAACCACGTCGACTCCATCACCACGCCGATGCTGGTCATCCACGGCGACCGCGACTACCGGGTGCCCATCGGCGAGGCGCTGCGGCTGTGGTTCGAGATCGCGTCGCGGGCCGAGGCGGAGGACGGCGAGATCCCGCACAAGTTCCTCTACTTCCCCGACGAGAACCACTGGATCCTCACGCCGCAGCACGCGAAGGTCTGGTACCAGACGGTGTTCGCGTTCCTCGCCCACCACGTGCTCGGCAAGGACTGGGAGACGCCGGCGATCCTGGTCTGACCGCCGGCGCCCCCGTCGTTCTCAGCGCGCGCTCGCCCTGCCCACCGCGGGCGGGGCGAGCGGCGAGTGCGCCTCGGCGTACCGCCACAGCGCGTCGCCGCCGTTGAACAGGCTGCGTTCCTGGTCGCGGGCGTCGAACAGGGCGGTGAAGCCGGGCGTGGCGTTCTTGGCGAAGAAGTTGTTCGCCAGCGTCGCCACCCGGTACTCCCCGCCGGGCCGCAGCGGCCGCCCGTCGATGCGGACGCTGCCCGGCACGATCCGCCGGCCCACGGGCCGGTCGGTGTCGTAGGCGTACGTGACGTTGCCGGACACCGCCATCGAGCGGAACGTCACCGTCCCGTTCGGGCCGGTCTGCCACTGGCTCTCCAGCAACTCGAGCACGTCGCCGCCGGTCACCGTGCCGCGGACGATCCCGACGCCGATGCCGGAGTCGTAGACCAGGCCGACCGCGAGCTCCGGGAAGAGCACCCGGCCGGGTGCGTCGCCGGGCCGGGACGCAGTCGGCGCGTACGTCAGGTCGGCCCGCAGGATGCCCGGCATGGCGACCGCGAGGTCGGCCTCGCCGTCCTGGTTCGCCGCCCAGAGGAAGGCGTCGGCCGCCAGGTTGTACGCCGGTGACTCGGCGGCGTCGCCCGCCGCTCGCCGGATGTCGCCGGTGATCGTCGCGACCTCCGTGGCGTTGCGCTCGGCCAGCTCGGCCCGCCAGTAGGCGGCGATGCGCAGCGCCTCCGGGTCCCGCGCGACGTCCTGGGTGTTCGGGTGCAGGACGGACGTGGTCCGGTCGCGCACGACGTCGCCGGTGGCCGGGTCCAGCTGGAGGCCGATCTCGCTGATCAGGTGGCCGTGGTTGCCGCCCTGGACGATCGGCCGCGGCACGCCGTCGGGGCCGGGCAGGAAACAGTTGGCCATGCCGTGCCAGTGCCCGGTGACGATCGCGTCGACCTCCGCGTCGATCTCGGGGTTGACGTCGACCGCCGGGCCGAACGGCGCGACGCACTCGTCGTAGCCCGCGCCGGCCTGCTGCGAGAACCCCTCGTGCAGCACGACGACGATCGCCTCGACGCCCTGGGCCCGCAGGTCCGCCGTCGCGGCGTTGATCGCGGCGACCTCGGGCGCGTAGTCGTACCCGGCGGGCGTGTACGACATCTGCTCGCTCGAGGTCAGCGAGGTCGTCGCGTGCACGAACCCGACCGGCAACGTGCCGCCGGCGCCGTCGTCGACGTACTCGACGTGCGACGGTGACAGCGCGGGCTCGCCGGTGGCGTGGTCGACGAGGTTGGCCGAGTAGTAGTCGAACTCCGCGCCGTCGAAGGCGCGCCCGGTCGAGTCGGTGAAGCACAGGTCGTCGTCGGGGCGGCCCTCGCAGGTGCCGTTCATCATGTGGTCGAGGAACGCGAAGCCGCGGTCCATCTCGTGGTTGCCGACTGTGCTGAACTCCAGCCCGATGGCGTCGAGGTACTCGATGGTCGGCTCGTTCCAGAAGAACTCGGTCTCGTCCGGCCAGCCGGAGAAGTCGTCGCCGGCGGAGAACAGGATCGAGTTCGGCTGTCCCGCGGCGAGCTGCTTCAGGTGCGTGGCGAGGTACGCGCCGCCGCCGACCCGCTGCGCCGGGTCGCCCGCGTGCGGGCCGCGGATCGTCGCGGTGTACTCGCCGAAGTAGCCGTGCAGGTCGGTGATCGACAGCAGCTGGACGGGGACGGTGCCCGCGGCGGCCTGGTCCGCGGTCGCGGCGGGAGCGGCCGCCCCCGCCAGGACGAGGGCCGCTCCGGCCGCTCCGGCGGCGGTGAGGACGTGGTGACGGCGCATCAGCGGCTCCCGATCCGATCGAGCTCGAGCCAGTCGAGGTTGAAGTTCTGGTAGGCGTCCGGATCGACCTGGACGGTGACGTGGTGCGTGCCGCGGTCGAGCACGATCTCGCCGACCGGCTGGGTCATGAACGTGTTGTGGCCGGTCGTCGTCCGGACGTCCACCGGGCCGAGAGTGACCCCGTCGTCGACCTCGACCGTGAACCGGCCGGCCGGGCGGTACGGCGACGACACCCGGGCGGTGACGGCGTAGCGGCCCGGCACCCGCACGTCGACGGAGTAGCGGATCCACTCGCCGCCGCGGATCCAGCAGACGACGATCGCGCTGCTCTTGAAGATCGCGTTGCGCAGTGTGCCGGTCCGGACGAGCAGCTCGTACTCCTGGTCGCGGAACGGCCAGCCCTTGTCCAGGTTGACCATCGCCCGGTCCTTGACCACCGCCAGCGCCTCCTCCAGCGTCGGCACCTGGTGATCGGTGAGAGCGGCCTGGGCGCCGCCGAGGTGCTCCTTCAGCCGCAGCGCCTTGATCTGGGCGAGCGTCAGCGACGAGACCGCGCCGGTGCCGTTCGTGGTGCGGTCGACGGTGGTGTCGTGCATGAGCACGAGGTGGCCGTCCGCGGTCCGCTGCACGTCGATCTCGACGACGTGCGCGCCGCGCTCGATGGCCTGCTCGATGGCGGCGATCGAGTTCTCCGGCGCGCCGCGCCAGTAGCCGCGGTGCGCGATGACCATGACGCCGGCGTCCGGCCCGTGGTCGAGGTACATCTCGTGGATCGCGTCGATCCCGCGGACGGGTGCGGCCGCGGCCGTGGCGCTCGGCTGGGTGGCGGCCGGAGCCGCGGGTGGCGGAGCCTGCTCGTCCGTGCGGACGAAGCCGGCCACCGTCAGCGCGACGGCGGCGGTCGTGACCGCCGCCGTCCTCCAGGTGCTGGGCATGGGTGCTCCCTGATGGGTGGGGTGAACCACCCACTCTCGGGACGAAAGGTGTGCGGCAAGGGGCCGCCCGGTGACGCCCGCCCGACGCTCCTGTGAAGTCGGGCTCGCAGAATGGGCGCATGGCATCGACTGGACGGGCCCGGGTCCGCGCCCCCGAGCTGGTGGGACGCGGCGGCTGTTCGCTCCCTGGCGGCCCGACGTCAGCCGGCCCTGTCCAAGGTCACATCCGAATCAAGAACGCCACCACGAACAACGGCCACAGATCCCGAAGGACCTGACCAATGACCTTGGTGTGACTGCGGAACCTCTCCAAGCGCTCCAGCGTCGTGCGTCCTCGCCTGTGAGTGTGGCTCACTCGGCTACCTCCTGAGTGCTGAGGCCACCGGAGAGCCGCTCCCACAGCCCGCCCGGTAGCCCATTTCTGGACTACGCCGGGCGGATTCCCGATGTAGTTAGCCCACCAGGATGACAGTCGGACATCCGAACGGTCAACGGGTAGCCTTGGAAGCGGTCGGAGGAGGCGCTCCCACGTCGGCGATCCCGGCTAGGCCCCGGCGCGTGCTGTGTGGCTCCGCGCCGGGGCTCTTGATGTCCAGCGCAACGACGACGCTCGGCGGGCTATCCGGTGCGAAGGACCGACGCGCCCTTCCACAGAAGTGACCAGCGTGTCGGACCGCCTGGGGCGGGCGATCGGCCTCAGCGGATGCGGCATAGACATTCTGGCCTGGTCTATCAGGCGAGGTCATGGTCTCCCCGCTGCGGGGCCGCATTGGATAGTCGCGGACAATGGCCCCATGACGCAACACCGAGCGCGAGCGCGGGTCCGCGCCCCCGAGCTGGTGGGACGCGGCGGCTGGCTCAACACCGGCGACAGCGCGCCGGCCCTCGCCGAGCTGCGCGGCCGCTTCGTGCTGCTCGACTTCTGGACGTTCTGCTGCATCAACTGCCTGCACGTCCTCGACGAGCTGCGGCCGCTGGAGGAGCGGTACGGCGACGTGCTGACGGTGGTCGGGGTGCACTCGCCGAAGTTCGTGCACGAGGCCGACCACGAGGCGGTCGTCGCGGCGGTGGAGCGCTACGGCGTGCACCACCCGGTCCTCGACGACCCGGACCTGACGACGTGGCAGAACTACGCCGTCCGGGCGTGGCCGACCCTCACGCTGGTCGACCCGGAGGGGTACATCGCCGCGCAGTTCTCCGGCGAGGGGCACGCGCACGCGCTCGCCGCGATCCTCGACGAGCTGATCCCGGTGCACGAGGCCAAGGGCACGCTGCGCCGCGGCGACGGCCCGTACGTCCCGCCGGAGCCCGAGCCCACCACGCTGCGCTTCCCCGGCAAGGCGATCGCGCTGCCGGGCGGGACGTTCCTGGTCAGCGACAGCGGCAACCACAGCCTGGTGGAGCTGGCCGACGACCTCGAGACGGTGGTGCGGCGCATCGGCACCGGCGAGCGCGGCCTGGCCGACGGCGGCCCCGACGCGGCCAGGTTCAACGAGCCGCAGGGCCTGACGCTGCTGCCGCCGGAGTTCCACCCGTGGACGGGGTACGAGGTGATCGTCGCCGACACCGTCAACCACGTGCTGCGCGGCGTCCGGCTGGCCGACGGCCACGTCACGACCATCGCCGGTACCGGCACACCGTGGATGCAGGGCGACCCGAACGGCGACGACGTCCAGGGCGACCCGCGCGCGTTCCCGCTGTCGTCCCCGTGGGACGTCGCCTGGTCGCCCGAGCTGCTCACCGTCGTCGTCGCGATGGCGGGCATCCACCAGCTCTGGGCGTTCGACCCGAAGGAGCCGTCCATCCAGGTCCTGGCCGGCACGACGAACGAGGGTCTGGTCGACGGCAAGCTCCGCGAGGCCTGGTTCGCGCAGACCTCGGGCTTGACGGTGACGGCGGACCGCACCCTGTGGCTGGCCGACTCCGAGACGTCCGCGCTGCGCGCGGTCCGCGACGGCGTCGTCGAGACCGCCGTCGGCACCGGGCTGTTCGACTTCGGCTTCCGCGACGGCCCGGCCGGCGAGGCGCTGCTGCAGCACCCGCTCGGCGTGACGGCGCTGCCGGACGGCTCCGTGGCGATCAGCGACACCTACAACAACGCCGTCCGCCGCTACGACCCCGCGACCGGAGAGGTGAGCACACTGGCCACAGGCCTGCGCGAGCCCAGCGGAGCGGTCGTCGACGGCGAGCACCTGGTGGTGGTCGAGTCCGCGGCGCACCGGCTGACCCGCATCCCGCTGGGCTCGGCGGCGACGGCGTCCGGCTCGGCGCACCGGACCCAGCGGCCGGCCCTCGACGTCGCGGCCGGCGAGGTCGAGCTGGTCGTCGTGTTCGACCCGCCGCCGGGGCAGAAGCTGGACGAGCGGTACGGCCCGGCCACCCGGCTGACGGTGTCGTCGACCCCGGCGCCGCTGCTGGCGGACGGCGCGGGCCGCGACACCGCGCTCACCCGCCGCCTGACGATCGCGGCGGCCGGCGACGGTGACGGCGCCGGCGTCCTGCACGTCGCCGCCATGGCCGCATCCTGTGACGACGGTGGCGAGAACGCCGCCTGCCACATCCACCAGCAGGACTGGGGCATCCCCGTCCGCGTGGTCGACGGCGGCGCCAACCGCATCGAGCTCGTGCTCTCCGGCTGAACGGCGGTCGGGCTCCGCTCAGCGTTCGCTAGGGGCTCCCCGTCCCCCTGCTGCCCCATTCTCTTGCCGCGCAACCGCGCCTCAAGTCCGCGCGCGTCGTGGCCGGGCTTCGCTGTGGTGGGGGCGCTTGGACTTGACCCGCGGTTGCGCGGCCAAGAACGGGCAGCTATCAGGGGGACGGGGAGG
>NZ_QUAL01000031.1 GCF_003579925.1 Jiangella rhizosphaerae | reverse complement strand
CCGCTGCCGGCGCCGACGCGCGGCTCGTGTCGGCGCGACCGGCCGGTGCGGCCGCCGGCGACGGGCGGCTGGTGTCGCCGCGGCTGCGGGCACCGCTGGAGCCGGGCTCGCGGTGAGAGCGGCCGGATCGGGCTTGATCACCGCGAGCGTCCGCCGGGCCTTCGCCACCGAGGTCACGGGCGCCCAAGCCGTCGCCGTCGCCGTCGCTGTCGGGTCGTGCTCCGCCGTGGCCGCCGCTGTCGTCGCCGTCGTCCGGGGCGTCGTCGTCGTCGCTGTCGTCGTCCGGGGCGCGGTCGTCGTCGTGGTCGCGGGTGGCGGGGTCGGGGTGGGGCGGGTCGGTGAGGGGGTGGGTGAGGATGTGGTCGATGATCTGGTCTTCGGTGAGCTGGTCGAGGGTGCCGTCGAGCATGCCGAGGTAGAGGTCGACGCGGATGTGGTCGATGGGGCGGGTGTCGCCGGCGTGTTTGCAGGCCCGGGCCAGGGTGTGGATGCGGTCGCAGGCGGCGGCCGCCCGGTCGAGGGGCAGGTCCAGCCCGTGCACGTTCGCGGTGCCGTCGTCGTTGCGGGACCCCTCGATCCGCCGGCCGCGCACGGCGGCGCGGTAGCGGCGTTCGGCCCAGCCGGGGTCGATGGCGATGGCGGCGCGTTTGATCTGGTCGATCAGCGCGCCGACGAGCAGCCCGGGCGCGGCCGGGAGCAGGGTGGTGATCACCTGGGCGGCGTGGTCGTCGTGCAGGCCGATGGTCCACTGGATGAACGCGCGCGCTCGGGGCTCGTCGAGCCGGCCGGCGTGCATCGCCTCGCCCAGCATGGGCAGCCGTTCGAAGAGTTGCCAGGCGAACTCGAACGTGGTGTCCGCGCGGCGGCGCGACCACGTCAGCGCGGCCCGGGCCTCTTCGGCGGCGAACTCGCCCGGGCTGGCCAGCCGGGCCACGGTGTCGCCGCTGCCGGGCCGGCGCATCCCGGTCTCCAGCAGGGCGCGCAGGAACACCGCCTGGGCGTGGCACAGCTGCCGGTAGGCCGCGCTCATCACGTCGACGGTGTCGTGACCGTTCACCCGCTGGACCGGGACCCGCGCCAGTGCCGCACCCAGCCGGGGGCCGGGCGGCATCGACGCGAACCCGGCCGGCAGCGGCACGGGATCGATGGACCGTTCCCGACCGCTGCCGCCGTCTCCGGCCAGGAACCCGGCCAGCGCCTCGTCGAGCCGCCGCGCCGCCGGATCGTCGTCGGGCACCAGCCGGACGTGCTCCACGGCCCGGAGGCCGGCGCCACCGGTCGACGATGGGACCATGCGCGGCCTCCCTTCAAGGCTTCAGACGACCCGTATCAGTGCATGCAGATAGCTTATTTCGAACACGGGAGCGACGCAACTCGACGCCTCCGGGCGGCGCGGCAGGACGGGTCCGGAGCGGCCTTCGTCAGTCGAAGGTCGCCCGCCGCGACGGCTGGACCCGCAGCGGCTCGCCGGGCATCTTGGGGTACTCCGGCGGGTACGGCAGGTCGCCCAGGCCGTGGTCCTTCTCGTCGCGGGCGGCCAGCTCGAGCAGCGGCTCCAGCGAGTACGCGACGTCGGCGACGCCGGCATGGAGGTCGCCGACCTCGGCGAACCGGGCCGGCATGGTCGTGATGTCGAAGTCCTCGGGCCGGGCGTCGTCGATCTCGTCCCAGGACAGCGGGGCCGACACCGTCGCCCGCGGCCTGGGCCGGACGGAGTACGCCGACGCGATGGTGCGGTCGCGCGCCATCTGGTTGAAGTCGATGAAGATGCGCTCGCCCCGCTCTTCCTTCCACCAGTCGACGGTGACCTGCTGGGGCATGCGCCGGTTGAGCTCGCGGCCGAACGCGATGACGGCGCGGCGGGCCTGGACGAAGTCCCACTCGGGCCGCACGGGGACGTAAAGGTGCATGCCGCGGCCGCCGGAGGTCTTCGGGAAGCCGTCCATGCCGAGCTCGCGCAGCAGCGCCCGCGCCTCGTGCGCCACCTTGACGGCGTCGGCGTAGTCGGTGCCGGGCTGCGGGTCGAGGTCGATGCGCAGCTGGTCGGGGTGGTCGGCGTCGGGCCGGCGGACCGGCCACGGGTGGAACGTCAGCGTGCCGAGGTTCGCCGCCCACGCGACGACCGCGATCTCCGTCGGGCAGACCTCGTCGGCGGTGCGGCCGCTGGGGAACGCGACCGTCGCGGTCTCGACGTAGTCGGGTGCGCCCTTGGGGATACGCTTCTGGTAGAACGCGTCGCCGCGGTTGTCCTGCCGCGTGGACAGCTTGGCGCCCTCGAACACGCCGCCCGGCCAGCGCTCCAGCGTCGTCGGCCGCTCGCGCAGCGCGCCGAGGATGCCGTCGCCGACGGCGAGGAAGTACTGCACGACGTCGAGCTTGGTGAGGCCGCGCTCGGGGAAGTAGACCTTGCTCGGGCTGGACACCCGGACCTGACGGCCGCCGACCGTCAGCTCGATGGCTTCCCTCATGCCGTGCCCGTGCCGTTGTCGGCGGCGCGGCGCTCGCGTTCCGCGGCGTGCTCGGCCTCGACCTCGGACTCCCAGTCGGGCTCGCCGCGGGCCAGCAGGTGCAGCACCGGCACCTTGAGCCGGCGCCGGGCGCGGGCGGTCCAGTCGACGTGGAACAGCTCGGCGATGACGTGCGGGCGGGTGAGGATGATGATCTCGGCGGCACCGCACTCCTGCGACAGCGCGCACAGGCGGTCGAGCGGGTCGGTCGCGGTGACCTCGCCGCCGGCCTGGGCGCCGGCCTTGGCGAACGCCTCCAGCGACTGGGCCAGCGAGCGTTTGCTGGCGGCGCGGATCTCCTCGTGCACCCGCTCGAGGTCGGCCTCGTCGACGTACATGGCGGCCGTGCCCATGACCTCACTGGCGGCGAGCGACCCGATGGTCGACTCGACGCGGCTGGCGGCGTCCTCGACCGGGATCAGCACGTGATAGCGGACCGGTTCAGGTGTGTCGGCATGCAGCGCCACGATCTGGCGCGCGTCCCAGTCGGCAACGGGCTCTTCCACGAGCACCACGATGTTGTACGACATGGCCCACCTCCCAGGGTCGGCACCGGGCCCGGCGTCGGTAAGTTCCGGCACCATACAGGGCTCGTCTCCATTCTGGCTCAGAGGCCGCAGCCTAGGCGAGTCGCCGGCCGGGAGCGGTACGAACGACGGTTCAGCGCAGGACGTCGGCGAGGTCGAACTTGACCGGCTCTTCCAGCTGCGCGTAGGTGCACGACGACGGGTCGCGGTCGGGCCGCCAGCGGACGAACTGCGCGGTGTGACGGAACCGGACGCCCTCCATGTGGTCGTAGCGCACTTCGACGACCCGCTCGGGGCGGAGGGGAACGAACGAGAGGTCTTTGCCGGCGCTCCAGCGGCTGTACTCGGCGTTGCGCGGCGTGCGGGTGCCCGCCTCCTGCTTGGCCCAGGACCAGGGGTGGTCGTCGAACGACGTGACCAGCGGCTGCAGCTCTTCGAAGAGCTCCTGGCGGCGCGTCATCGGGAACGCCCCGATGACGCCGACACTGGCCAGCACGCCGTCGTCGTCGTAGAGCCCGAGCAGCAGCGAGCCGATGCGGTCGGGACCGCTCTTGTGCACGCGGTAGCCGGCGACGACGCAGTCGGCCGTGCGCTCGTGCTTGATCTTGAACATCACCCGCTTGTCGGGCTCGTAGACGCCGTCCTGCGGCTTGGCGATGACGCCGTCGAGCCCGGCGCCCTCGAACTGGTGGAACCACTGCTCGGCCAGCGCCTTGTCGGTGGTGGCGGAGGTGACGTGGATGGGCGCCCGCGCCGCGGCGAACGCCTCGACGAGGGCGGCGCGGCGCTCGCGGAACGGCCGCTGGGTGTAGTCGTCGTCGCCGAGGGCGAGTAGGTCGAACGCGACGAACGTGGCGGGCGTCGTCTCGGAGAGCATGGTCACCCGGCTGGTGGCGGGGTGGATGCGCTGCTGCAGCAGCTCGAAGTCGAGGCGGTCGCCGGACGCGCCGACCAGCACGATCTCGCCGTCGACGACGGCGCGCGGCGGGAAGTTCGCCTTCACGGCCGCGACCAGCTCGGGGAAGTACCTGGTCATCGGCTTCTCGTTGCGGCTGCCGATCTCGACCTCGGCGCCGTCGCGGAAGATGATGGAGCGGAAGCCGTCCCACTTGGGCTCGAAGCTGAGGTCGCCGTCGGGGATCGCCTTGACCGGCTTGGCCAGCATGGGCGCTACGGGCGGCAGAACCGGGAGTCGCATGGGCCCAGTCTGTACCACGCCGCCGACAATGCTCAGCCTCGGCGCGCCACCCAGCGGGTGAACAGCGTCGACTCGTCCTCGATGAGGTGGCCGAGCGTCCAGTCGCTCTCCAGGGGCAACGGCGTCTCCAGCAGCCGGGCCGAGTGCCCGCCGACCATCCGCGGCGTCAGCGTGTAGCAGAGCTCGTCGAGCGCCTCGGCGGCGACGATGTGGGCGAGCAGGTGCGCGCCGCCCTCGCAGAGCTGCCTGGTCAGGCCGCGGTCGGCCAGGGCCTGCCGGGCGGCGGCGACGTCGAGCTCGTCGCCGCCGGCCAGGATGACGTCGGCGACGGCGGCCAGCCGGGCGCGGCGGTCGGCGGGCGCGGACTCCAGGGTGATGACGATGGTGCGGTGCGTCGCCTCGGCGAACAGCGGCGCCTCCGGATCGAACTGCAGGGACCGGCTGACGACGGCGATCGGGCGGTCGACGGGTCCGTACCGCTCCGCCCGCACCGTCCCGGCGCCGGCGATGATGACGTCGCAGAGCCGGCGCAGCAGCGACAGCACCACGCGGTCGGGCGGGCTGGACACCGTCCGGGAGCGTCCGTCGTGTCCCTGGGTGGCGCCGTCGAGGCTGGTGACCATGTTGGCCCGCAGCCAGCTCGCGTCGCCGGCCAGCGGGGGGTAGGCGTAAGCCGCCTCGAGGTCGGCGGGGCCGTCGGCGGGCGGATACAGCTGCTGCACGAAGAGAACCCTACGATTGCCGTCGTGCCCACCCGCCTCGCCGAGCGTCGTCCGGACGTGCCGGCGTCGCGGCTCGTCGCCGACATGGTGCCGCCGCCGCGGTTCCGCGACGTCAGCTTCGACAGCTACCGCGCCGACCCCGCGGTCCCCAGCCAGGCCGCCGCGGTGAGCGCCGCGCGGGCGTTCGCCACCGCCGTCGGTGACGGTGACGGCGCGGGCGGGCGGCGCCGCGGGTGGTTCCGGCGCGCGGCGTCGGACGCGTCCGCGCCGGGTGAGGGGATCTACCTGGACGGCGGCTTCGGGGTCGGCAAGACGCACCTGCTGGCATCGCTGTGGCACGCCGCGCTGGTACCGCCGGAGCGGAAGCTGTTCTGCACGTTCGTCGAACTCACCAACCTCGCCGGCGCCCTGGGCTTCGCCGCGACCGTCGAGGCACTGTCGGCCCACCGGCTGGTGTGCGTCGACGAGTTCGAGCTGGACGACCCCGGCGACACCGTGCTGGTGTCGACGCTGCTCGGCCGGCTGTCCGAGCGCGGCGTCCGGCTGGCCGCCACCAGCAACACGCTGCCCGACCAGCTCGGCGAGGGCCGGTTCGCGGCGACGGACTTCCTGCGCGAGATCCAGCGGCTGGCCGAGCGGTTCACCGTCGTCCGCGTCGACGGCGAGGACTACCGGCACCGCGGGCTGCCGTCGGCGCCGCCGCCGGTGCCGGACGCGCTGGTCGCCGCGTCCGCCGAGGGCGAGGGCGTCACCCTCGACGACTTCGACGCGCTGGTGGCGCACCTGGCCACCGTCCACCCGTCGCGGTACGGACCGCTGCTCGACGGCGTCCGCCGCGTCCACCTGCGCGGCGTGCGCACCGTCGACGACCAGTCGACCGCGCTGCGGCTCGTCGTGCTCGCCGACCGCCTCTACGACCGCGACCTGCCCGTCGTCGCCGGCGGCGTACCGCTGGACCGGCTGTTCACTCCGGAGCTGCTCGCGGGCGGGTATCGCAAGAAGTACTTCCGGGCGGTGTCGCGCCTGACGGCGTTGAGCCGCGACGGAGCGGCCTCTCTCGGATCGCGATAAGAGCACTGGCCGCGGCGGCCGGCGCGGGCGGAGACTGACGTCGTGCAGAGTCCGTCGCGACGAGGAGGTCCGACCCATGCCCAAGGTGCTCATCCTGACCGGTGACGCGGCCGAGGATCTGGAGTTCTTCTACCCGTACCAGCGGCTGCTCGAGGAGGGCTACGAGGTCGACGTCGCCGCGCCGTCGGTGAAGAAGCTGCAGTTCGTCGTCCACGACTTCGTCGACGGGTTCGACACGTACACCGAGAAGCCCGGCCACAGCTGGCCCGCCGACATCGCGTTCTCCGACGTGAACGTCGACGACTACGTCGCGGTCGTGGTGCCCGGCGGCCGCGCGCCCGAGTACATCCGCAACGACCCCGACGCCCAGCGCATCGTCAAGCATTTCATGGACGGCGGCGCCCCGACGGCCGCCCTGTGCCACGGCCCGCTGCTGCTGGCGGCGGCGAAGACGCTGGACGGACGGCGCTCGTCGGCCTACCCCGCGTTGGCGGTGGACGTCGAGACCGCCGGCGGCACCTTCGTCGACGGCGCCGGCGTGGTGGACGGCAACCTGGTGACCGGCCGTGCCTGGCCCGACCACCCGCAGTGGTTCGGCGCCTTCATGGAGCAGCTGCGCAAGGTCGCCCCGGCCTGACGGGTCGGGCCCCTGGATGGCGCGGTGACATATTTATGTCACCGCGCTATGCTTGGCGTATGCGGACGACGGTGCGCCTCGACGAAGACCTGATGCGTCAGGTCAAGGAGTACGCCGCGCGCAAGAACCAGACCATCACGTCAGTCCTGGAGGACGGCTTGCGCCAGCTGCTAGAACGCGACCGCCGCGACGTCGACGGCCCACGCGCCGATCTCATCGTCTTCACCGGCGACGGGCTACACGTCGGCATCGATCTGGACGACCGCTCCACCTGGGCCGAGCTGGCCGAGGCGGAGGACGCCGAGCACTTCCAGGGCGTCGATCGTGTTGATGCCTGACGTCAACATCCTGGTCTACGCCCACCGCGGCGAGTTGCCGCAGCATCCGCCCCACCGCGATTGGCTGCGGCGCCTCCTCAACGGCATGGAGAGCTACGCGGTCAGCGACGCCGTGCTCAACGGCTTCCTCCGGCTGGTGACGAACCGAAGGGTGTTCAAGACGCCGACTCCGCTGGACGATGCGCTGCGCTTCGCCGACACGTTCCGGCACCGTCCGCAGGCCATCGTTGTCGCGCCAGGGCCCCGGCATTGGCCGATCTTCGATCGGCTCTGCCGGGACACCGGGGCGATGGGCCGGGATCTCCCCGACGCTCACCTCGCGGCGCTGGCCATCGAGCACGGATGCGAGTTCGTCACCGCCGACAAGGGCTTCACGCGCTTCCCGGGCTTGCGCACCCGCGCCGTCGTCGGCTGAGTCGAGGCGTCAGGCGAGCATGGGCGGCAGCGGCTCGGCGTGCACCAGCACCAGCCGCTGCGTCGGCCGGGTGACGGCGACGTAGAGGTCGGTGGCGCCGCGCACCGACTCGGCCAGCAGCTCGGCCGGCTCGACCACGACGACGGTGTCGAACTCGAGGCCCTTCGCCTGGCCGGCCGTGAGCACCGCGACGGGCGCGTCCAGCGCGTCCGCCGTCGAGGCGCGCGACACCGCGACCGGCAGTGCGGCGGCGAGTCCGGCGTGCACCTCGTCGAGCCTGGCCGCCGGCACGAGCACCGCCAGCCGCCCGGCGCCGAGGTCGGCGAGCTCGGCCGAGACCTCCGTCGCCAGCTGCTCGACGAGGTCCAGCGACGACCACACCGGCACCGTCCGCGGCGGCTCGCCGGTGGAGCGCACCGACGTGGGTGGCTCGAGTGCGGGGTCGATGGCGTGCAGCACCCGTGCCGCGAGGTCCATCACCTCGCTCGGCGTGCGGTAGTTGACCGTCAGCGTCTCCTGGCGCCACCGCCCGGGCACGTGCGGTTCCAGCACGTCGGCCCACGACCGCGCGCCTGCCGCGGCCCCCGTCTGGGCGATGTCGCCGACCACCGTCATGGAGCGGCCGGGCGCCCGGCGCATGACCATGCGCCACGCCATCGGCGACAGCTCCTGCGCCTCGTCGACGATGACATGCCCGAACGCCCACGAGCGGTCCAGCCCGGCGCGCTCGGCGACGCTGCGGCGGGTCTCGCCGCCGCGATACCGCGACGCGACCAGCTCGGGGTCGACCGGAATCTCCAGCTCCAGCTCGTCGAGCAGGTCGCGGGCGTACTGAATCTCCGCCTCCTCGCGCTGCCGGGCCAGCCGGGCCGCCTCGTCGGGGTCGTCGACCTCGCCGAGCAGCTCCGCCGCCTCGTCCAGCAGTGGCACGTCCGCCGTCGTCCACTCGGCGCCGTGCGGCCGCGCCAGCAGCGACCGCTCGGCCGCCGTCAGGTCGCCGCCGGCCGAGGCGAGCAGCGCCGGCGACGCGAACAGCTCGCCGAGCAGCCGCTGCGGCGTCAGCGCCGGCCAGAGCTCGTCGACGAGGGCGGCGACGCTCGGCTCGGCGGCGAGGTCGGCGCGGATCTCGGCGAGGTCGTCCTCGTCGAGCGACTCGCCCAGCACGCGCGCCTGCTCGCCGGCGAGGTGGTCGAGCAGCTCGCGGACGAAGATGCGGCGGGCGACGTTGTGCGGCTTGCGGGCGCGGCGCGCGCGGGTGCGTGCGGCCCGGACGGCGGACGGGGCCAGCGTCAGCTCGACGCGGTCGACCTTCAGCTCGACCGGGCCGTCGAGGAGCCGCTGCCGGTCGCGGACGGCGACGGCGATGACGTCGGCCATACGGGGGTCGCCCTTGACGACGGCGACCTCGGCGGCGTCGTCACCGGCCGCCTCGACGCCGGGGAACAGCTCGCCCACCGTGGCGAGCACGACGCCGGTCTCGCCCAGCGACGGCAGCACCTGGTCGATGTAGTGCAGGAACGTGCGGTTCGGCCCGACCACCAGCACGCCGCTGGAGCCCAGGCGGTCGCGGTGGGTGTAGAGGAGGTACGCCGCTCGGTGCAGGGCCGCGACCGTCTTGCCGGTGCCCGGCCCGCCCTGCACGACCAGCACCCCGGCCAGCGGCGAGCGGATGATGCGGTCCTGCTCGGCCTGGATGGTGGCGACGATGTCGGACATGCGGCCGGTGCGGTGCTCGGTCAGCGCCGCCAGGAGCGCCGCCTCGCCGCGCAGCGTGCCCTGGCCGCCGGCCGGCATGGCGTCGAGGTCGAACACCTCGTCGTCGACGGCGAGCACCTTGCGCAGCCGGGTGAGGATGTGCCGGCGGCGGACGAGGTCGCCGGGGTCGGCGGCGGTGGCGCGGTAGAACGGCTCGGCGGCCGGCGCCCGCCAGTCGACCAGCAGCTGCTCGTAGTCGTCGTCGGTCAGCCCCATGCGGCCGATGTAGCTGGTGTGGCCGTCGCGGAAGTCGAGCCGGCCGAAGCACAGCCCGCGGTCGACCGAGCCGAGCCGCTCGAGCCGTTCGACGTCGCGGGCGACGAACGCCTCGCGGTCCCACACCGACGCGTGGGTGCCGCCGTGCTCGCGGTAGAGGGTCGCCAGCCGGGCCGTCAGCCGCGCCTTGAGCTCGTCGAGCCGCTCGTACAGGTGGGTGATGTACGGCTGCTCCTCGTCGACGGCGTCGTCGTGAGCGGTCGCCGGCCGGGTGGCCGCGTCGTACTTCTCGGCGTCGATGTCGTTCCCTTTCCGAAGCCGTTCGGTCCCAGCCGACCGAATCGTCAATTGTAGCGGCCCCCGCCCCTGGCCAGTCCGTTACGCTGAGTCGATGACCCAGCCGTCGTGGTCGTCGCTGCTGCGCCTCCCGCCCGGACCGGTCGAGCTCGCGTCGTTCGACACCCGCGCCACCCCCGGCTTCGACGGCAAGAAGGCCGAGGGGGAGGCCGCCCTGCACGAGCTCGGCCCGGTCATCTCCGACCTGCAGGAGCGGCTGTTCGCGGCCGGCCGCAGCGGCGGCGACCAGCGGCTGCTGCTGGTGCTGCAGGGCATGGACACCTCCGGCAAGGGCGGCACCATGCGCCACGCCGTCGGCCTGATGGACCCGCAGGGCGTCAGCATCCGGGCGTTCAAGGCGCCGACGGCGGCCGAGCGACGCCGCGGCTTCCTCTGGCGCATTCGCCAGGCACTGCCCGGCCCCGGCCAGGTCGGCGTGTTCGACCGCAGCCACTACGAGGACGTGCTCGCCGCGCGGGTGCGCAAGCTGGTGCGGCCGGCGGTCGTCGAGGGCCGGTACGACGCCATCAACGACTTCGAGCACGAGCTCGTCGACGCCGGCTGCGTCGTCGTCAAGGTCATGCTGCACATCTCCGCCGACGAGCAGAAGGAGCGGCTGGCCGAACGGCTGGAGAACCCGGCGAAGTACTGGAAGTACAACCCCGGCGACATCGACGACCGCCGGCTGTGGCCGGACTTCCAGCGCGCCTACGAGATCGTGCTGGAGCGCTGCAACACCGAGGCCGCGCCGTGGTATCTCGTGCCCGCCGACCGCAAGTGGTACCGCAACCTCGCGGTGACGCAGCTGCTCATCGAGCACCTGGCCGCGCTGAAGCTCGACTGGCCGCCGGCCGACTTCGACGTCGAGGCCGAGAAGGCACGCCTCGACGCGTCCTGACCGCCGGTGTACGCCCCCGGGAGTACATGACGGGCGGCGGGCCTACGCGGATCTGCGTAGGCGGTGCCGTTCAGGAGCGGACGACCCCGCGCCCGCCGGGGCGAATGATCGTCCCCGGGGCCGGCGGAGGAGCCGGCCCGGAGGGAGCGGGTCATGCGGAAGGTCTACCTCGGCTTCGCGGTGCTCATACTGGCGGCGGTCGTGGTGCAGTTCTATCTGGCGGCGGTCGGCGCGTTCGACACCGCGCCCAACGACGAGGCGTTCGACGCTCACGCGATCTTCGGCTCGATCCTGTTGCTGCTCGCGGTGGTGGCGACGATCGTGGCGGCGCTCGCCAGGGTCGGTGGCCGGCTGATCGGGATGACCGCCGGCATCGCCGGGCTGGTGCTGCTGCAGAGCCTGATCCGGGTGCTCGCCGACGCGTTCAACGAGTCCGGCGACACCTCGACGACGGCCGGCACGCTGGTGTTCGGGCTGCACGCGCTGAACGGACTGGCGATCATGGGCCTGAGCGGGCGGGTGCTCGCGGACGCTCGCCGGCTGGCGCGGGGCGAGCGGCCCGCCGTCGCGGCGTGAGCACCGGGGCGCTGGTCGTCCTCGACCACGTCGTCGCGGTCCTGACGGCCGCGCTCTGGCTGGCCGCGGGCGCCGTGGCAGCGGCCGGCCGCGTCCGCGTGGCGGCGGGGCTGGCCG
>NZ_QUAL01000035.1 GCF_003579925.1 Jiangella rhizosphaerae | reverse complement strand
CACCGACGACCTGCGCGGCCGCCGGCTGCACCTGGACCAGCTGCGCCGCGCCGGCGGCGACGACGGCCGGCCGCGGGCGCTGCACCTCGCCACGGAGGACGACGTGCCGTGGATCCGCGACCCGGTCCGCCGCGCGGCCAGGCTGGCCGGCCTGCTCGACGACCAGGTGCGCGTCGGCACCTCCGGCACCGAGGCGCTGACCTGCGCGCTGGAGTACGGCGACGCCATCCTGTGCACGCCGGCGTGGGCCGCGGCGCACCGGCTGCGCTGGCGGCCGCTCGGCGACGTCGCGGTGCGCCGCTCGTACACCGTCGCCAGCCGGCCACGGGTGGCGCGCGAGCTGGTCCTCGCGGTGCGGCCGGCGCTTTCGCTCGCCGCCGGGCTGGTCACCGACCAGGAGGAGCCGCGATGACGACGTCCGACGCGTTCGGGTTCTCCGGCGAGGCGGTGCGCACGGCGCACGACATCCGCGCCGACTGGGCCCGCACGGGACTGCGGGGCGCGCTGTACGCCCGCAATGTCGACACCGGCGAGGACCTCGGGTTCGACGTGCACGTGCCGTACGCACTGGCGTCGGTGAGCAAGCTGCCGCTGGCCCTCGTGGTGCTCGACCTCATCGCCGCCGGAGAGCTGGACCCCGCCCAGCCCGTCGACCTCGTGCCCGGGCAGAGCACGCCCGGGCCGACCGGCGCCGCGCTGTTCCGGCACCCGAGCCGCATCGCGCTGGAGGATCTGCTGCTGCTCATGTTGTCGGTCAGTGACAACGCCGCCGCGGACGCCGTCTTCGCGCTGGTCCCGCCCGAGCGGGTGACGGCGACACTGCAGGGCTGGGGGTGCGAGGGCATCGTCGTGCGGCACCCCATGCGGCTGCTCTACGAGGCCGCCGCGGCGGTCGCGCCGGACGACCCGGTGCTGGCGCTGGAGCTGGCGGTGCGGGCCACCACCGACGGCGGCGGGCACGTGCTGCCGACGCTGGACGTCGCGGCGGCCACCAGCGGCACCGCGGCCGGCCTGGTGTCGCTGGTCGAGCGCATCTGGACCGACGACGTCAGCGTGCCGGCCGCGACGGCGCGGCTGCGCGAGCTGCTGGGCTACCAGGTCAACCGCAACCGGATGACGTCGGAGCTGGCCGGCGACTCCGTCACCGTCGCCAGCAAGACCGGCACGTTCCTCAACCTGCGGCACGAGGCCGGCATGGTGACGACGTCGGCGGGCGACCGCATCGCCGTCGCCGCGCTCACGGCCTCGACCGTCGCCGCCCGGTCGCAGCCGGAGGCCGACCGCGCCATCGGGCGCGCCGCCCGCGCCGCTGTCGACGTGCTGCGGCTCTGACCGGCCGGTTCAGCCGGGACGGACGACGACCAGGCCGCCGCACGCGCACCGGGCGTAGCCCACGAAGCCGTCGCCGGTGCGGTGCCAGGACGTCACGCGGTCCGGTCGCACGGCGGCCCCGCATCGCCCGCAGGCCCGCACCACTTCGAGGAGTCGTTCGCTCATGACTCCACCGTGCTGTAATGGCATTGTGCATTTCAACCATTACAGCGACGAGGGCGCGCTGCTCGCCGCCGCGGTGGTGAATGCCCGCATCGACTCCGCCGCCGATGTCGCCCGGCTGGCCGCCGAGCACGACCTGCTGCTGGAGCGCCCGCCGTCGGACGACGACGCGGCCGGGCTGCGGCGCTGGCGGGCGGCGCTGGCCGGCGTGGTCGACGCGCCGGGCGACGCCGAGCGGATCGAGGCCCTGAACCGGCTGCTCGCCCGCGGCACGTCGCACCCGCGCATCAGCCTGCACAACGGCCCGCCGCACGTGCACTTCCGCCCCGACGACGTCCCGCCGGAGCGGCAGTTCGCGGCGATCACCGCCTTCGGGCTGGCGTGGTTCCTCACCCAGCGCGGCCTGCACCGGCTGGCCCGCTGCGCCGCCGACGACTGCTCGCTCGCCTTCGCCGACGTCACCCGCAACGGTCGGCAGCGCTACTGCTCGGCCCGCTGCGCCAACCGCCAGGCCGTCCGCCGCCATCGCGCCCGCCCCGCGTCGCCCGCCCCATGATCATCAACCTTCTGTGTCGTGATAGCAGCCCAGAAGGTTGATGATCATGGGTGTCAGCGCGACAGGCGGTCCGGGCGCAGGTCGAGCCGGCGCAGCAGCTGGGCGTTGGCCGCGACGATGACCGTCGACGCCGTCATCGCGACGGCGGCGGCCGCCGGCGGGAGGACGAACCCGATCGGCGCGAGCACGCCGGCCGCGAGCGGCACGGACAGCAGGTTGTACCCCGTCGCCCACACCAGGTTCTGCACCATCTTGCGGTAGCTGCCGGTGGACAGCCGCCGGGCCGAGACGACGCCGCGCGGGTCGTCGGAGGCCAGGACGACGCCGGCCGACTCGACCGCGACGTCGGTGCCGGCGCCGATCGCGACGCCGACGTCGGCGCGGGCCAGCGCGGGCGCGTCGTTGACGCCGTCGCCGACCATCGCGACCGACAGGCCGCGCTCCTGCAGCGACGTCACCGCGGCGTCCTTGTCCTCCGGCAGCACCTCGGCGAAGACCTCGTCGATGCCGACCTTCGCGGCCACCGACTCGGCGACGTTGCGGGCGTCGCCGGTGATCATCACGGTGTGCACGTTCTCGGCCCGCAGCAGTGCGACCGCCTCGCGCGACTCCGGCCGGATCTCGTCGGCCAGCGCCAGCGCGCCCAGCACGGCACCGTCGCGGACGACGTAGAGGACCGTCGACCCGGCGCCGGCCCACTCGCCGACCGCCTCCGAGATCTCCGCCGGCGGCTCGAGGCCGAGGTCGCGCAGCAGGCCGGGCCCGCCGACCGCGACCCGCGCACCGTCGACGACGGCCTGCACGCCCTTACCGGTCAGCGAGCGGAACTCCGACGCCGCGGGCACCTCGCCCCGCGCCGACGCCGCCGTCACGACCGCCCTGGCCAGCGGGTGCTCGGAGTCGCGCTCGGCCGCCGCGGCCAGCGCCAGCAGCTCGTCCTCGGCCACAGAGTCCGCGACCGCGACGCCGGAGACCGCCGGGCGGCCCACCGTCAGCGTGCCGGTCTTGTCGAACAGGACGGCGCCGACCTGCCGCATGCGCTCCAGCGCCAGCCGGTCCTTGACCAGGATGCCGGCCCGCGCGGACATCGCCGTCGAGATCGCGATCACCAGCGGGATGGCCAGCCCGAGGGCGTGGGGGCAGGCGATGACCAGCACCGTCACGGTCCGCTCGACCGCCGCCGACGCCTCGCCGAGCAGCACCCACACCACGAACGTCAGCGCGCCGACGCCGAGCGCGAACCAGAACAGCCACGCGGCGGCGCGGTCGGCCAGCGCTTGCGCGCGCGAGCTGGACGCCTGCGCGTCGGCCACCAGCCGCTGGATGCCGGCCAGCGCGGTGTCCTCGCCGACGGCGGTGACCTCGATGCGGATCGCGGTGTCGGTGGCGACGGTGCCGGCGACGACGCGGTCGCCCGGCCCGCGCGTGACGGTCTTCGACTCGCCCGTGACGGTGGACTCGTCGACCTCCGCGGTGCCCTCGGCGACGACCCCGTCGGCAGGGACCCGCCCGCCGGAGCGCACCAGCACGACGTCGCCGACGGCCAGTTCGGCCAGCGGCACCTCGGTGACCGACCCGTCCGCGACGACCCGCTCGGCGGTGTCGGGCAGCAGTTCGGCGAGCGCCTGCAAGGCACCCGACGCCTGACCGAGCGCCCGCATCTCCAGCCAGTGGCCGAGCAGCATGACGACGATCAGCAGCGCGAGCTCCCACCAGAAGTCCAGGTCGAGGCCGCCGATCTCCAGCGAGGTCAGCCCGCTGGCGACGAACGCCACGGTGATGGCCAGCGAGATCAGCGTCATCATGCCGGGCAGCCGGTCGGCCAGCTCCGCCTTGGCGCCGGTGAGGAACGGCCAGCCGCCGTAGAAGAACAGGAACGTGCCGACCACGGGCGGGATCCACGTCCCCCAGCTCGGCACCTCGTAGCCGATGAGGTCGGCGAACATCGCGCTGAACCCGACCACCGGGATGGCCAGGACCAGGCTCACCCAGAACTTGTCGCGGAACATGCTGCCGTCGCCGTGACCGGCGTGCTTGTCATGCCCGGCGTGGGACGTCCCGTGGCCGGCGTGCGCCGCGCCGTGGCCGGCATGCTCGTCGTGCCCGGCGGGCATCCCCGGGTGACCGGCGTGATCGTGGGCGCCACCGTGCTCGGTCGCGACGGCGTGCTCGTGCTGCTCCATGGCCACTCACCTCTCGTCGGTTCAGACCATGCCAACAGCATACCCCCTAGGGGTATTCCGCCCGCCACACCTCGTTGCGGTGGGGGCGCGCCCACGCCCATGCAGGACGGTGGCGCGCCCGGGCCGGCGGGGCGGACGGCGTGGGCGGGGGCGGGCGCTCAGCCGAGCGTGACGGTGACCACGTCGGCACCCGGGTCGGGCCGGACGTCGAGAACGGCGACCCGGCCGGCCGCCCGCACGTCGTCGAGCAGCGCAGCGGCCGCCTCGGCGTCGGCGGGCCGGACCCGCGCGACCGCCCGCGGCACGTCGGTGCGCAGCGACAGCTGCGCCTCGGTCTTGGCCTTGCGCACGGCCCCGATCAGCGCCGACGCGGTCGTGAACAGCTCCGCCTCGGCGGCGTCGACGCCCTCCGCCACCGGCCACGGCGCCAGGTGCACCGAACCATCGCGCCACCAGGACCAGACCTCCTCGGTGACGAACGGCAGGAACGGCGCGAACAGCCGCAGCTGCACTGACAGCGCCCGCCGCAGCGCCGCACGGGCCGACGCCGCACCCGCGTCGTCGCCGGCGTCGCCGTAGGCGCGGGCCTTCACCAGCTCGACGTAGTCGTCGCAGAAGTCCCAGAAGAACCGCTCGGTGACCTCGAGCGCGCGCGTGTGGTCGTAGTCGTCCAGCGCGCGGGTCGCGGCCGCGACGGTCAGGTCGAGCGCGGCCAGGACGGCGCGGTCGAGCGGCGCGGTGACCTCGGCGTCGTCGGCCACCGGTCCCAGCCCGAGGACGAACCGGCTGACGTTGAGGACCTTCATCGCCAGCCGGCGGCCGATCTTCATCTGGCCGGGGTCGAACGCGGTGTCGGCCCCGGGCCGGCCGCTCGCGGCCCAGTAGCGGACGCCGTCGGACCCGTACTGCTCGAGCAGGTCGAGCGGCGTGACGACGTTGCCGGCGGACTTCGACATCTTCTTGCGGTCGGGGTCGAGGATCCAGCCGGAGATGGCCGCGTGCCGCCACGGCAGCACGCCCTGCTCGAGGTGCGCCCGGACGACGCTGGCGAACAGCCAGGTGCGGATGATCTCGTGTGCCTGCGGCCGCAGGTCCATCGGGAACACCCGCGCGAACAGGTCGTCGTCGCTCCCCCAGCCGCCGGCGATCTGCGGCGTCAGCGACGACGTGGCCCAGGTGTCCATGACGTCGGGGTCGCCGGTGAAGCCGCCGGGCGCGCCGCGCTGCGCCTCGGTGTACCCGGGCGGGGCGTCGGACGACGGGTCGACCGGCAGCGCGGCCTCGTCGGGGACGATCGGGGTGTCGTACACCGGCGCCCCGGAGTCGTCCAGCGGGTACCAGAGCGGGATGGGCACGCCGAAGAACCGCTGCCGGCTGATCAGCCAGTCGCCGTTGAGCCCGCCGACCCAGTTCTCGTACCGCACCCGCATGTGCTCGGGGTGCCACCGCAGCTCGCGGCCACGCTTGAGCAGCGCCGCCCGCAGCTCCTCGTCGCGGCCGCCGTTGCGGATGTACCACTGCCGGGTGGTGACGATCTCGAGCGGCCGGTCGCCCTTCTCGTAGAACTTGACCGGGTGGGTGATCGGCCGCGGCTCGCCCACCAGCCCGCCGGACGAGCGCAGCAGCTCGGCCACCCGCTGGCGCGCGGTGTGCACCGTCGCGCCGGCCAGCTGTTCGTACGCCGCCCGCCCCGCGGCGTCGTCCAGCCACGGCGGCACGTCGCGCAGTAGCCGGCCGTCGCGGCCGACCACCGGGCGGGTCGGCAGCGCCAGCTCACGCCACCAGGTGACGTCGGTGGTGTCGCCGAACGTGCAGATCATCGCCGCGCCGGTGCCCTTCTCGGGGTCGGCCAGACGGTGCGCGACCACGGGGACGTCCACGCCGAACAGCGGCGTGCGGACGCTGGACCCGACGATGCCCGCGTACCGCGCGTCGTCGGGATGGACGACGACGGCGACGCAGGCCGGCAGCAGCTCCGGCCGGGTGGTCGAGATGAGCAGCGGCTCGCCGCCGCCGACCCGCGAGAACACCAGGTCGTGGTAGGCGCCGGGGCGCTCGCGGTCCTCCAGCTCGGCCTGGGCGACCGCCGTCCGGAACGTGACGTCCCACAACGTGGGCGCCTCGGCCAGATACGCCTCGCCGCGGGCGAGGTTGCGCAGGAACGCCCGCTGCGACACCCGCCGCGCGGTCGCGTCGATGGTCTGGTAGCCGTGCGACCAGTCGACCGACAGGCCGAGCCGGCGCCACAGCTCCTCGAAGGCACGCTCGTCCTCGGTGGTCAGCCGCTCGCACAGCTCGATGAAGTTGCGCCGCGACACCGGCAGCTGGTCCTTGGCCGAGCGGCCGCCGGCCGGCGGTTCGAAGCCCGGCTCGTAGGGCAGCGACGGGTCGCAGCGCACGCCGAAGTGGTTCTGCACCCGGCGCTCGGTGGGCAGGCCGTTGTCGTCCCAGCCCATCGGGTAGAAGACGGCCTTGCCGCGCATGCGCTGGTACCGCGCCACGACGTCGGTGTGCGTGTAGGAGAAGACGTGCCCGACGTGCAGCGAGCCGCTCACGGTCGGCGGCGGGGTGTCGATGGAGTACACCTCCGCGCGCGGGCGCGTGCGGTCGAACCGGTACACGCCGTCGCGCTCCCAGCGTGTCACCCATACCTCGTCCAGCCCGTCGACGGTGGGCCGGTCGGGGATCGCGGGAAGGGTGCGGGAGGTGTTCGTCACCTCGCCGAGCCTAATCCCGGCACGCGGGTGCCATCCGGGGATTTTCCGCGCGGGTTCGGCGCGACACGCCCGGCATGGCCGCAATTCATGACATCCTTCTCCTGCCGGTCGAGTCCGCAGACCGACCCGTCCGGCCCGGAACGCACCACTGACCTGCACGGATAGGGCAGCGACGGGGTGCGCACCGGCCCTGCGTGGCACTGATCGGCAGGGGCTCGCGGGGGGTCGAGAACGCGTTAGACGCGATTCATGCCCCGTTGGTTCCCGTGGATCGGTGCCTCGTGTAGCATTCCCAGCATTTCGGCCCTCCTGCGTCCACGGGCACGCGTGGTAGCGGGGGGCTCGATGCTGAACTGACATTCATGTGAATTGGAGACAGTGTGACTACCTTCCGCGCGCGCGCCCGAATTGCGGGCGCGCTGCTGGCGGCTGTACTGACGGGCGCCACCGTCGTCAGCACCGCCGGCACCGCCGCAGCCGCCGAAGAAGTCCCGGTGGATGCCCAGATCTCCGTCGAGAAGGCGGACATCGAGTCCCGCATCGTCGGTGGCGAGGACGCCCCCGAGGGTGAGTACCCGTTCATCGGCCAGCTTCGCGTCGACTTCGGCAACGGCACGTACGGCTCCTGCGGTGCCTCGCTGTACGACGAGGAGTGGGTCCTGACCGCCGCCCACTGTGTCGCCGAGATCGGCGGCAGCGGCCCGACCGACGTCGTCACCGTCGGCTTCGGCTCGCTCAACCAGTCCGAGCTGAACTGGTACCAGGCCGAGTACGTCTACTCCGCCAACATCAGCGGCATCCCGAACGACTGGGCCCTGGTCAAGCTGGCCGAGCCGGTCGACCCCGCCGACGCCACGCCGGTCGAGATCGTGTCCGACACGAGCTACGACGAGGTCGAGGAGTTCACCGTCATCGGCTGGGGTGACCTCGAAGAGGGCGCCAACGCCGGCAGCGAGGAGCTCCAGCAGGTCCAGGTCCCGTTCGTCAGCGACGAGGAGTGCGCCGCCGGCTACGGCGACAACCTCACCCCGGACGCCGAGCTGTGCGCCGGCGCCGAGGGCATCGACTCCTGCCAGGGTGACTCCGGCGGTCCGCTGCTCGCCGAAGTCACCGACGGCGAGTACATCCAGGTCGGCGTGGTGAGCTGGGGCAACGGGTGCGCCCAGGCGGGCTTCCCGGGCATCTACACCCAGCTGAGCGCCTTCTCTGACAACATCGCCGCCGTCGCCGCTGGCAACGTTCCGGCCGAGGTCACCGACATCGCGGTCGAGACCACGGCGGGCACGCCGGTCGAGATCGTGTTCGAGGGCACCGACGCCGACGACGACGAGCTCAGCTACAAGGTGACCGACGCCAGCAACGGCGAGCTGACCACCGAGGACCCGGAGAACGTCACGTCGGTCATCTACACCCCGGCCGAGGGCTTCACCGGCGAGGACAGCTTCCTGTACGTCGCCAACGACGGCAACACCGACGGTATCCCCGCCACCGTGACCATCACGGTCACCGAGGCCGAGGAGCCGACGGAGACGCCGACCCCGACGCCGACCGAGGAGCCCACCTCCGAGCCGACCGCGACGCCCACCGAGGACCCGGGTGACGACGACGGCGACGGCGAGGAGCTGCCCGACACCGGTTCCAGCACCACCACCATGATCGGCCTGGCCCTGCTGCTGGCCGCGGGTGGCGCCGGTGCGGCCTTCGCGGCGCGCCGCCGCGTGACCGGCTCGAACGTCTGAGCCGATCACCTGAGTAGCTAGCACACGTTCTACCGTTCGGCGGTGGCGCATCTCACGGATGCGCCGCCGCCGAATGCGTTTCCGGCTCTGAGCTGCGGGTACCGGTCCGCAGAAGGCGCGCCGGCGGACCGGGTTCGCCGCGCCAGGCAGCCAGAGGTGGGTAGGGTCGAAACACATGTGCGGTCTCACCGGAGAATTCAGGTTCGACAACCGCCCCGCCGACCTCTCCTCGGTCGGCCTCATGTGCGACGCGATGGTGGCCAGAGGACCCGACGACTCAGGCGCCTACGCGCACGGGTCGCTGGCGCTGGGCCACCGCCGGCTGTCCATCATCGACCTCTCCCCCCACGGCCACCAGCCGATGGTCGACGCCGAGCTGGGCCTGGCCGTCGTCTTCAACGGCTGCATCTACAACTACCGCGAGCTGCGCGACGAACTGAGCGGGTACGGCTACCGGTTCTTCTCCACGTCCGACACCGAGGTCATCGCCAAGGGCTACCACCGCTGGGGCGAGGACTTCGTCGACCACCTCGTCGGCATGTTCGCCCTCGCCATCCACGAGCGCGACACCGGCCGGCTCGTGCTGGCCCGCGACCGCCTCGGCATCAAGCCGCTCTACCTCGCCGAGACGCCGAACCGGCTGCGGTTCGCCAGCACGCTGCCGGCACTGGTCCGGGCCGGCGACGTCGACACCTCCATCGACCCGGTCGCGCTGCACCACTACCTGACCTGGCACGCTGTCGTCCCGGCGCCGCACACGATCCTCGCCGGCGTGCGCAAGCTGCCGCCGGCCACCGTCCGGGTCGTCGAGCCCGACGGCTCCAGCCGCGAGCGCGTCTACTGGGACCCGTCGTTCACCCGCGACCCCGCGAAGGCGGGCTGGTCGGCCGCCGACTGGGAGGAGGCCGTCTTGGAAAGCCTCCGTGTCGCTGTCCGTCGTCGCCTGGTCGCCGACGTCCCGGTGGGCGTGCTGCTCTCCGGCGGCCTCGACTCCAGCCTGGTGGTCGGGCTGCTCGCCCAGGAGGGCCAGACCGGCCTCAACACGTTCAGCATCGGGTTCGACGCGGTCGGCGGCGAGGAGGGCGACGAGTTCAAGTACTCCGACGTCATCGCCCGCGAGTTCGGCACCGACCACCACCGCATCCGGGTCGGCGCCGACCTGCTGCCGTCGCTGGGCGAGGCCGTCGCCGCGATGAGCGAGCCGATGGTCAGCCACGACGCCGTCGCGTTCTACCTGCTCAGCAAGGAGGTCAGCAAGCACGTCAAGGTCGTGCAGTCCGGGCAGGGCGCCGACGAGGTGTTCGCCGGCTACCACTGGTACCCGCCGCTGGCCGGCGTCGACCGCGCCGACGCCGTCGCCACCTACGCCAAGGCCTTCTTCGACCGCGACCACGCCGCCATGGCCGAGGTCGTCGCGCCGTCGTACCTGACCGACGGCGCCGTCAGCCTCGACTTCGTCCGCGAGCACTTCACCAGGGACGGCGCCGAGACGGCGGTCGACGCGGCGCTGCGGCTGGACACCCAGATCATGCTGACCGACGACCCCGTCAAGCGGGTGGACAACATGACGATGGCCTGGGGTCTGGAGGCGCGGGTGCCGTTCCTCGACCACGAGCTGGTCGAGCTGGCCGCGCAGTGCCCGCCGGAGCTGAAGCTGGCCCAGGAGGGCAAGGGCGTGCTCAAGGAGGCCGCGCGCCGGGTCATCCCGCACGAGGTCATCGACCGGCCGAAGGGCTACTTCCCGGTGCCGGCGCTGAAGTACCTGCAGGGGCCGTACCTCGAGCTCGTCGACGACGCGCTGCACTCCGCCGCCGCCCGCGAGCGTGGTCTGTTCCGGCCCGAGTACGTCGACCGGCTGCGCCGGGACCCGAACGCCGACCTCACTCCCCTGCGCGGGAACCGGCTCTGGCAGCTCGGCCTGCTCGAACTCTGGCTGCAGACGCAGCTGCCGTCGGGGGCGTGACCCCGTGAACGATCCCCGTCGAAGGGGCCAGCACTCGCTGTGGAGCACGCCGTGGAAGGAGGCTCCGGAGCACCTCGTCCGGGACATGAAGCGCGACGTCGTCGTCGACCTCGCCTGGGGCCGGCTGGTGTTCGCGCAGACCTTCGAGGACCCGCGCCACGTCATCGACCTGCTCCGGGCCGAGGAGGAGGGCCGTCGCGACATCGCCATGTACGTCGCCGACCCGCACGTGCTGGTGTCGCACGCCCCCGGCGAGCTGTTCATCGACCCGTCGCTGACCTACCGGCTGGAGCTGCACCGCTACCGGCCGCGACGCAACCCCGTCGCCGGCGTGTTCGTCCGCAAGATGAGCGAGTTGGCCGACGCCGAGGAGATCAACCGGCTGTACGCGGCGCGCGGCATGGTCACCGGCGACACCGAGCTGATGTGGGCCAACCAGCGCACGCCGACGTTCACCTACCTGGTCGCGCAGGACGAGCGCACCGGCACGATCGTCGGCACCGTCACCGGCGTCGACCACGTCCGCGCGTTCGACGACCCCGACAACGGCGCCAGCCTGTGGAGCCTCGCCGTCGACCCGCAGTGCACGATCCCCGGCGTCGGCGAGGCGCTGGTGCGGGTGCTGGCCGAGCGGTACATCGGCCGCGGCCGCGACCACCTCGACCTGTCCGTCCTGCACGACAACGACCCGGCGATCCGGCTGTACACCAAGCTCGGGTTCCAGCGGGTGCCGGTGTTCGCGGTCAAGCGGAAGAACCCGATCAACGAGCCGCTGTACGTCGCCGGGCCGGTGGAGTCCACCGAGCTGAACCCCTACGCGAGGATCATCGCCGACGAGGCGCGGCGGCGCGGCATCCTCGTCGAGATCACCGACGCCGAGAGCGGCGAGCTGCGCCTGTCGCACGGCGGGCGGCGCATCGTCACGCGCGAGTCGCTGTCCGAGCTGACGACGGCGGTGGCGATGAGCCGCTGCGACGACAAGCAGCACACCCGGCGGATCTTCCAGCGGGCCGGGCTGTCGGTGCCGCGCGGCGTGGCGGCGTCGACGCCGGAGGCCGACGCGGCATTCCTGGCCGAGGTCGGCACGGCGGTGGTCAAGCCGGTCCGCGGCGAGCAGGGCCGCGGCATCACCGTGGGGGTGACGACGCCCGAGGCGCTGGCCGACGCCGTCGCGCTGGCCCGCACGTACTGCCCCGACGTCCTCATCGAGGAGTGCGTCGAGGGCGAGGACCTGCGCATCGTCGTCATCGGGCACGAGGTCGTCGCCGCCGCCGTCCGCCGTCCGGCCACCGTCTACGGCAACGGCCGGCACACCGTCGCCGAGCTGATCGACGCGCACAGCCGCCGCCGCGCCGCCGCGACCGGCGGCGAGTCACGGGTCCCGATGGACGACACCACGGTGGAGACCGTGCGGGCCGCCGGCTACGACCTGGGCGACGTCCTTCCCGACGGCGCGGAGCTGCGGGTGCGGCGCACCGCCAACCTGCACACCGGCGGGACGATCCACGACGTGACGGCGTCGCTGCACCCGGCGCTCGCGGCGGCCGCGGTGGCCGCCAGCAAGGCGATCGACATCCCGGTGACCGGGCTGGACCTCATCGTCGCGAGCCCGGCCGAGGAGCAGTACGTGCTCATCGAGGCGAACGAGCGGCCCGGCCTGGCCAACCACGAGCCCCAGCCCACCGCCGCCCGCTTCGTCGACCTGCTCTTCCCGGCGACCCGCACCACGCCACGCGCCTGGGAACCGCCCTCCGCGCCGCAGTGAGTCGGGTTGGGAGCCTTGGCCGTCCCCTGCTGCCCATTCTCTTGCCGCGGACGGGCAAGAACGGGCAGCTATCAGGGGGACGGGGCAGAGCGGGCACGCCTCACGCTTTGGCGTGCCCGTTTCGCCCCGTTTGTCGGACTGTGGACAGCGATGATCATCGACGATCGCCTACATCACGAGGATTGCGTGAGCTTCACCATGGCTGTAGGGGTGTTGACGCTGGGGCAATCCTCGTGATGGCCCCCGAATCACGGCGAAATCTCACCACGTGGACGCCGAACGACACCAACGCCACACCGTAACGGGGGCCGACGCCCGAGGCGACCGTCGCCGCTCTTCCCCCGTCCCACTGATAGCTGCCCGTTCTTAGCCGCGTGCGCGCGGGTCAAGCGGTCCGCATCGGCGCGAAGCGCCTCCTCGGTCCGCTTGAGGCGCGCGCCCGCGGCCAAGACAATCGGGCAGCAGGGGGACGGCCCCAACGCAGCAGGGGGACGGCCCCAACGAAGCAGGGGGACGGGGCCAACGCCGCCGACGGATCAGGCGTCGGTGAGCAGCGTCCGCAGCGGGCCGAGGCCGACCGGCCCGAGGCGCAGGGCGTCGGCGTGGAAGCGGCGCAGGTCGAACGCCGCGCCAGCCCGTGCCGACGCCGCCGCGCGGGCCTCGCGCCACAGCCGCGCACCCACGCGGAACGCCAGCGCCTGGCCGGGCCAGCCGAGATAGCGGTCGACCTCGAACGCGGCCGTCTGCGGGTCGACGCGCGCGACGTCGGTCAGCAGCCGGGCGCCCAGCTCCGGCGTCCACCGCTCGGCGTCGACCAGACCGTTGCCGCGCGGGATGGGCAGGTCCAGGTGCAGCCCGAGGTCGACGACGACGCGGACCGCCCGCCAGAGCTGCGCGAAGATCATCCCGAGCCGCTCCCCGGGCGTCCGGATCAGCCCGAGCTCGTCGGCCAGTTCCTCGGCGTAGTGCGCCCAGCCCTCGGCGTATCCGTGCACGTGGCACAGCGACCGCTGCCACGGGTGCAGGTCGCCGAGCCCCAGCGTGACGGCGTACTGCAGGTGGTGGCCGGGCACGCCCTCATGGTGCAGCGTCGACACCTCGCGCCAGACGTGCGCGCGGGTGACGCCGCCGGGCAGCGTCCACCAGACCCGCCCCGGCCGGGTCAGGCCCGGGTCGGCCGGGACGTAGTACATGACGCCCGACGCGGACGGCGTCACGCGGCACTCCACGCGGCGGGTGCGGCCGGGGACGTCGAAGTGGGTGCCGGCGACGGCGTCCATCGTCTCGTCGACGCGCCGCTGCAGCCACGCCTCCAGCGCCGGGACGCTGTCGATCGTGCCGGCGGGGTCGGCGTCGAGCGCCCGCACCGCGTCGTCGACGTCGCCGGACCGGACGACCTCGCCGGCGACGGCCCGCGCCCGCGCCGTCAGGGCGGCCAGCTCGTCCCAGCCCCAGGCGTAGGTCTCCTCGGCGTCGATGGGCGCGCCGAGGAACGCCGCCGACGTCACCTCGTACAGCTCGCGGCCGACGCCGTCGCGCGATCCGGCGCGCGGCAGCAGCTCCGAGCGCAGGAACGTCGCGAACGCCGCGGTGGCCTCCGCCGCCGCGTCGGCCAGCCGGGCCAGCGACGACGACCCGGCGGGTTCGACCAGCGCGGGGTAGAACCGGTCCGCCACCCAGCCGTCGCACTGCGCGGCGACGGCGAGGACCTGCCGCCGGGCCACCACGTGTCCGCGGTCCGCCGACGCCGTCAGGGTCGCCGTGTACTCCCGCAGCGCCAGCGGCACCCGCGCCAGCTCGCGGCCGATGACCGCCCAGTCGTCGGCCGTCGCCGCCGGCAGGTCGTCGAACGTGCGCCGGACCTGATGCACCGGTGTGGCCAGCGGCGCCAGCAGCGCCGTGGTGAAGCCGGCCTCGTACAGCGCGACGTCGCTGGCCAGCCGCTCGGACAGCGCCGCATGCAGCACCCGTTCCCGGAACCCGCCCGGCGACACCGCGGCCAGCCGGGCCGACGCGCGCGCCGTCACCTCGTGCCGCCGCGCGAACGCGTCCGGCGACAGGTCCGGGATCAGCGGCGACGGCGTCCGGCCCAGCGTCTGCGCGGCGTCGGGGTCGAGGTCCGCGAGGTCGCGGAGGTAGTCGTCGGCCACCTGGGTCACGTCGATCGCGGGCACCCCGGCAGCGTACCGGTGCGGCATGTCAGGGTAGAGGCATGAAGAGCCTGCCGATCCACGAGGAGTACCTGCGCGACGTCCTCCTCGAGCTGCTGCGCACGCCGAGCCCGTCCGGCCGCACCGACGCCGTCATGCAGATCGTCGGCGACCGCCTGACGGAGCTGGGCGTGCGGATCCGGCTGACCCGGCGCGGCGTCCTGCGCGCGACGCTCCCCGGCGAGGGCGGGCCCGGCGGGGCGAGCCGGGCGGTCGTCGTGCACGCCGACACCATCGGCTGCATGGTGAAGCGGCTCAAGGAGAACGGCCGGCTCGAGGTGGTCCCGGTGGGCACGCACAGCGCGCGGTTCGCCGAGGGCGCGCACGTCACCGTCTTCACCGACGACCTCAGCCGCATCCACACCGGCACCGTGCTGCCGCTGATGTCCAGCGGCCACAACTTCGGCGACGCCGTCGACACCCAGGGCGTCGGCTGGCACCAGGTCGAGGTGCGGCTGGACGAGCCGGTCGAGAGCCGGCAGGACCTCCTCGACCTCGGCGTCTCGGTCGGCGACTTCGTGGCGCTCGACGCCGCGCCGCAGATCACCCCGAACGGCTACGTGAAGGCCCGGCACCTCGACGACAAGGCCGGCGTCGCGGCCTGCCTGGCCGCCGTCAAGGCCCTGGTCGACGACGGCCGCAGCCGTCCGGTCACCGCGCACCTGCTGGTGACCATCGGCGAGGAGGTCGGCATGGGCGCCACCCACGGCCTCGACGAGTACGTGGCCGAGCTGGTCGCCGTCGACAACGCCGTGGTCAGCGAGGGGCAGGAGTCGCGCGAGGACACCGTCAACATCGGCATGCTCGACTCCACCGGCCCGTTCGACTACCACCTGACCCGGCGGCTCATCGGGCTGTGCGAGAGCAACGAGCTGCCGTTCCGCCGCGACGTCTACCGCTTCTACCGCTCCGACGCCGCGCCGGCCGTCGAGTCCGGGCTGGAGTGCCGCACCGCCCTGATCGGCTTCGGCGTCGACTCCAGCCACGGGCACGAGCGGACCCACCTCGACAGCATCCGGCGGACGGCGGAGCTGCTGACGGCGTACCTGTCCAGTCCGCTCACGTTCAGCGAGTGGGACGACCGCCCCACCGGCGCGCTGGCCGACTTCCCCAGCCACAGCGTCCAGCCGGCCGAGCCCGAGCCCGACCACTACCCCGGCCGGCACTGACCCAAGGCCGACGGGCGAGGGCCCAGGCGGTGGAGGTTCGCCGGTGTGGCGTTCGCCAGGGTCGGCTCCCCGTCCCCCTGCTGCCCCATTCTCTTGCCGCGAACGGGCGCGTCAAGCGGACTATTGGCGCTTCGCGCGACGATGACCGCTTGACCCGCACGCCCGCGGCAAAGAACGGGCAGCTATCAGGGGGACGGGGAGGATCTGGGCACGCCTCACCCTTCTCGTGCCCGTTTCGCCCCGTTTGTCGGGCTGTGGACAGCGATGATCATCGACGATCGCCTACATCACGAGGATTCCGCGAGCTTCAACATGACTGTAAGGGTGTTGACGCTGGGGTAATCCTCGTGATGCCCCCCGGATCACGGCGACATCTCACCACGTGGACGCTCAACAACACCAACGCCACACAGAAGCCGGCCAGACGCCCCGGCAGCCGTCGCCACACTCCCCCCGTCCCCCTGATAGCTGCCCATTCTTTGCCGCGGACGCGCGGGTCAAGTCCAAGCGCCCCAATCACAGCGAAGGCCAACAACAACGCGCGCGGACTTGAGGCGCGCGTCCGCGGCCAAGACAATCGGGCAGCAGGGGGACGGCCCAACGCAGCAAACGCCGGCCAACCCAACGCGGACCGATCAGCCGTCCTTGGGCTCGGCGGCCTTGGCCTTCACCGACGCCGCGTAGACGTCGACGTACTCCTGGCCGGACAGCTCCATGAGCGCGTACATGATCTCGTCGGTGACCGACCGCAGGACGTGGCGGTCGGTCTCCATGCCGTAGTAGCGGCTGAAGTCCAGCGGCGCACCGAACCGGATGCCCGGCCGCATCAGCTTGGGGATGATCCGCCCGGCCGGCTGCATCTCCGCGGTCCCGATCATCGCGACCGGGACGACGGGGACCCGGGCCTCCAGGGCCATGCGGGCGACGCCGGTCTTGCCGCGGTAGAGCCGGCCGTCGGGCGACCGGGTGCCCTCGGGGTAGATGCCGAGCAGCTCGCCGCTCTCGAGGATCTGCACGGCCGTGCGCAGCGCCGCCTCGCTGGCCCGGCCGCCGGAGCGGTCGACCGGGACGTTGCCCGTCCCGCCGAAGAAGACGCGCTTCAACCACCCTTTGACACCGCGTTGGGTGAAATAGTCGCTCTTGGCGAGGAAACTGACCTTACGGTCGAGAACGAGCGGCATGAAGAAGGAGTCGACGACGGTGAGGTGGTTGCCCGCGAGGATCGCGCCGCCCTTGGCGGGGACGTGCTCCACACCCTCGGCCCAGGGCCGATAGATCAACCGCAGGATCGGCCCGAGGAAGACGCTCTTCATCAGCCAATAGAACACGTCGGAACACTACCGCCAAAGAGCCCGGCCGACGACGGGCCTCGCCCGCGCGGACGGATCGGGCGCATGCGACCATGCTGGTGCGAGTGCCGGCGCGGAACGGGAGGGGACGCGATGCTCTCTGAGGGCGAGGCGGTCGGCTCGATCGAGCCGTACCGGCGCGACGGCGGCCCCGTCGGCGTGCTGCTCTGCCACGGCTTCACCGGCTCGCCGGCCTCTCTGCGTCCGTGGGCCGAGCACCTGGCCGGCCAGGGGTACAGCGTCGAGCTGCCGCGGCTGCCCGGTCACGGCACCACCTGGCAGGACCTCAACGTCACCGCCTGGCCCGACTGGTACCGCCGGGTCGAGCGGTCGCTGCTCGACCTCGCCGAACGGTGCGAGCAGGTCGTCGTCGCCGGCCTGTCGATGGGTGGCTGCCTGGCGCTGCGACTGGCCCAGGAGCACGGGGCGCTGGTGCAGGGTCTGGTGCTGGTCAACCCGGTCGTCACCAGCGCCGACAAGCGGCTTCTGGCGTTGCCCGTGCTGCGGTTGCTGCGTCGGTCGGCGGCCGGGCTGTCCGGCGACATCGCGATGCCCGGCCAGGACGAGCGCGCCTACGACCGCACCCCGCTGCGGGCGCTGTGGTCGCAGACCAAGCTGTGGCAGCTGGTCCGCCGCGACCTCGCCATGATCACCCAGCCGCTGCTGCTCTACCGCAGCGCGAACGACCACGTCGTCGACGCGACCAGCGCACCGGTCATCCTCTCCGGCGTCTCCTCCACCGACGTCGCCGAGGTCGTCCTGCGGCGCAGCTACCACGTCGCCACCCTCGACTACGACGCCCCGGAAATCTTCTCGGGCTCCACGGCGTTCGTCGAACGAGTCACCACGAAGAGGAACCGGGGCCTGCCGCGATGAGCCGAGACGACGACCAGACCTGGGCCGAGCTGATCGACTCGTTCCACGCCTCCCCCGCCGGCGACGGCGACCAGCCCTGGCCGGCCGCGGAGGAGCTCGGCCCCGACGAGCGCCTCGAGGAGGGCGTCCGCCCCGACGACTTCCGCGACGCCTCGGTGACGCTGGGATCGGTGACGGGGCGCGGCGCGGGCTCCGACGCGGCCGCTGAGGGCAGCGTCGGCGCGGGCATCGACGACGACGCCGCCGAGGAGGCGGCCAACCACTTCGTCCCGCCGGTCCCCGCCCCCATCCCCCGCGGCGACCGCATCCAGCGGCTGGCCTGGGCCGCCGTCATCGCCCCTCCGATCGCGCTGATCATCGTCGCGATCATGTCCTGGCGCCCGTCCGACGAGATCGTCTTCTTCGCCGTGGTCGCCTTCATCGCCGGCTTCGTCACGCTGATCGCCCGCATGCGCGGCCACCACCCCAACGACCCCGACGACGGCGCCGTCATCTAGCGACCGCCCTACCGCGGGAGGGTGAGCTCCGCCACGACCGGGAAGTGGTCGCTGCCCACGCGGACGTCCGGCGTGTCGACGACGCGGTAGGACGTCACTTCCGCGCCCCTCACGAAGATGCCGTCGCTGCGCTGCCGCGGGTGGGCGACCGAGAACGTCGGTGTCGGGTCGGCGGCGCCGGCGTCGGTGTACTGCGAGGCCAGCCGGGTCCACGTCGGCGCGGACGGCGGCTCGTTGAGGTCGCCGCCGAGCACCGTCGTCGCCGCGCCGAGCCGGTTGACCAGGCCGGTGAGGTCCGTCAGGTGCCGGGCCCGCTCGCCGGCGTCCAGACCCAGGTGCAGCGACCCGGCCGCGAACGCGACGCCGTCCTTCTCCAGCCGGGCCAGCACGAGGCCGCGCCGGGTCAGCCCGGGCGTGCGCCGCAGCCGGTGCTCCTGCACCTCGCGCAGGTCGACCCGCACGGCCGTGAACAGCGCCGTCCCGCCGGTCGTGCCGCCGCCGGCCGCGTACAGCAGGTCGGCGCGGCGGGCGAACGAGGCGGCTCGGCCGCGCCACAGCAGGACCTTCGGCAGCTCTTGGACGAACACGACGTCCGGGTCGAGCTCGCGCAGCACCCGGGCGACGGCGGCACCGTCGCCGCGCAGACCGCGGACGTTGTAGCTGACGACCCGGAGCGTGACGGCCGGTTGCGAGGCCGTCACACCCGGGCGAGGTCGGCCGCGCCGATGACGCCGGCGTCGTTGCCGAGCGTCGCCACCCGCACCTCGGGCTCCGGCCGGTGGCCGGCGCCGGTGGTGTGCTTGCGCAACGCTTCCTCGGCCGGACGCAGCAGCAGGTCGCCGGCCGCGGAGACGCCGCCGCCGATGACGAACGCGGCGGGGTCGAACACCGCCGTGAACGAGCCCATCGCCTCGCCGAGCCAGCGCCCGACCTCGGCGATGAGCACGATGGCCAGCTCGTCGCCGGCGTTGGCCAGCTCGGTGACCATGGGGCCGGTGATGCGCTGCGCGTCGCCGCCGGCCAGTTCGAGCAGCCGTTCGGCCGACGGGAGGCTGGCCGCCTCGCGCGCCTCGCGCACGAGAGCGGTGCCGCTGGCGTAGGCCTCGAGGCAGCCGCGCAGCCCGCAGCCGCACAGGTGACCGTCGGGGACCACGCGCATGTGGCCGAGCTCGGCCGCCACGCCGTGCGCGCCGCGGTAGATCTGGCCGTCGAGCACCACGCCGCCGCCGACGCCGGTGCCGATGGTCAGCAGGATCATGTCGTCGACGTCCTCGGCGGCGCCGAACCGGAACTCGCCCCAGGCGGCGGCGTTGGCGTCGTTCTCGACGACGGTGGGCAGGCCGGTGGCCTCGGCGACCTGGTCGCGGACCGGGACGTCGCGCCAGGCGAGGTTCGGCGCGAACAGGACCCGCGAGCGGGCGGAGTCGATGAACCCGGCCGAGCCGACGCCCACGGCCTCGACGTCGTGCTGGTCGGCCAGCTCCTTGGTGACCTCGATGATCGTCTCGACGATCGCCGCGGGGTCGTGCGACGGCGTCTCGCGCCGCGCCCGCGCCCCGATGACGCCTTTCTCGTCCACGACGCCGGCCGCGATCTTGGTGCCGCCGACGTCGACCCCGATGGTGAGGCTCACTCGTCCACTCCGTCCTCGACGCGTTTCTTCAGCTCTTTCAGAGCCGTGTCGATGATGACCTTCTCCGCCTTGCGCTTCATCAGCCCGAGCATCGGGATCGCGACGTCGACCGTCAGCTGGTACGTCACCTCGGTGCTCGAGTCGTCGACGGGGGCCAGCGTGTAGGAGCCGTCCAGCTCCTTGATCAGCCCGCCCTCGACCAGGCTCCACCGGACCTCGTCGTCGCCGTCCCACTCGTAGGAGAGCGTGTAGCGGTCCTTGATGGGCCCGGCGTCGAGCACGAACTTCGCCTCGCCCGGCCGCCCGCTGTCCTCGTAGACCGTCAGCACCTCGACCTCGCGGACCGAGGCCGTCCACTCGGGGTACGCCTCGAGATCGGCGATCACGGCCATGATGCGGTCAGGCGTCGCCGCGACGACGATGCTCGACGTGGTCTGCGAAGCCATGAATGAAGTGTCCCATCGGCCGGACGGCGGAAACCGCAGACTATCGAGCCGGCGGCAGCCGCGGCACGCCGGCCGGTCGTCCGTGCTCGAGGCGGTCCTTCAGCTCGTGGATGCGCGCCTTGAACGCGACGGTGTACCGGCGGGCCAGCCGGTCGGGACGCGCCCGCGGCGACGCCGGGTCGGCACGCAGGAACCAGTGGACGAGGACGCCGTCGCCCCACCGCTCCAGCCACAACTCCGTGCTGCCGGTCAGCTCGCCGGTGACGGTCCAGCGCACGCCCTCGAGGCCGCGGTCCTGGTGGACGGCGAGCGTCAGGCGCGGCCACCACGCGCGCCACACCGCGGGGTCGCGGACGTACGCCGCCAGCTCGGCCCGCTCGGCCACCACGAACGTGTCGTCCATGAGATCGATCGCCGGCGCCATTGCCGCAGCCTACGGACGTGATCGACGTCATGTCACAATCCCGGCCCGGCATCGGTCCTAGGTACAGGAGCGATCGCAAGGAGTACGGCATGTCCGACCTGACGAAACACCCTCTCGTCGCCGGTGTGGTGGGGCTGGCCGACCGGCACGGGCCGATGACCCGGCGCCGGCTGCCGGTGCCGCGGCGGTGGACGGACCTGTTCGCGCCGCTGGCCGTCGTGAGCTTCCTGCTGGTGCTCGTGTCCGGCGTGGTGCTGGCGTTCTGGTTCGAGCCGTCGATGCGGCAGGTCGTCTACACCGGCGACTACGGCCCGTTGCGCGGCGTCACGATGTCCGAGGCCTACGCGTCGACGGTGCGCATCTCGATGGAGGTGCCGGGCGGGCTGCTGGTGCGCCAGGTGCACCACTGGGCGTCGCTGGTGTTCATCGCGGCGCTGTCCGCGCACCTGCTGCGGGTGTTCCTCGCCGGCGCGTTCCGCGGGCACCGGCGGGTCGGCTGGCTGCTCCTGCTGGGGCTGCTGGTCCTGGGCATCGTCGAGGCGTACCTCGGCCACTCGCTCCCCGACGACATGCAGTCCGGGACCGGCCTGCGGGTCACGGAGGGCTACCTGCTGGCCGCGCCGGTCGTCGGGACGTGGCTGTCGTGGCTGGTGTTCGGCGACGAGTTCCCGGGCGACCAGATCATCAGCCGCCTGAACGCGGTGCACGTGTGGGTGCTGCCGGCGCTGATCGTGGGGCTGGCCGCCGTCTGGCTGCTGCTCGCGTACCGGCGGTGGCGTGCGGCGGACGCGGCGGACGCGGCGGACGACCCGGCCGGCGACCCGCTGCCCCGGTGGGCCGCCCGGATGGGCGGCCTGGGCCTGCTGATCGCGGGCGGGATCGTGGCGATGGCGGCGGCCGTCCAGGTGAACCCCGTCTGGCTGTGGGGACCGTTCGACGCGTCGCAGGCGCCGGCGGGCAGCCGGCCGCCGTGGTACCTCGGGTTCCTCGACGGCGCGGTGCGGCTGATGCCGCCATGGGAGGTCGACGTGTTCGGCTACACGCTGACGCTGAGCGTCGTCGTCCCCGTCATGGTGCTGCCCGGCGTCGTGCTGGCCACGCTGGCGCTGTACCCCTGGTTCGAGCAGTGGGCCACCGGCGACCGCCGCGACCCCGACGTCCTCGACCGGCCCCGCGACATGCCGGTGCGCACCGCACTGGTGGCCGCGTTCGTCGCGTTCTACCTGGTGCTGTGGATCGCCGGCGCCAGCGACGTCGTCGCCACGCTGCTGCACGTCCCGCTCGAGCCGCTGGTCCGGTTCCTGCAGGCCGCCGTCGTCGTCGCGCCGCCGCTGGCATTCTGGGCGACGAAGCGGATCCTCCTCGGCCTGCGGCTGCGCGACCTGGAGGAACTGCGCCACGGACACGCGACCGGCATCGTCGTCGTCAGTCCCGAGGGCGGGTTCAGCGAACTGCACCGGCCGCTCACGCCCCGCGAGGCCGAGCGGCGGGTGCCGCACGGCGCGGCGCTGGTGCCCGCCGGTGCCGGCGCGCCGGCCGACGAGCACGGCGTCGCGAACCCGCACTACCGCGCCGATCGGCGCCGCGCCCTGGCGTCGCGCTTCTACTTCGCCGATCTCCCCGGCAACCGACCCGTCTCCGGCGACGTCCAAGTGAAGGAGCATGCTTGATACTCGTCGTCCGGAGGTGCGCTCATGTCCCTGCCCCGCGCGGTCACCGCGGTGCTCGCCGGTGCCCTGCTGGTCGCGGGCTGCGGGTCCGGCCCGGCGGGTGACGACGGCAGCGGCGGCTCGGCGTCCGGCGATTCCGGCGCGGCCGAGTCCGCCGCGTCGCCGACCACCGACCCGGGACCGGCGCCGCGCATCGACGTCGTCGCCGACCTCGCGCCGGCCGACGCCGGCGCCGTCGGCGCGTCGGTCAACCAGTTCGGTTTCGACCTTCTCGGGCAGCTGACCGACGGCAGGGCGAACACCGTCACCTCCCCCGTCTCCGTCGCGTCGATGCTGGCCATGGTGCTGGCCGGGGCCGGCGGCGACACCGCCGACGCGATGGCGGGCGCGCTGCACCTGCAAGATCCGCGCGACGTGCGGGTGGGCGCGCTGCTGCGGCAGCTGGCCGACACCTCCGACGTCACGCTGGCGCCGGCCAACGCGCTGTGGGCGCAGGAGGGGGTGCCGTTCGAGGAGGACTACCTGTCGTTCGTGCGCGACTCCTTCGGGGCGACGGTCGACGAGGCCGACCTCGGTGCGCAGGAGACCGCCGACGAGATCGACGCCTGGGTGCGCGAGCACACCGAGGATCGCATCGACGGCATCGCCGGCGACCTCGGGCTGCCCGACCCGCAGGCCGCGCTGGTGCTGCTCAACGCGGTCTACTTCCTCGGCACGTGGACCACGCAGTTCGACCCCGACGACACCCAGACGCAGCCGTTCGCGCTGGCCGGCGGCGGCAGCGCGGACGTCCCGCTGATGATGCTGCGCGGGCAGACGCTCCCGTTCGTCCAGCGCGACGGCTACTCCATGCTGCGGCTGCCCTACGGCACCGAGGGCCGGTACGGCATGGAGATCCTGCTCCCCGACGACGCGGCCGGGCTGCCGGGCCTGCTGTCGTCGCTGGACGCCGCCGAGTGGGCCGCCGCCGTCGCCGCGCTGACGCCGCAGGAACTGCAGACCGTCGCCGTGCCGAAGTTCGAGCTGGAGTGGGACGCCGACCTCGGCGACGCGCTGACAGCGCTCGGCATGGGGCCGGCCTTCCAAAACGCCGACTTCCGCCCGATGTCGCCGCAGCCGCAGGCCCTCGACACCGTCGTCCACAAGACCTACATCCGGGTCGACGAGGCCGGCACCGAGGCCGCGGCCGTCACCGGCGGGCTCACCCGCACCTCCGCCGGCCAGAGCTTCCGGGTCGACCGCCCGTTCGCGTTCACCATCTCCGACAGCCAGACGGGCACCATCGTCTTCCTCGGGGCGGTGACCGACCCGCGCGGCTGACGCACCGCCCTCGGGGCCGGCATGCCGTACCGGCGACCGGTCTCCGCCGCACTGACGGGCGGCCTGCCGGTCGCGGCCCGCGGAACGGCGGAGTCGCCTGCCCCGGACTCGACCGGGACGATCCTCTTCCTCGGCACCGTCGCCGATCCCCGGGCCTGAGCCGATCGAGCCCGCGATGTCCGTTTCGCCGGCGCAATGGCACCGGCCGAATCGGGCCTATAACGTACTTCCGGCGAACGCGCGACTCGAAGCTGAGACGGTGTCACAGCGTCACAGTCAGTTTCGAAGCCGTCACTGCCAGTAACGGACGGTTCTGTGGCTCAGATCACGTTTTCTTGATCGAATTCATGTCTCGAAGTACGGGCACATGCCGCGATTCGGAACTCGCGGATCGCGGTTTTACGGCAAACTGCCGCCTGTGAGTGTGTGGGCCCCCGATTCCGTCCAGCGTCATTGGCATGGCGTCGCCGTCGCGCGGCCCGGCATGCTCGCACTCGTCATCGCCCTGACAGGGTCGGCCCGCAGCGTCGTCACCGACTGGTGGTGGCTCGGCGCACTGGCCCTCGTCGCGCTGGCGGCCGCCATCTCCGAACGGATCCTGCCGCGTACCCGCGTTCAGGTGACCGCCGAGATGGCGCTGGCGTCGATCATCGTCGGGCTCGGACTGCCCGAGGCCTACCTCGCGCTCCCCTACCTGCTGGTCCCCGCGTTCGCCGCCGGTCTCGCCGGCAGCATCATGGGCACCGCCGTCACCACGCTCGTCGGTGCGATCGGCCTGGCCATCGGCAACATCCTCGCCGGCGGGAACCTGATCGAGCTGCCGACGTTCGGCAGCGTGTCCGTCTGGATCGTCATCATCTTCGCCACCGGCGCCATCGGGGCGTGGGTGCTGCGTCTGGACAGCATCCAGATCGCCGACGGCGGGCGCTACGCCGCTGCCTACCGGCTGCTGTCGGAGCTGCGGGTGGTGTCGCGCCGGCTCTCGGTCGGCCTCGACCCCGGCACACTCGCCGAGGGCCTGCTCGACCACGTGGCCGGGCCGCTCGCCGTCCGCCGGGCCGCGCTGCTGGTGCGGCGCGAGGGCGGCAACCTGTTCCCGCTCGCCCACCGCGGCGAGGACGACGGCTGGCTGCTCGGCGCCGAGCGCGACCCCGTCGTTCTCGAGGCGTGGAGCAGCGAGACACCGGCCTGGACGCCGAACGGGCGGCGGGGCTACCGCGTCGTGCTGCCGCTGCGGGTCGGGTCGCGCACCATGGGCGTCATCGTCGCCGACGTGCCCGACCAGGTGTCCTCGGAGGAGCTGCAGCTGCTCGTCGGCTCGACCGACGAGGGCGCGCTGCGGCTGGAGACCGCGCTGCTCTTCGACGAGGTTCGCGAGCTGGCCACCCGCGAGGAGCGGCGCCGGCTGGCCCGCGAGATCCACGACGGCATCGCCCAGGAACTGACCTCGCTGGGCTACCTCGTGGACGACCTCATCGCCCGCACCACCGACGCCGACGCCAAGTCGCTGTCGACCACACTGCGGCAGGAGCTCACCCGCATCCTGTCGAACCTGCGGCACTCGATCTTCGACCTGCGCAGCGACCTCGACCACGACGGCGGCCTCGGCACCTCCCTGTCGGCCTACGCCCGTCAGGTGGGCGCGCAGGCCGGGCTCAAGGTCCACCTCGTGCACCAGGAGGAGCACGACCGCCTCCGTCCGGAGGTCGAGGCCGAACTGCTGCGCATCGGCCAGGAGGCCATCACCAACGTGCGCAAGCACGCGAAGGCGAAGAACCTGTGGGTCACCGTGTCCGTCAGCCCGCCCAACGCGCAGATCCGCGTGGTCGATGACGGCATGGGCATGCGGGAGCAGCCACGCGGCCGCTACGGTCTGGAGATCATGGCCGAGCGTGCCCGGCGAGTGGGCGCCACACTCGTCATCGAAGACAGGCCCGAGAGCGGTACGGTCGTCGACGTATCCCTCGGCAACGTTCATGGAGAGGGGTAACACCGTGCCCATGTCGGTCATGCTCGTGGACGACCACGAGCTCATCCGCCAAGGTCTGCGTCGCGCCTTCGAACGCGACGCCGGATTCACCGTGGTCGGCGAAGCCGCCACCGTCGCCGAGGCACAGAAACTGGCCGAGGCGACGCAGCCCACGGTGGCGGTCATCGACATCCGGCTTCCCGACGGCAGCGGCCTCGAGCTGGCGCAGCGGCTCCGGCAGAACCGCGGCGACATCGGCCTGGTCATTCTCACCATGTACGCCGGCGACGACCACCTGTTCGGCGCGCTCGACGCCGGCGCGTCGGCGTTCGTGCCGAAGAGCTCCCCCAGCGACGACGTCGTCGCCGCCGCCCGGCACGCCGCCGCCACCCCGTCCGCGTTCGTCGCCGACGGCCTGGCGGAGGCCATGCAGCGGCGCCTGCACCCCACCGGGCCGCAGCTCACCCGGCGTGAGCGCGAGGTGCTCGACCTCCTGGCCGACGGCCTCGGCGTGTCGAGCATCGCCCGCAAGCTGTACATCAGCGAGTCGACCACGAAGACCCACGTCTCGAAGCTCTACGACAAGCTCAACGCCTCGAACCGGGCCCAGGCGATCATGGCCGCGGTACGAGCTGGACTGTTGAGCCATGGTGAAGAGGCGCAACCGGGGTAATGTGACACCAGGACGTACTCCTGTGACATCGGCACCGTTCCCGTGACACTGCGTGACGTGCCGTCACCGACTGTGACGGATCTCCCCCGTTCGGTCGATACGTAAGTAGACGCTCGCTCCATCGACCCCCAACTCATCTGACCTCATCCTTGATGTAGGCAGGCGTTGGCCTGCCGGTACGAGGTTGAGAAGTCCGGGGGTGATCGACCATGCGTGACGTACTACGGCAGCGGAGTTCCGTGCGCATCGAGAGCGCTCTGATGCGGCTGGCCGTGTTCGCAGTGATCCTGGCCGGCACGTGGTTCATCAGCTGGCAGCTGGCGCACGCCATCAGCGTCGGCTGACGTCGCACCGATCAGCGGTTGCACCGCGAGAGCAACCGGTGGAGCGAGCGCCCGTGACAACGGGGTCACGGGTGGCTCGTCCGGTCGCGTCACCTCGAACGAGAAGAGCCGGACGCCCGCGGGGCGCCCGGCTCTCGGGTGTTCGGGGAAGGGTCAGCCCGGCCGGGTGGCGCCCGCGAACGGCATGAGGTCGACGTCGTCGACGCTCACGACGTCACCCGGGTGGGTGGCGTGCACGATCTGGCCGTCGCCGATGTAGATGCCGACGTGGCTGATGGGGCTGTAATAGAACACCAGGTCACCGGGCTCGAGCTGGCTCTTGGAGACGCGGGTGCCGACGCCGATCTGCGAGCCGGACGAGCGCGGCAGGCTCACGCCGGCCTCGGCCCAGGCGGCGGAGGTGAGACCCGAGCAGTCCCAGCTGTCGGGCCCGTCGCCGCCCCAGGCGTAAGGCTCGCCGAGCTGCGCCAACGCGAACTCGACCACGACGCCCGCACGGCCGGAGACCGGCGGCGGGTCGGTCGGGGTGTCCTCGTCCTCGTCGGCCTCGTCGTCCTCGCCGCGGTCGGGCACCTCGGCGTTCTCCTCGCGGTCCTCCTCCAGCTGCGCCAGCTCTTCGGCCTCCAGCTGGTCGAGGATCTCCTGCGCTTCGGCCAGTAGCTGCTCGACGGTCGCCTTCTCGGTCTCGAGCGTGGCCTCGACGGCCTGCTGGCGCGTCAACTCCTCGTCGGCCATGAGGCGCGCGGCCTCGTAGCTGCGGCTGACGTCGGCGGCGCTGGCCAGGCTCTCGGCCTGCTGCCCGGCGAACGCGTTCATGACCGACGCCTGCGCGAGGAAGTCCTCGGGGCTCTCGGCCAGCAGCGTCTGCAGCGTGGGGTCGACGATGCCGCCGGACCGGTAGCTGGCCGAGGCGTACGCGCCGATCTGCGCCCTGACGGCGTCGACGGCCTGCTGCTGCCGCTCGAGCGACGCCTGCGCGCGCTCGATGCGGCGCTGCACCTCGGCGAGCTCGTCGGTGGCGGCGTTGTACCGCTCCGTCGCCTGCTCAGCCTGGTGGTAGAGGGCGTCGACCTGCTCCCTGACCTCGGAGATCGTCGGCTTCGGGTCGGCGTTGCTCTGCGTGATGAGGGTCATTCCCCCGGTGACGCTGACAGCTGCGGTGCACAACGCGACAAGCGCGCGGCGCGGACGGCGGGGGTGACCACCTGGCTCAGGCACTCTGGTCCTTCCTTCGGGGCGGGATACAGGCACCTGGGCCGGGAGCCTAGCCAGCCTCACGTGCCTCCCGCAAATCCCCCACGCGGGTTTCGGCCGATTTTCTGGTCGCGTCGTCACCCTCCGTCACGACCAGACGCAGCGGCGGCACCAGCCCCGCGTCGGCGAGCACCCCCAGGGCCTGGCGCTCCTCACCACCCAGCTCGCTGTCGATGGGCCCCAGGAGCACCGAGACCACGCAGTCGGAGCACGCCAGGCCCCGCATCTCGCAGCGATCGCAGTCGATGTGCATGACCGTCCCTCCCTCTCACACCTTCCGCGGGCGAGCTCTCCTCCCCGCTGATCACCGACGTTAAGGGCAGGGTCCGACAAGGTCGCCACGAGACAGAAGTTTCCGCAGGTGATTGGAGTGATGGATGTGACTGGTGGTGCACCGGATCGGCGCCCGAGTTCGCCGCCCTCCGGCCCGAGATGATCACGTTCACTGCGAAAGCTCGTGTCGCACTACGCCTGCAACCGTGTCGACGGTCGAGAAGACGTGGTGATGGCCCCCCACCGTCACCGGCCGAGCAGCCCGATCAACGCCACGGACTCGACGCTGCGCACCCCGGGACGGCGCACACCCTCGGCGACCTCGCGGTCCGAGGACACCACCACCACCGGGCGGCCCTGGGGCTCGGCCCGGACCATGCGCCGGATGAGCTCGTCCGCCGTCTGCCCCGTCGGGCTGAACCGGACCCGGATCCCCGACCCCGGGACCGGGGGCGGCACCGTCACGTCCGCGCCGTCGAAGACGAGCGTCACCTCGGCGCCCGTCCGGGCCGACACCGCCGCCAGCCCCTGCGCGAGCCGCGACCGCTGGGCGTCCAGCGGCATGGCCGGCCAGGCGGCCTTGGTGACGTTGTAGCCGTCGACGATCAGGTGGACCCGCGGCAGCGCCAGCAGCTCGTCCAGATAGCCCGGCTCGTCGGCGGCCCGGGCGCGGCCGACGGCGCCGCCGTCCAGCGGGCTGCCGGGGACGGCGGCCTCGACGGTGTCGGCGGGCGAGAGGGTCGAGGCCGGCAACGCCAGTTCGCGACGGAGCCCGGCCGCGGCCTCGCCCAGCGTGTCCAGCAGCAACGCCAGCCGCGCCGTGCCGAGGCCGCGTTCGGCCCGGCCGCTGCGCCGGGCCGCTTCCAGGGCTGCCTCGGTGTCCGCGAGCCGCGCACGGAGCCGGCGGGCCTCCGTCTCGGCGGCGCGCAGGGCGGCGCGAGCCTCGGCCAGTTCGCGGCCGGCCTGCTCCTGCTCGTCCTGCTCCTGCTGACGCGCCTCGCTCAGCCGCTCGCGGGTCTCCTGGACCCGCCGCCGCAGCATGGTGTTCTCGGCCTTGAGGCGGTCGATCTCCGCGCGCATCGTCGCGCGCATCTCGCGCGTGGAGGCGCGGGCGGCCTCGAGCTGCTCGCGCAGCCGCTCGGCGGCGGCCGCCTCGCGGGTGAGCCGGCCCTCGTCGTCGCCGCGGCGGACGGAGGCGGCCGCGGTCTCGACCATGGTCTCCCACCCGTCGGGGCGCAGGAGGTAGGCGAGAACGGCGACGTCGACGGGGTCGGCGGCGGCCGGCGCCGACCCCGATTCCAGCGCCTTCGCGAGCGCGGGATCGGCGGCGGACGCGGCGTCGAGGACGCGGCGCCGGAAGCCCGCCTCGGTGTCGAGCGCCGACGCGATGGCGCTGGCGCCCAGACGGGCGCGTTTGGCCGCCGCGAACCTCGCGATCGGCCGCAGCACACGCGGGACCTCGGCCGCTGGCATCGAACCGAGCACGTCCGACCCCAGCGCGACGAGCCGCGCCCGCACCGCGTCGGGCAGCGTGCTCACGCGGAGTCAGGCCGCGCGACGAGCTCCACCGTTTCCTCCCCGCCGCACCACCGGCAGACCACACGCTCGACGGACTCCGCCAGGACGTCCGTCTCCTCGACCTTCGGGACGCCCGAGAGGTCGACGTGGACGAACTCGCGCACGCGGCTGGACCGCACGACGTCGAACCGGGTCAGGTTGCCGCATTGCGCGCAGCGCCACCGAGTGGTCTCGGACGGCTGGGGAACGGGCATGGGCTGCTCCTCGGCGTCGGTTCGCTGGACGTGTTGCCGCCCAGCGTAGGCCGTCAGACGGCGGGTCGCGGCCGGAGATTGTCAGTGGCGGTGCCTACTGTGCGATCAGGTGGCCGAGGACCGAGAGGGGTGGGACATGACGGCCGTGGCCATCCAGGGCACGCTCGACGAGATCGGCATGCCGCTGGTCTCCACCACGTTCGTCGTGGTCGATCTCGAGACCACCGGCGGGGCGCCCGACGGCAACGAGATCACTGAGATCGGCGCGGTGAAGGTCCGCGGGGGCGAGGTCGTCGGCGAGTTCGACACCCTGGTCCGCCCGGCGTCGGCCATCCCGCCGTTCATCGCCGTGCTGACGGGCATCACCGACCTCATGGTGGCCGGCGCGCCGCGCATCCAGTCGGTACTGCCGGCGTTCCTCGAGTTCGCCCGCGGCAGCGTCCTCGTCGCGCACAACGCGCCGTTCGACGTCGGGTTCCTGAAGGCCGCGTGCGAGGTCACCGGCGCCCGCTGGCCGTCGTTCCAGGTGCTCGACACCGCGCGGCTGGCCCGGCGCGTGCTGTCGCGCGACGAGGCCCGCGACTGCAAGCTGTCCACGCTGGCCCGGCTGTTCCGCGCGTCCACCACGCCCAACCACCGCGCCCTGGCCGACGCCCGGGCCACGGTCGACGTCCTGCACGGGCTGTTCGAGCGGCTGGGCAACGTCGGCGTGCACACCGTCGAGGAGCTCGCGCTCTGGCAGAGCAAGGTCACCGTGGCGCAGCGGCAGAAGCGGCACCTGTCCGAGCAGCTGCCGCACGCCCCCGGCGTCTACATGTTCACCGCGCCCGACGGCGAGACCCTCTACGTCGGCAAGAGCAAGGACATGCGCACCCGGGTGCGCACCTACTTCACCGCGTCCGAGACGCGGCCGCGGATGACCGAGATGGTCTCCATCGCCACCGGCGTCACCGGCATCCAATGCGCCACGCCGCTGGAGGCCGAGGTCCGCGAGCTGCGGCTGATCGCCGAGCGCAAGCCCCGCTACAACCGGCGTTCGCGGTTCCCCGAGCGCGGCAGCTGGCTCAAGCTCACCGTCGAGGCGTTCCCGCGGCTCTCGCTGGTCCGGCAGGTCCGCGAGGACGGCTCGGCCTACCTCGGGCCGTTCGGGTCGCGCCGCATCGCCGAGGCGGCCATGACGGCCATCCACGAGGCCGTGCCCATCCGCCAGTGCACGCAGCGGCTGTCGGCGTCGCCGTCGTCGTCGGCCTGCATCCTGGCCGACATGGGCCGCTGTGGCGCACCCTGCACGGGCGCCGAGTCGGCGGCGGAGTACGCGGTGCACGTCGACCAGGTGCGGCAGGCGTTCACCGGCGACCCCGGGCCGCTGGTGCACCGGCTGCTCGAGCGCATCACCGCGCTGGCCGCTCACGAGCGCTACGAAGAGGCGGCCGTCCGCCGCGACCGGCTGGCGACGCTGGTGCGGTCGCTGATCCGGTCGCAACGCATGGCGTCGCTGGCGTCGGTGCCGCAGCTGGTGGCGGCGCGACGCCGCGAGGTGGGCGGGTGGGAGCTGCACGTCGTGCGGTACGGCCGGCTGGCCGGCGCCGAGGTCACCCCGCCCGGCGTCGACCCGCGCCCGGCCGTCGAGGCCCTCGTCGCGACGGCCGAGACGGTGCTCCCGGCGCCGGCACCGCTCCCGGCGGCCACGGCCGAAGAGACCGAGTGCGTGCTGCGCTGGCTCGAGACCCCCGGCACCCGGCTGGTGCGCGTCGACGGCGTGTGGACGCTTCCGTGGCCCAGCGCAGCCGGCTACACCGCCGTCGCCGACGCCCGCGACGACGACCAGCGCGCGGCCCGCCCGTTCGCCGACCGCCGTCCCCTGCGCCCGCTGCGCTGAACCCTTTTCTTCCGGGACTCGCCGCAGCCCGGGACCTCGCGGCCGGCCTCGGGGAGCCGGCGGTAATGTCGGCGCCGAACCGGTACACCCCGAGGAGACATCACGTGATCACTGCGATCGTGTTCATCCAGGCCGACGTCGCGCGCATCCCCGAGGTCGCGACGGAGATCGCCGCCCTCGACGGCGTCAGCGAGGTCTACTCGGTCACCGGCGAGATCGACCTCGTCGCGATGGTCCGGGTCCGGACGCACGACGCCATCGCCGAGGTCGTCGCCGACCGCCTCAACAAGGTCGACGGCGTGCTCAACACCGAGACGCACATCGCGTTCCGGGCGTACTCCAAGCACGACCTCGAGGCCGCGTTCGCGCTCGGCGCCGAGGACTGACGCGACGAGGCGTCAGGCGGAGGCGGCGGCCACCCAGCGGTCCAGCACCCGCTGAGCGGCGCCGGAGTCGACGGCGGCGGTCGCCTTCTCGAGTCCGGCGGCCAGCCGGTCGGCCAGCGGCGCGTCCAGGGCGTCGTACGCCGCCAGGCCCGCCGCGGCGTTGAGCAGCACCGCGTCGCGCACCGGACCCTTCTCGCCGCCGACGAACCGCCGGGCCACGCCGACGTTGTAGGCGACGTCGCCGCCGCGCAGCGCCTCGGCGGGGACCGGCGCGATGCCGAGGGACGCGGGGTCGAAGCGCTCCTCCGTCACCTCGCCCTCGCGCACCACCCAGACGCGCGACGTCGTGGTGGTGGTGAGCTCGTCGAGGCCGTCGTCGCCACGGAAGACCAGCGCGGAGGTGCCGCGTCCGGCCAGCACGCCGGCGATCAGCGCCGCCACCCGGGCGTCGGCCACGCCGACGGCCTGGGCGCTGGGCCGGGCCGGGTTGGCCATGGGGCCGAGCATGTTGAACGTCGTCTGGATGCCCAGCTCGCTGCGCGCCGTCGACGCGTGCCGCAGCGACGGGTGGAACGCCGGGGCGAAGCAGAAGGTGATGCCGGCCTCGACGGCGATCTCGGCGACCCGCGCGGCTGGGAGGTCCAGCCGCACGCCGAGCCCTTCGAGCAGGTCGGCCGATCCGCACAGCGACGACGCCGCGCGGTTGCCGTGCTTGACGACCCGGGCGCCGGCCCCGGCCGCGGCGATGGCCGCCATGGTGGAGATGTTGACGGTGTGGGCGCGGTCGCCGCCGGTGCCGACGATGTCCAGCGCGGGACCGGGGTCGGGGAACGGCGTGGCGACGTCGTACATGGCCTGGACCAGGCCCTCGAGCTCGGTGACCGTCTCGCCCTTGGCGCGCAGCGCGACCGCGAACCCGGCGATCTGCACCGGCGTCGCCTCGCCGCGCATGATCTCGCCCATCGCCCAGGCGGCCGCCTCGGTGGAGAGGTCCTCGCCGTTGACGAGCGCCGTCAGGACGGCGGGCCAGGTCTGCTGCGTCTCGCTCATGACGTGGCGGGGACGCCGGCGGAGCGGCGCCGCATGAGGTCGGCCACGGCCGACGCGACGGCGATGGGGTCGAGCGGGTGCGACACGACCGACTCGGCGCGCGACCACGTGGCCAGCCAGGCGTCCTGCGGCCGGCCGATCAGCACGAGCACCGGCGGAGCGTTGTAGATCTCTTCCTTGATGGTGCGCGCCAGGCCCATCCCGCCGGACGGGACCGCCTCGCCGTCGAGGACGGCGACGTCGATGCCGCCGGCGTCGAGCCGCCGGATGACGGCCGCGTGCGTGGCGACCTCGACGAACTCCACCTTCGGCAGGTCCGCCGCGGGGCGCCGGCCGACGGCCAGCCGCACCTGCTCGCGCGTGGTGCGGTCGTCGCTGTAGACGAGGATCGTCATGGTCGGCTCGGTGCTGCTCATCCTGCGGGTCCTCGCTGGGATCTCTCGGGCTGGCTGGCTGGTCGAGACGATGGTACCGGTGCGCCCACCCGAGGACGGGAGTGCCCGCCCGCCGCCGTGACCGGACGGCGCGGAACCCCGGCCGGACCCGAGCCGTTCACCGTCCAGCAGCTCCTGGTCGGCGACGTCCGGCGCGGCGAAACCGTCCACATATCAGGTAAGGCTTGCTTTACCTGGCGGCCGTGGCTCACCATGGCTGTGACACGCCCGGCGGCTTCTACCCCGGGGTCCTGTCGTGCCCGTCCGAGGCGACCGACATAATGGCGGGCGTGGCTTCCGCAACTGCCGTCGACGCTGCCCACACGCGGCAACCCGAGCGACCGAATCTCGTCGCCGTCGGGGTGATCGTGTGGCTGTCCAGTGAGCTGATGTTCTTCGCGGCCCTGTTCGCGATCTACTTCACGCTCCGGTCCAACGCCCCCGCCCTGTGGGAACAGCAGTCCGAACTGCTCAACGTTCCCTTCTCGCTGCTGAACACCACCGTTCTGGTGCTGTCTTCGGTCACCTGCCAGCTGGGTGTGCTGCGGGCCGAGCGCGGCCAGGTGGGCCGCCTGGGCAGCCTGCTGCAGGTCGGCAAGTGGGGTATGCGCGAGTGGTTCATCCTGACGTTCCTCATGGGCGCGTTCTTCATCGGCGGGCAGGTGTTCGAGTACGCCGAGCTGGCGATGCACGAGGGCCTGACGCTGTCCAGTGACCCGTACGGCTCGATCTTCTACCTGGCCACCGGGTTCCACGGCCTGCACGTCACGCTCGGCCTCATCGCGTTCCTGTTCCTGCTGGGCCGCACCTACATGACGCGCCGGTTCACCCACGAGCAGGCCACCAGCACGATCGTCGTGTCCTACTACTGGCACTTCGTCGACGTCGTCTGGATCGCCCTGTTCCTCACCATCTACGTGGTCAAGTGACGAGGAGAGACGTGCCCAGATCGTTGCCCGGCCGGTCCCGCGGCTCGCGGATCGGACAGTCCTCTTCGGGCCTCAACGGCGGCGCCTCCATCGGGCGCTTGCTGTCGACCCGGCGGCGACACCCGCTCGCGGCCATCGCCGTGCTGGTGGCGGTCCTGTTCACCGCCGGCGGCGCGTACGCCGCGCTGGCACCGACGACGTCGCAGAACGTCCAGGCCGCCTCCTCCACGCAGATCGACGAGGGCCGGCAGCTGTTCGCCATCGGCTGCTCGTCGTGCCACGGCCTGAACGGCGAGGGCCAGATCAACGACAACGGCGACGTCCTCGGCCCGTCGCTCATCGGCGTCGGCGCCGCCGCGGTCGACTTCCAGGTCGGGACGGGCCGCATGCCGCTGGCCGCCCCGTCGGCGCAGGCGGAGCGGAAGCCGGTCTCGTACAGCCAGGACCAGATCGACGCCATGGCGGCGTTCGTCGCCTCGCTGGCCCCGGGGCCCGACGTGCCTGACGAGGAGTACCTCGACACCTCGCAGGGCAACGTCGCCCGCGGCGGCGAACTGTTCCGCACCAACTGCTCGCAGTGCCACAACACCACCGGGCAGGGCGGTGCACTGACGATGGGCCAGTTCGCGCCGAACCTCACCGGCGTCGAGCCGCGGCACATCTACGAGGCCATGATCACCGGCCCGCAGGCGATGCCGGTGTTCAACGACCAGACCGTCACCCCCGAGGACAAGCGCGACATCATCGCGTTCCTCGAGAGCGTGCAGAACGAGCCCGACCCCGGTGGCCTCGCCATCGGCCGTGCGGGTCCCGTCGCCGAGGGTCTGTGGGCGTGGCTGGTGGGTATCGGCCTGCTGATCGGCATGGCCACCTGGATCGTGACGAGGTCGTCGAAGGCATGAGCACGCACAACGTGAACCCCAACGGTGACGAGCACGCCGTCGTCCCCCACGGCGAGCACGCCGTGGTGCCGGCCGACCCGATCGCCGACCCCGGACTCCACCACGACGAGCCCCGGCTCACCGACGTCGACAAGAAGGCCGAGCGGCGCGCCGAGCGGCAGGTCGCCGGCATGTTCGCCCTGGCCTCGCTGCTCACCGTCGCGTTCATCGTCTTCTACGTGATCGTCGGCATCCATCCCGACGACCCCGACGACGGCGTCAACATCGGCGACGTCCAGGTGTCGAACCTGACCTTGGGCCTCACGCTGGGCCTGGCGCTGTTCCTCGTCGGTGCGGGCGCCGTGCAGTGGGCGCGGTCGCTGATGTCGTCCCCCGAGGTCGTGCACGAGCGGCACGAGCTGCGCGGCGACGACGAGACCCGCGCGGCCGCGCTGGCCGACTTCGAGACCGGCACCGAGGAGACCGGCTTCGGCCGGCGCAAGCTCATCCGCAACTCGCTGCTCGGTGCGCTGGCCCTGCTGCCGCTGCCCGCCGTCATCCTGCTGCGCGACCTCGGCCCCAACACCGGCCCGTCGCCCAGCGAGCGCAAGGAGCACACCATCTGGGCCGAGGGCGTCCGCGTCCTCACCGACGTCACGTTCATGCCCATCCGGGCCGCCGACCTCGAGATCGGCCAGCTGGTCAACGCCATGCCCGCGACCTTCGAGGACCTCCCCGAGCACGGGCCCGAGCGCATCAACGAGCGGGCCAAGTCGCCGGTCATGCTGGTGCGCATGCTGCCCGAGGACATCCACGTCGCACCGGGCCGCGAGAACTGGGGCGTCGACGGCATCCTGGCGTACTCCAAGATCTGCACGCACGTCGGCTGCCCGATCAGCCTCTACGAGCAGACGACGCACCACATGCTCTGCCCCTGCCACCAGTCCACGTTCGACCTCTCGGACAACGGCAAAGTGATCTTCGGCCCGGCGACGCGGAGCCTCCCGCAGCTGCCGATCGCCGTAGACTCGGAGGGCTACCTGATCGCGCAGAGCGACTTCACCGAGCCCGTCGGGCCGAGCTACTGGGAGCGCACGCGATGAGCGCCATCGTCAACGGTGCCGGCAAGGTCGTCGACTTCGTCGACCAGCGGATCACCGCGTCCAACTGGCTGAAGCGCAACATCCGCAAGGTCTTCCCCGACCACTGGTCGTTCCTGCTCGGGGAGATCGCGCTGTTCAGCTTCATCATGATCCTGCTGTCCGGCGTGTTCCTGACGCTCTGGTTCAAGCCGACGATGGCGCACGTCGTGTACGAAGGCGCCTACGTCCCCATGCGCGACGTCGGCATGTCCGAGGCCTATGCCTCCACTCTCGAGATCTCCTTCGAGGTGCGCGGCGGCCTGCTGATGCGCCAGGTGCACCACTGGGGCGCGCTGATCTTCCTGGCCGCGATGTCGGCTCACATGCTGCGCGTCTTCTTCACCGGCGCGTTCCGCAAGCCCCGCGAGATCAACTGGCTCATCGGCGTCGTCCTGCTGGTCCTGGGCGTGGCGGCCGGCTTCACCGGCTACTCGCTCCCCGACGACCTGCTGTCGGGCACCGGCCTGCGGATCATCGAGGGCGGCATGCTCGCCATCCCGATCGTCGGCACCTACCTGTCGTCGTTCCTGTTCGGCGGCGAGTACCCCGGCGACGACATCATCGCCCGGCTCTACCCCATGCACATCCTGCTGATTCCGGGGCTCATCCTGGCGCTGGTCACCGCGCACCTGATGATCCTCTGGTACCAGAAGCACACGCACTGGGGCGGCCCGGGCAAGACCAACACCAACGTCGCCGGCGCGCCGTTCTACCCGATCTACGTGGCCAAGGCCGGCGGCTTCCAGTTCATCGTCATGGGCGTCATCGTCCTGCTGGCCGCGACCATCCAGATCAACCCGGTCTGGTTGTGGGGGCCATACGATCCGTCCGTGGTGTCAGCCGGCACCCAGCCCGACTGGTACGTCGGCTTCCTCGACGGCGCCCTGCGCGTCATGCCGCCGTGGGAGTTCTACATCTTCGACCACCCGGTCACGATGAGCGTGCTGATCCCGGCGATCCTGCTGCCGGGCATCATCCTCACGCCGCTCGCGCTGTACCCGTGGCTGGAGCAGAAGGCGACCGGCGACACCCGCGAGCACCACCTGTTGGACCGGCCGCGCAACGTCCCGGTGCGCACCGGCATCGGTGTCGCGTTCATCGTCTTTTACATCCTGCTGTGGATCGCCGGCGGTAACGACTTCTTCGCCACGATCCTGGAGATCCCGGTCAACTGGATCACCTGGTTCATCCGCATCGGCATCTTCGTGCTGCCGCCGCTGGCGTTCTTCGCCACGAAGCGGATCTGCCTGGGCCTGCAGCGCCGCGACCGCGACAAGGTCATGCACGGCCGCGAGACCGGCATCGTCATGGTCAGCCCCGAGGGCGAGTTCTCCGAGCTGCACGCTCCGCTGAGCCAGGCCCAGGCCTACCAGCTGACCTGGCACGAACGGCAGCTGCCGTCCGACCCGGGCCCGGCGACGGACGCCAACGGCATCCCGAACCCGAACTACCGCAGCAAGCGGGTCCAGGCGCGGCTCTCCCGCTTCTACTTCGGCGACGTCGTGCAGAAGCCGACCCGCGAGGAGCTCGAGTCCGCCCACCACGACGGCCACGGCGCCGAGTCCGCTCACCGCGACGAGCTGCCCAGCGGCCAGCAGTAACTCCCCTGCTCCACCGGTGCGCCCGGGTCGTCCACACGGACGGCCCGGGCGCTCTGCTTCGGNAGCAGTAACTCCCCTGCTCCACCGGTGCGCCCGGGTCGTCCACACGGACGGCCCGGGCGCTCTGCTTCGGGCCCGCCCTCGGCGACGTCGGGCGGGACTTCTGCGTCACGTCCTGGGTCTACGTCGCGCGATTCGGCCGAATCCGGCCTCTGAACGCGACTCGCACCCAGGACGTGCATGCGACCCGGCGTCAGCCGCCCCGCCGCCGGGCCATCCCGCCGACTGCCGCCCGCGACCGCCACCCCAGTCCCGGGCCGGACGCCCGCCGGCGGCGACGTCAGGCGGGACTTCTGCGTCACGTCCTGGGTCTACGTCGCGCGATTCGGCCGAATCCGGCCTCTGAGCGCGACTCACACCCAGGAGGTGCCTGCGACCCGGCGTCAGCCGCCCCGCCGCCGGGCCATCCCGCCGACGCGCACGTGGACCCTGGTACCGCGGTCAGCCGTCCGTGGCCGGCGAGCCGTCGCCGGCGGGCGGGTCGGCGTAGGCGTCGGTCCCGGCGAGAACCCGCCGGAGTCCTCGTTCGCCGCGGCGCATGACGGCGCGATGGCCGTACCGGAAGAGCGGACCGAGCACCGGCCCGGCGGCGTTCATCCAGGCCCGCGTCGTGGAGACGCGCAGCTCGATGTCCAGTCGGGTGCCGCCGGGCTCGGCCTCGAACAGCACGGAGCTGGTGCCGGTCAGGTCGCCGTCAGCGGCGAGGACGACCAGACGGCTCGGCTCGACATCGGTGAGCGTGAGCGCGAACGTCAGCCGGTACGCAGCCGGGCTGCGCCAGGTGCACAGGGCCGTGCTCCCGACGAGCTCGGCCGTCCGCCGGACGTCGGCGGTCTCGAGACCGGGCCACCAGTCCACCCAGCGCTGCCCCGGCGACGTCAGGAACGTCCACGTCTCGGCCAGTGGCGCGGCCACACGCCACCTGGAGGCGAACACGTAGCGCCGGGGTCCCACGGTCCCGACTCTAATGTCCCTTCCCCGTACGACTCGCCGCACGGCACCTCGCTGCCGGCCCCGGCCTACGCTGCCCCAGCCGCACTCACCTCCCTCCGCGCCCGCTCCGCGGCATCGACGGCCTCGCGGGTCAGCGCGGCGATGTGCCCGGGACTCACCTGACTGTCGAGACAGTCGCGCAGCAGCAGAGCCATGGTGTGCCGAGGGTCGACGGACAGGACGCGGTCGAGCGCGACGTTCGCGACGGCGCCGTCGCCCTGCTGATAGGCGACCCAGGCGACCACGCTGCAGACGGCGGCCGCCCGGGCGTCGGGCGTCCGTCGGGCCAGCGCGGTCAGCAGGCCGAGCCAGGCCGCCGGATCGGCGCCGTCGAGCGCGATGAACCGGTCGCGGACCAGCAGATCGGCCGCGCCGAGGCTCAGCCGCGCGACATCGTCGTCCGCCAGCTCCAGCCGGCCCTCCGCGGACCGGGCCAGCAACAGCCGCGCCAGCGCCAGGGTGCGTCCCCGCACGACCTCGACCCCGTCGGCGAGCGCCTCGGCCGCCAGCTCGCGGTCGACCCGCTCGAAGACGCCGGCCATCGCCTTCTCGTCGGCGCCGGAAAGGCCGCGGAGACTGTCCTCGAGCTCGCGCCGCGACGACAGCGTCCGGCGACCGGCCAGCGCCGCCCGAGCCGCCACATCGGCCGCGGCTCCCATACCGGGGTCGGGCAGCGGCACGCCATCGGCCGGGCAGCAGCCCGGATGGTCGCAGTCGTAGGTCCACCATCGCCCGCCGTCGACGTACGCCGTCCCCAGCACCTTGACCGGGCCTCCGGCCAGTTCGCCGACGATGAGTTCGATCAGCGCCTGGTGCGGCACCCCACGCCGGCTGGACGCGGCACGGTCGGACGGATGGCCCGGCGGCGCCCCACCCGCGCCCGGCGGCGCCCCACCCGCGCCCGGCGGGGCTTCGCGGTCGCCGTAGCAGACCAGAATGACGCCGTCGGGCTGCCCGTACTCGATGCGCTTCGCCAGTTGCCTCGCATAGCCCTCGTCGTCGCCGGCGCCGGGCAGGTCGAGCCGCAGGAGCGTGCCGGTGCGCCGGTCTTCCAGGTCGACGTGCACGACCACGATGCTGGACTGCGGATGGAAGCCCATGAGGTGCGGTATGGCGGCCAAGAGTTCGCCCGGGTCGCCTGCCGTCGCTGTGCCCTTGTGGTGTTCGCGTATCTTCATGGAGGCGACACTCCCCCGCCCGGCCTTCCGGCTCAACCGCCGATCGCCGAAATGTGGACAACTGCCGCCGCCAGTTTTCGCTGTGGACGACGCGTTCCCGGTGGGGCGCGCGAGAGGTCGAGGAGGCCGGTGTGTCCCGTCGTGGGTGGATGCTCTTCGTCGCGCTGGGGATCATCTGGGGCATCCCCTACATGCTGATCAAGGTGGCCGTCGAGGAGCTGTCACCGGCGTCGATCGTCCTGGCCCGGACGGCCATCGGCGCGGCGCTGCTGCTGCCGCTGGCGGCGCGACGGGGCTACCTGCGCCCCCTGCTCCCCCATTGGCGTCCGCTGCTGGCGTTCACGCTCGTCGAGGTCTGCATCCCGTGGTACCTGCTCGGATACGCCGAGCAGGAACTGTCCAGCTCGCTGACGGGCCTGCTCGTCGCCGCCGTGCCGCTGGTCGGGGCCGTGCTGGTGTGGGCGATGGGCACCGAGCGGCCGGGCGGACGGCGGCAGGCCGGCCTGCTGGTGGGGTTCGCCGGCGTCGCCGCACTGGTCGGCTTCGACGTCGAGGCGAGCAGCCCGGCGCCGGTCGTGGCGGTCGCCGGGACCGCCGTCTGCTACGCCGTCGGCCCGATCATCCTGGCCCGCTGGCTGTCGCACCTGCCGGGGCTCGGCGTGATGGCGGCGTCGCTGACGGCGTCGGCGGTGCTGTACCTGCCCCTCGGGCTGGCGCAGTGGCCGGGCGAGCCGCTGTCGGGCAACGTCTGGCTCAGCGTCATCGGTCTGGGCGTCGTCTGCACCGTGGCGGCGTTCCTGGTCTTCTTCGCGCTGGTGGCGGAGGTCGGGCCGAGCCGGGCCACCGTCATCACCTACGTGAACCCGGCTGTGGCGCTGCTCCTCGGCGTGGCGGTGCTGGACGAGCGGATCACGGTGTTCACCGGCATCGGGTTCGGCCTGATCCTGGTGGGCTCGGTCCTGGCGACGTCGAAGGACAAGGAGCGCGAGCCGGCCGCGGTTCCGGCCGTCCCGGTGGTCACGGCGACGGAGCGCGTCTCGGGCGACACCGCCCAGCAGCGCGAGGCGCTCGACGTCACGTGTGACGACATCGCGCGGCCGGTCGCGGAGCCCTGACACCGACGCGCCAGACGATCGCGGCCGAGCGGAACCGACCCGGCGAGGGATGAGACGGGCGCCGGCGACCGGGCCCGGGTGCGGGACGGCGTCAGCGGCGGCGGTCGGCGAGGGTGGCGAGCTGCGGATCGCCGTCGCGACTCTTCATGAGGAGGAGGCGCTCGTCGAGCCAGTGGTCGATGGACTCGGTGGCCCGCAGGACATCGGCGGGGTCCTCGAGGTGGCCGCGCCGCTCGATCAGCGTGCGCAGGTTGTCGTCCACGCGGCGGATCTTCGCCGTCAGAGGCTGAGTCAACATCACGACCTCCTCCGAGGATGTCGAGCACCTATACCACCAGAGGTAACCCGCGGCGGCAACACCGAAACCTCATCGGAGGCGACAGAACGGACACAATCGGCTGATCCACCCGATCCCCCGGCTCGCCGGCGCACGCGGAGAACGGCGAGGCGGACCGGGTCGACGAGCCCACGAAAGAGCGCCGCCCACGGCAGACGGCCCGTGGACGGCGCTCCGAGGAGTCATGACTCAGTGGGCGTATTCGCCCCGGTAGTACTCGAACACCCAGCCGACGGCGGCCATGGCGGCCAACGCGACGCCGATGATGAAGATGAACCAGGCGAACACCAGCCCGATGAAGACCATCGACACCGCGCCGGCGGCGGCCAGCGGCCACCACGAGTGGGGGCTGTAGAAGCCGTACTCGCCGGCCAGCTCCTCGACCTCGCCGTCGCGGTCCTCGGGACGGGGAGCGATGCGGCGGGACAGGAGCAGGAAGTAGAACGCCACCATCGCGCCGAGGCCGAACGTCAGCACCAGAGCCGTCGTGCCGGTGGGGTCCTCGGACATGAACCAGTAGACCGGAGTGACCACCGCGAAGAAGACCGTCACGATGGCGAAGATCATGCCTTCGATCTTCACTTGCTGTCCTCCTGCACGTCAGGCGGGCCGAGTACCTCGGTGAGCGGTCCGGCGTGGGCCGGTTTCTTCTCCGCCAAACCCGCGAGCTCGGGGTACTTGAGGTCGAAGGCCGGCCGCTCGCTGCGCACCCGCGGCAGCGAGGTGAAGTTGTGCCGCGGCGGAGGGCTCGACGTGGCCCACTCCAGCGAGTTGCCGAAGCCCCACGGGTCGTCGACCTCGACCTTCGGCGCCAGCCGGCTCTGCCACACATTCCACAGGAACGGCAGCGTCGACGCCGCCAGCACGAAGGCGAACACCGAGG
>NZ_QUAL01000032.1 GCF_003579925.1 Jiangella rhizosphaerae | reverse complement strand
CGCCGGCGGAGCCGGCCACTCCGGCGGCGTGGGCCAGCGGGGTGGTGGCGCCGTCGGCGCAGGCGGTGAGGGCGGCCCAGCCCAGCTCGGCGAGGGCGTCGGCGCGGCGCTGGTCCTTCGTCCGCGCCGGGACCCCGGCGGCGGCGTCGGCACGTTTGGCGTCCGCCGCGGCCGCGTTCAACGCCGTGTCCAGGGCGGCGGCGTCGGCGGCGGGCAGCCGCGCCTCCAGATGCGCCATCCCATCCGACGCGGGGGTGATGGCGACGTAGCGGCGCTCACGAGCCGTCTCGTACCGGTCCGCCGCCTCGGTCGGGGCGAGTTCATGCAGCAACTGCTTGATCAGCTTCCGCAGCGCGACCGAATCCAGGAACGGCGCCTTGGGCAGTACCGCCGCCTCCACCCGTCGGCGGACATGCGGGTCTTGGCCGCCGAGCTCGTCGGTGACCACCCGGGCGCGGCGCAGATCGATCAGCCCGGTCGCGAGCAGGGCGTGCGTGTCGGGAAAATCGAGCACCAGCTGGATCGCGTGGCCGACCTGGTTCTCCGCCTGCCTACAGGTGACCTGACAGCGCCCGGCGAGCGTCATCGCGGTGTTCGTCACCGGGTTCACCGACCGGTACCCCGTCTCATCGGGACGCATCTCCGCCCGGGAGGCCAACTGCGCGGCCGCGCCCGCCTCGAACCCGGCCACCCACGCGGCCAACCGGGCGGACGCCGCCACCGCCTCCACCAGCTCGTCAGCCGTAGCGACCGACGGATCGAACGCCGCCAGCCGCGCCGCCAACTCCGGCCCCGCCGGCACCTGCTCGATATCGAAGACCGCGACAGCGGCCTCACCGCCGGTGCACAACTGTTCCAGCAGCGCCGGATCGATGTCGGCGACGCTCGGATCGTCATGCGGNATCGATGTCGGCGACGCTCGGATCGTCATGCGGCCACGCCACCTCCCACCCCGCCGGCGGAGCAACCTCCGGCGGCGGAGCAGTCAGCAGCGCTTCTTCGAACATGCCAATGATCTTAGACCGACCCACCGACAAGGTCCGGATCAGCCGAGGGGCACGTGGTTGTGCTCAGCCGCCGACCGCGGCAGGTACCGGCCGGGCGTCAGGCCGGTGAGGGCGCGGAAGTCGTTGACGAGGTGCGCCTGGTCGAAGTAGCCGTGCGACGCCGCGACCTCCGCCCAGTCCGGCGCCGGGACGCCGGACGCCGTCACCGTGCGCAGCACCCGCTGCAGCCGCCGGACCCGGGCGAACTGCTTCGGCGACAGCCCGACGGCGGCGTGGAAGCGGCGCCGCAGGGTCGACGCCGACGCCCCGAGCCGGTCGGCGACGGCACCGACCGCGGCGCCGCGGTCGAGGGCGTCGACGGCGTAGGCGACAGCGGGGTCGCGCCGCGGTCCGCCGGAGGCACGCAGCCGCGCGAGGAGCAGGCGTTCCAGCACGTCCAGCCGCTCCCCGGGCGTCCTCGCGCTGAGCACCCACTCGCGCACGCTGCCGCCGTCCGGCCCCCAGACGTCGGCCAGGGCGGTGACGTGGTCGGTGAGCGCGCACACCGGCAGGTCCACGAACGCCGCCAGCCCGCCGGGACGGAACACGACGCCGGCCGTGCACGCCTGGTCGGCGGTGTCGACCCCGATCGGCCGGGCGAGCGGCGCACACAGGCCGGCGCCACCGACCCCGCGGCGCTCGGCGAGGTCGGCGCCGTCGTACCAGTTCAGACGGTCGGCGGCGAGGTTGACGACGAGCTGCGCGGCGCCGGTGGGCAGGGTGCGGTCACGTCCGGGCGGCAGCGGCTCGTCGACGTACCAGAGGTGTTCGACGAACGGCGCGAGCTCGGGCCGCGACCGGCGGAACAGCATGTCAGTCGTGGCGGCCGGTGACCGCCACCCGGGCGCCCAGCCCGATCATCGCGACGCCGCCGACGGCGCTGAAGTGGCCCAGCCGCCCGGGCGAGCGGGCGAACCACTCGCGCGCGGTGCCGGCGCCCACCGCCCAGCAGCTGTCCATGAGGAACGCCATCACGGTGAAGACGGCGCCGAACAGCACCATCTGCACGGCAGCGCTCGCGCCCGCGGGATCGATGAACTGCGGGAGGACGGCCGCGAAGAAGACGATGACCTTCGGATTCGTCAGCCCGACGACGAAGGCCTCGCGCGCGGCGCGGCGGGCGCTGGTGATGCGGACCGCCCCGGCCGCCCCCGCGAACGACTTGCGGTGCCGGATCGCCTGCACACCCAGGTAGATCAGGTACGCGGCGCCGGCGAACTTGAGGATGGTGAAGACGACGATGGATCGCTCGACGATGGCGCCGAGCCCGAACGCGACGGCGAGTGCCTGCAGCATCGCGCCGACGGCGTTGCCGGCCGCCGACGCGATGCCGCCGCGCCGGCCGAGCACCAGGGCCCGGCCGACGGTGAACAGCACGCTCGGGCCGGGGATCGCGATGAGGACGAACGAGCTGACGACGAACGCGAGCAGGTGCGTGGTCGAGATCATCGCGATCCCCCTTCCGTCAACGAAGAGACGACGGCGTCAGCGCGCCGCGGTGCCCTCGGTGTAGTCGTCGTCGCTGGACTTCACCCAGCTCATGAGCTTGCGCAGCTCGCGGCCGGTGGCCTCGATCGGGTGCGCCTCGCCCTGCGCCCGCAGCCGCTTGAAGTCCGGCGCGCCGGCGTCCTGGTCGGCGATGAAGCCGGCCGCCCACGAGCCGTCCTGGATCGCCGTCAGGGCGTCCTTCATGCGCTCCTTCACCGACGCGTCGATGATCTTCGGGCCGGTGGTGTAGTCGCCGTACTCGGCGGTGTCGGAGACGCTCCAGCGCTGCTTGGCGATGCCGCCCTCGTACATGAGGTCGACGATCAGCTTGAGCTCGTGCAGCACCTCGAAGTAGGCGACCTCCGGCTGGTAGCCGGCCTCGGTCATGACCTCGAAACCGGCCTGCACCAGGTGCGACACGCCGCCGCAGAGCACCGTCTGCTCACCGAACAGGTCGGTCTCGGTCTCCTCGGCGAACGTCGTCCTGATGCCGCCGGCCCGCAGGCCGCCGATGCCCTTGGCGTAGGAGAGCGCCAGCGCCCAGGCCGAGCCCGACGCGTCCTGCTCGACGGCGACCAGCACCGGCACGCCGCGGCCGTCGGCGAACTCGCGCCGTACGAGGTGACCCGGGCCCTTCGGGGCGACCATGGCGACGTCGACGTTGGCCGGCGGCTTGATGTAGCCGAACCGGATGTTGAAGCCGTGGCCGAAGAAGAGCGCGTCGCCCTCCTGCAGGTTCGGCTCGACGTCGTTGGCGTAGATGTGCCGCTGCACGTGGTCGGGCGCCAGGATCATGATGAGGTCGGCCTCGGCGGCCGCCTCGGCCGGCGTCACGACCCGCAGGCCCTCGGCCTCGGCCTTGGCGCGGCTCTTCGAGCCCTCCTGCAGGCCGACGCGGACGTCCACGCCGGAGTCGCGAAGGCTCAGCGCGTGCGCGTGGCCCTGGCTTCCATAGCCGATGACGGCGACGACCCGTCCCTGGATGACCGAGAGGTCGGCGTCGTCGTCGTAGTACATCTCTGCCACGAGGGCGTCTCCTTCTATCTCTGGGTTTCTATGCGACGCGGTCGACGGGTCGCAGCGCGCGGTCGGTGATGGAGCGCGATCCGCGGCCCACCGCCACCACGCCGGACTGCACCAGCTCGCGGATGCCGTACGGTTCCAGCACCTTGAGCAGCGCACTCAGCTTGTCAGACGAGCCGGTCGCCTCGATCGTCACCGCGTCGGTGGCGACGTCGACGACCTTGGCGCGGAACAGCTCGACCGTCTGCAGCACGTGCGGCCGGGTCTCGGGATCGGTGCGGACCTTCACCAGCACCAGCTCGCGCTGGACCGACTGGCCGGGGTCGAGCTCGACGATCTTGAGCACGTTGACCAGCTTGTTCAGCTGCTTCGTGACCTGCTCCAGCGGCGAGTCCTCGACGTCGACGACGACGGTCATGCGGGACACCGCGGGGTGCTCCGTCGGCCCGACGGCGAGGGAGTCGATGTTGAAGCCGCGGCGCGAGAACAGCGCGGCGATGCGCGCCAGGACGCCCGGCTTGTTCTCGACCAGCACCGACAGCGTGTGCTTGCTCATCGTGTCCTCTCAGTCCTCGGAGCGGTCCCACTCGGGGGCCATGCCCCGGGCGATCTGGATCTCGTCGTTGCTGGTGCCGGCGGCGACCATCGGCCACACCATGGCGTCGCGGTGCACGCCGAAGTCGACCACGACCGGGCGGTCGTCGACGGCCATCGCCTTCTCGATGGTGGCATCGACGTCCTCGGCGGTGTCGCAGCGCAGCCCGACGCAGCCGTAGGCCTCGGCCAGCTTGGCGAAGTCGGGGATGCGGCGGCTGCCGAGGTCGGTGTTGGAATACCGGCCGTCGTAGAACAGCGTCTGCCACTGCCGGACCATGCCGAGGCTCTCGTTGTTGATGACCGCGACCTTGATCGGGATGCCCTCGATGGCGCAGGTGGCCAGCTCCTGGTTGGTCATCTGGAAGCAGCCGTCGCCGTCGATGGCCCAGACGGTGGTGTCGGGCCGGCCGGCCTTGGCGCCCATGGCGGCCGGGACGGCGTATCCCATGGTGCCGGCGCCGCCGGAGTTCAGCCAGGTGTTCGGGTTCTCGTACGAGATGAACTGCGAGGCCCACATCTGGTGCTGGCCGACGCCGGCGACGTAGATGGCGTCGCTGCCGACCAGCTTGCCGAGCCGCTCGATCACGTACTGCGGCATGAGCTCGCCGTTCTCGGCCGGCGTGTAGCCCAGCGGGTAGTTCTCGCGCCACTGGTCCAGCTGCCGCCACCAGCCGGTGAGGTCGGCCCGGGTGCCGGCGGCGAACTCGGCCTCGATGGCCGGGATCAGCTCGCCGATGACCTCCTTGCAGTCGCCGACGATCGGGACGTCGGCGACGCGGTTCTTGGAGATCTCGGCCGGGTCGATGTCGGCGTGGATGACGGCGGCGTTCGGCGCGAACGACGACAGCTTGCCGGTGACGCGGTCGTCGAACCGGGCGCCCAGCGCGATCAGCAGGTCGGCCTTCTGCAGCGCCGTCACCGCCGCGACCGCGCCGTGCATGCCGGGCATGCCCAGGTGCTGCGGGTGGCTGTCGGGGAACGCGCCGCGAGCCGTGAGCGTCGTGACGACGGGGAACCCGGTCAGCTCGGCCAGCCGGCGCAACTCCGTCCAGGCACGGGCGCGCAGGACCCCGCCGCCGACGTAGAGCACCGGGCGCTTGGCCGCCGCCATCAGCCGGGCCGCCTCGCGGACCTGCTTGGCGTGCGGACGGGTCACCGGCCGGTAGCCGGGGAGGTCGAGCTCGACCGGCCAGCGGAACGTCGTCATGGCCTGCATGGCGTCCTTGGCGACGTCGACGAGGACCGGCCCCGGCCGCCCCGTCGTCGCGATGTGGAACGCCTCGGCGATGGTCCGCGGGATCTCGGCGGGGTCGGTCACCAGGTAGTTGTGCTTGGTGATCGGCATCGTGATGCCGCGGATGTCGGCTTCCTGGAACGCGTCGGTACCGATGGCCGCCGACGCGACCTGGCCGGTCACCGCGACCATCGGGACGGAGTCCATGTGCGCGTCGGCGATGGGCGTGACCAGGTTCGTCGCGCCCGGCCCCGACGTCGCCATGCAGACGCCCGGCTTCCCCGTGGCCAGCGCGTAGCCCTCGGCGGCGTGACCGGCGCCCTGCTCGTGCCGGACCAGGATGTGCCGGATCTGCTGGGAGTCGAGCATCGGGTCGTAGGCCGGGAGGATCGCGCCGCCGGGAATGCCGAATACGGTGTCGACGCCGACCGCCTCGAGCGAGCGGATGAGGCTCGCGGCGCCCGTCATCGTCGTCCCGTTGTCCCTGGTGGGCTGTCCCTGCGGCATGGCCGGACCCTTCTTCTCCGTGGTCGTGTGTCCGTGTCGAGCTGTCCCGTGCAACAAAAAACCCCTCGGCCCGGGTGCGGGCTGACGAGGGGTAGCGCGTCGGCTGGTTCGCCTGACGCGCTAATGAAGTACGAGAATGCCGAAACGCACGAATGCACGGTCCCTCACCCGGAGGGTGCGCGTCAAGGCAGATCCATGGATGTCTCACCATCCGGAATCGGTGTTCAGATCGTGGTCGCTCAGCGTACTCGGGTCCGCCGGGCCCACGGCCGGCCTCTGACCAGGAGCACCCGGCAGCGCGCCGCCGTCTGCGGGCCGAGATAGGCGCCGAGGACGGCCGCCGCCCGGTCGGCGGCGTCGGCCACCTCGTCCAGGTCCGCGCCTGGGTCGAGGGCGGCCCGCAGTTCGGCCACCACCTCGCGCTGGTCGCGCCAGACCCGGCCGGAGCGCGCCGTCACGCCCGGCGCCTCGTCCAGAGCCGCCGACGCCGCCTCGACCAGTGCGCCGGAGTCGACCTCGAGCGCACCGCCGCGACCGGTTCCCGGCAGCTTCAGCCGGGCGAGGCTGCGGCGGCGCGCGTGCGCCCCCAGCCACAGCAGGCCGACGACCACGAGCAGCAGTCCCAGCAGACCGACCGCCCAGGGCCACCAGCGCTCACCGGTGCGGTCGAGCAGGGCCGACGCGTCCAGGCGGTCGACGGCGTCCGGGATCCAGTCCCGCTCCCAGGCGACCGCCGCGGCGCCGAGCACCAGCAACGCCAGCCCGGTCAGCAGCACGGCCAGCCGCTCGGCGCCGGCCGCCGCCCGGTTCATCGCTCCTCCTTCCGCCGCGCGCCCACGCGCACCTTCGGCGTCCGGGCCAGCCTGGTCAGCCGCTCGGCCACGCTCTGCCGCACCTCGGCGGGGGTCTCCGGCTCGCCGTCGGTGACCACCCGGACCGCCACGGAGCGCCGCCGCGCCCGCGCGCCCGCGTCGAGCACCCCGCCGTGGCCAGCCGCACTGTCGACGGTCAGCTCCTCGATCGCGCCGCGCGTGGCGAACACCCCGGTGCGCGCCGCGACGGGGAGCGACCGCCGCGGCCGCGGCCACAGCGCGGCCAGCACGAGCACGAGGCCGGCCAGGGCGACGGCGATGCCCGCGGGCAGCATCCAGTCCTGCGGCTCCAGCCCGTCGAGCCACTCCAGCAACGGCTCGACCAGCCGCCGTCCGCCGACGACGCCGCCCTGGACCAGCGCGTCGTAGATCGCGGCGACGCCCAGTGCCGTGAGGAGCAGCGCCACCAGCAGGCCGGCCTTCCGGGCGGCTCCCGGCGCCGCCGGCCGTCCCGCCCCCGGCAGCGGCTCGGCCTCGGGCGGCGGCCGGTACGGGGCGACCGCCGTCACGCGCACGTCGACGCGGTCGACCGTCAACCCGGTCAGCTCGCCGACCTCGCGGGCG
>NZ_QUAL01000034.1 GCF_003579925.1 Jiangella rhizosphaerae | reverse complement strand
AGCGCCGAGGCCCAGCAGGCCGTGGCCGCCGGCCAGGCCGCCGCCCAGGCCGCCGGCCAGGGCGACCCGCTGGCCGCCCTGCGGCAGCTGGCCGAGGCGGAGACCAGGCTGGACGACCTGCTCGTCCCGGTACGAGCGGCCGCCGAGGAGGCCGAACGGGCCCGGACCGCCCTCAACGAGACGCTGGGCCGGGTGACCTCGCAGGTCAGGGCTGTTGCCGACTTCATCGAGACGCGCCGGGGCGCCGTGGGCACCGAGGCACGCACCCAGCTGTCGGAGGCGGCGCGCCATCTGGCGGAGGGCCAGTCGGTGGCGTCGTCCGACCCGGCGGCCGCCCTCGACGCCGTCCGCCGCGCCGACGAGGCGTCGAGGCGCGCGCAGCAGCTCGCCGAGGACGACGTCCAGGCCTGGGAACGGCAGCAGAGCGCCGCGCGCGGCGGCGGGAGCGACCTCACCTCGATGATCCTCGGCGGCATCCTCATCAACTCGATGGGCCGAGGCGGTGGGATGTTCGGCGGGGGTGGCGGCTTCGGCGGGGGTTCCGGCGGCGGCCGGTCGCCGGGCAGTTTCGGAGGAGGCGGCACCCGCGGTCGCCGGGGAGGCGGTGGGCGCTTCTGACACTGCGTTTGACGACATTCCGACTCGCGGCTCCACGGGGGGCCAGGAGCGAAAGGCGACATCCATGGCTGAGAAGCAATCGATCCTCGGACGCATCTCCCAACTGGCCAAGGCCAACATCAACTCGCTGCTCGACCGCGCCGAGGACCCTGAGCTGATGCTGGACCAGATGGTCCGCGACTACACCGACAACATCGCCGAGGCCGAGCAGGCCGTCGCACAGACGATCGGCAACCTCCGGCTGGCCGAGCAGGACCACGCCGAGGACGTCCGCGCCGCCGCCGAATGGGGCAACAAGGCGCTCGCCGCCTCGCAGCGGGCCGACCAGCTCCGCGCCAGCGGCAATATCGCCGACGCCGACAAGTTCGACAACCTCGCCAAGGTGGCGATCGGCAAGCAGCTCGGCTTCGAGAACGAGGCCCGGGCCGCGGAGCCCATGATCGCCTCGCAGCGCGAGGTCGTCGAGAAGCTCAAGGCCGGGCTGACCAGTATGAAGGACAAGCTCGACGACCTCAGGAACAAGCGCGACGAGCTCGTCGCGCGCGCCAAGAGCGCCCAGGCGCAGGCCCAGGTGCAGGAGGCCGTGAGGTCCATCGACATCTTCGACCCCACCAGCGAGGTCTCCCGGTTCGAGGAGAAGGTCCGGCGTGAGGAGGCGAAGGTCGCCGGCGCCGCCGAGGTCGCCGCGTCGTCGATCGACATGCAGTTCGAGGAGCTCGAGGACACCGCGAAGTCGGTGGAGGTCGAGGCCCGCCTCGCCGAGCTGAAGGGCGCGGTCGGCGGCAACCAGGCGGCTCCGGCGGTCGGCAGCTGACCCGCGACGGTCACTGGCGCCCTTCCTGATCAACCGCACCACCCGCCGTCGAATCGACGTTGTCGGTGGGGGCGGGTAAGATCATTTACATGTTCGAAGAAGCGCTGCTGACTGCTCCGCCGCCGGAGGCTGCTCCGCCGGCGGGGTGGGAGGTGGCGTGGCCGCACGACGACCCGAGCGTCGCCGACATCGACCCGGCGCTGCTGGAACAGTTGTGCACCGGCGGTGAGGCCGCTGTCGCGGTCTTCGATATCGATCAGGTGCCGGCCGGGCCGGAGCTGGCCGCCCGACTGGCCCGGTTCGACCCGGCGGCCGCCACGGCTGACGAGCTGGTGGAGGCCGCCGCCGCGGCGGAACGTCAGGAGGCGTGGGCGGCCGCCCGCAAGGCCGCCATACACGCCGAGCTGGCGTCGCGGGCGGAGATGCGTCCCGATGAGACGGGGTACCGGTCGGTGAACCCGGTGACGAACACCGCGATGACGCTCGCCGGGCGCTGCCAGGTGACGACCAAGCAGGCGGAGAACCAGGTCGGCCACGCCCTGCAGCTTGTGTTCGATTTTCCCGATACCCACGCCCTGCTCGCGACCGGCGCGATCGATCTGCGCCGCGCCCGGGTGATCACCGACGAGCTCGGCGGCCAGGACCCGCACGTGCGGGCGCGGGTGGAGGCGGCGGTGCTGCCGAAAGCACCCGGCCTGGATTCGGTCGCGCTACGCAAGTTGATCAAGCGGTTGCTGCACGAGCTGGCGCCGGTCGAGGCGGCGGACCGGTACGAGGCCGCGCGTGAGCGCCGCTACGTCGCCATCACCCCGGCGTCGGAGGGGATGGCGCATCTGGAGGCGCGGCTACCGGCCGCGGATGCCGCGGCCCTGGACACGGCGTTGAACGTAGCCGCGGCGGACGCCAAACGTGCCGACGCCGCCGCCGGGGTGCCGGCGCGGACGAAGGATCAGCGCCGCGCCGACGCGCTGGCCGAGCTGGGCTGGGCCGCCCTCGCCGCCTGCGCCGACGGCGCCACCACCCCGCTGAGCCACGCCGCCGGCACGCCAAGCCCGCCCGGCGACCCTGCCCACCAGACCACCGGCGGCGCGGCCGGTCCCGCCCGTGCGGCAGCTTCTCCCGGCGCCCCCGCCCACCAGGCACCCGCCGGAACGGCCGGCTCTGCCGGCGGCTCGGTCGACCGCACGACCGGTCGCGGCGCCGGCGTGACTGGTCCGCTGGGCCACGCGGCCGGAGTGGCCGGTTCTGCCGGCGACTCCGCCTNGGGCCACGCGGCCGGAGTGGCCGGTTCTGCCGGCGACTCCGCCTACCGGGCGTCCGCCGGAACGGCCGGCTCCGCCGACAACCCGGCCGCGGACGCTAGGTCTGGCGGCGCAGCATCCGCTGCCGGCCAGCCACCACCGGCACCATCCGGGAGCGGCGCGCCGCTGCCGCGGCGGCGGCCGATCGCCGTGCACATCACCGTGCCGTTCGCCACCGTCGTCGGGCTCAGCGACCAGCCGGGTGAGCTGGAGGGGTACGGGCCCATTCCCGCCCACGTCGCCAAGGTCCTCGCCGCCGAAGGCGTGTGGACCTGGCTGCGCACCGACGGCAGCGGACACCTGCTCGACCTCGGCCGCACCCGCTACCGCCCCACCAAAGCCCTCGCCGACTTCATCATCGCCCGCGACCGCACCTGCCGCACCCCCGGCTGCCACCGCCCCGCGACCACCTGCGACCTGGACCACATCATCCCGTTCAACGCCGGCGGGACCACCGACCCCGACGACCTCCACGCCCTGTGCGAGACCCACCACAAGCTCAAACACCACGGGCACTGGCACGTCGAACGACTCCCCGACGGCACCACCATCTGGATCAGCCCCACCGGCCACCGCTACGAGAAACCACCCGAGCAGCTCGGCCCGGCAGCCGTCGCCGAAGGTCCGCCCTGCTGACCGACGCCGGTGGAGTTGTGGACGAGCGCGCTCTGACCGGGGGTCCCGATGCGGGAGGGGCGACCGGCGGCCAGATCGCGCGCCCGAAGCATCTGGACACGATAGGGCTCCAGTCGGAGGACGCCGAACGACTCGTGCTCGGGCGAACGCCAGAACCGGGCCGGCGGGTAGCCGACGCCGCGCGGGCTTCCCTGCTCGTACAGCCGCCACACCCGGCGTTTGACGTCGGCGTCGTCGACCCAGGGCGACGGTGTCGACGGCGACCGCATTCTGGGCCGCGCTCCAGTACGAGAATGCCGCGTGCGGGTTGGCCGCCAGGTGGGCGACCTTGACCGGCGTCGGGAAGGTCGCCAGCCAGCCGAGCGGTGCGTCGTCGCCGATCTCCCAGACGGCGATCAGCACCCGCGAGCGCGGCCGATGCCGGCGGTCGACCGTGGTCATGGTGGCGTAGACGATGTCGCCGACGATCTGCTCGAAGTCGGACCGAAGGTCGGCGAACGCGATACTCACACCGCCATCGTCGGACGCCGGCCGCAGCAGCGGAAGACGGCACTTCAACGTGCCCGAGTCACCCCGAGGTAACCACCTGCGCGACCGCATCGGCGGCGACCGCGGCCAGCGACGGCGGCGCGCCGGCACGGACCCGGATGCGCAGCGCCGTCGGCTCGATCGGCGGGAGTCCGGCCAGCGGCATCAGCCCCTCCGGCCGCCCGCCCACCCCGGCCAGCACCGCCACCCCCAGCCCCGCCCGGGCCGCCGCCAGGATGCCGGCGAGGTACGCGGCCTCGCAGGCGATCGCCGGCTCCCACCCGGCCGCACGGAGCGCCTCGACCGCGCGCCGCCGCAGGGCGCACGGCTCGTCGAACACCACCAGGGGCAGCGGCGCGCCGGGCGGCGGCAGCCGGAACGACGGCGCGGCGTACCAGCGCAGCGGCAGCATGCCGGCGAACGCTCCGCGCTCCGCACTCAGCACCACCGCGACGTCGACGCTGCCGTTGTCGACGGCCTGGGCGAGCCGGCCGCTGCGGTCCAGCCGGAACCGGACCTGCCGCCGCGGGAACACCGTCCGCAGCGCCGTGGCGATCTCCGGCAGCAACTGGTCGGCGGCGTGCTCGGACGAGCCGACCACGATCACGCCGTCAGAGGTCTCGACGCCGAGCCGCCGCAGCGCCTCGTCGTGCGCGGCGAGGATGTGCCGAGCCTCGGCGAGCAGCTCCTCGCCCTCCGGGGTGAACCGCCCGCGCCGCCCGTCGCGCACCACGAGCGGCCGGTCGAGTACCTTCTCCAGCTTGCGGACGTGCTGGCTGACGGCGGACTGCGTGATGTGCAGCGCGGCCGCGGCGCGATGGAAGCCGCCGCACTCGGCGACGGCGACGAGGCTGCGCAGCGGCACGATGTCGAGGACCGCGCTCACGAACCGATCAGCCTTCGCGATCGATCACGATCAGTATTCGATGTTGGACAGATCGGGGCCGATCCCCCCAGAATCGTTCGCATGACCCCACTCCAGGACGCCGCCACCGGCGAGCTCGTCGCTCGCGCGGCGCTGCGGCGCGTCCTGGATCCGGCCCGCATCCTGACGGTCCGGCGCAGCGTCGACCTGCTGCGCACGGCCAGCGCACTCTGTCGCTGAGCTCTCACTCCGGCACCACCTCGCTCGCCTGACGGCGGGCGGCCTCCTGCCCCCAGCCGTCATGTCACGCGTAAAGCCTACTAAATCTATCGGCTTTAAGTATTTATACGGAGCGCCCATGAAGAGCACCCGCATCCCGACGCTGGCCATCCTCGTTGCCGCCCTCCTCCTCGTCGCCGGCTGCGCGGGCGGCGGGACGGCGCCGACCAGCGAGGGCGCCGGCCAGAACGCGGCCGGCGGCAGCCTCACCTGGGGCTGGCACCTCCCGTCCACCTGGGACCCGGTCACGTCCACGGTCGGTCAGGACGTCCACGTGCTGTCGCTCGCCTACGCGGCGCTCACCAAGCAGGACGTCGACGGCAACGCGGTACCGGCGCTCGCCGAGGAGTGGGAGTACAACGCGACCGGCGACGAGGTCACGTTCCGCCTGCGCCCGAACCTCACGTTCACCGACGGCACGCCGCTGGACGCCGAGGCGGTCAAGCACAGTCTGCTGCGCGGCCGCGACGCGCCGGACTCGACGATCGGCGCGCAGCTCAGCGTCGTCACCGACATCCGGGTGGACAGCCCGACCGAGGTCACGCTGATCCTCAACCAGCCCGACTACCAGATCCCGCTGCTGCTGTCGGGCAAGACCGGCATGATCGTCAGCCCGACGGCGGTGGAACAGGACCCCGACGGCCTCGCCACGCGCCCCGTCGGCGCCGGGCCGTTCGCGCTGGACGAGTACGTGCCGGCCTCGCACGCCACGCTGCACAAGAACGAGGACTACTGGGATGCCGACAGCATCCTGGTCGACGACTTCGAGCTGCGCGTGCCGCCGGACCCGACGGTCGCCGTGGCCGGCATCCAGTCCGGCCAGTTCGACGTCGCCGTCATCCCGCCGGCGCAGATCGAGGCGGCCCGTGCAGCCGGCCTCGAGGTCGACATCATCGACGTGTTCACCGTGCGGGTGCTGGACGTGAACAACACCGTCGAGCCGTTCGACGACCCGCGGGTCACGCAGGCGATCAGCCACGCGATCGATCGGCAGGAGCTGGTCGACGTCGCGTTCTTCGGCGAGGGCGACCCGAACTGGCAGCCGTTCCCCCGCGACTACCTGGCCTGGAACGAGGAGCTGGACGAGCTGTACGCGTTCGACCAGGACCGCGCCCGCGAGCTGCTGGCACAGGCCGGCTACCCCGACGGCGTCGCCGTCACCCTCACCACCCAGGCGGAGAACGACCCGCTGGCCGAGCTGCTCCAGCAGCAGCTCCAGGAGGTGGGCATCGACGTGACGCTGCAGGTCGCGACGCCCGGCGCCAACAACTACGTGACCCGGCAGTACCCGTTCGTCGTCGACAGCTTCTCCGGCCGCGAGTCGCCGCTGCAGGCGCTGGAGGTGCTGTTCGGGCCGGAAGGGCTGATGAACCTCGGCCGCAACGCCCCGCCGGAGATCCAGGAGGCCATCGACGTCGCCCGGTCCACGCCGCTGGACGACCCCGGCTACGAGCAGGCCGTCGAGGACGCCGTCGCCGCCGCCGTCACCACGATGCCGAACACGTTCCTGTTCACCTGGCCGCGGATCTTCGCCCGCGACCCGTCCGTGCAGGGCTTCGAGCACTACATCGGCACCCAGCGGTTCGAGGGTGTCACGGTGGGGCGGTGACGGCGTGCGCGCACTCCACGCGGTCGGCAGGGCGGCGCTGATCGCCGTCCCCGTCCTCCTCATCTCGACGTTCATCACCTTCGGCCTCGGCGCCCTGAGCGACCAGAACCCGGCGGCCGCGGCGATGGGCGAGACCGCGACCCAGGCCGACATCGACCGGCTCAACCACGAGTTCGGGTTGGACCGGCCGTTCCTGGAGCGGTACGCGACCTGGATCGGCGACGCCGTCACCGGCGACCTCGGCCGGTCGTGGTTCACCCACATCCCGGTGGCCGAGAGCATCGGGCAGCGGCTGCCGGTCAGCCTGTCGATCGCGGCGCTGGCGCTGCTGCTGGCGGTCGTGCTCGGCGCGGCGGCCGGCATCGGCGCGGCGCTCAACGCCGGCGGCTGGTTCGACCGGGCGGTGACGGCGGTCAGCGCGGCGCTGTCGACGATCCCGGCGTTCGTGGCCGGCATCGCGCTGATCGTGGTGTTCTCGGTGCTGATCCCGGTCTTCCCGGCCGGCGGCTACGTGCCGCCGTCGCAGGGCGTCGGCCCGTGGCTGACCTACCTGATGCTGCCCGCCGTCGCGCTCAGCCTGGACAGCGCGGCCGACCTCGCCCGCCAGCTGCGCACCGGCCTGGTCGGGACGCTGCGCGAGAACTACGTGACCGGCGCGGTCGTCCGCGGCCTGGGGCCGCGCCGCGTGGTGTTCGGCCACGCGCTGCGCAACGGCGCCGGCCCCGCGGTCGCGGTGCTCGGGCTGCACGTGCCGCGGCTGATCGGCGGCGCCGTCATCACGGAGACGGTGTTCGCGATGCCCGGTCTCGGGCAGCTGGCGACGACCGGTGCGCTGCAGGGCGACGTGCCGGTCGTGCAGGGGACGCTGTTGGTGGCGATCGCGCTGGTGCTGGTCTCCAGCGTCGTCGTCAACGTGGCGCTGGCGCGGCTGCGGCCGGGATCGGGGCGGACGGTATGAGGGCGCTGCGGCTGGCCGTCCGGCTCCGGCCGGCGAAGCTCGCGCTGGCGGTGCTGGGCCTCGTCGTCGTGCTCATGGCCGTCGGCGACACGATCGCGCCGTACGACCCGCTGCACCAGGACACGACGGCGATCCTGGCCGGCCCCAGCGCGGAGCACTGGCTGGGCACCGACTACGTCGGACGCGACGTGCTCAGCCGGCTGCTGGCCGGGTCGCGGCTGTCGGTGGTCGCCGCGGCCGAGGCCGTCGGGCTGGGCCTGCTGCTCGGCGTGCTGCCGGGGCTGGCATCGGTCTACTTCGGCCGCGTCTTCGAGTGGCTGTCGCTGCGGGTGATGGACGGGCTCATGGCGCTGCCGTTCATCATCTTCGCGATCGCCGTGGCCGCACTGCTCGGCAACGGGCTGCACCAGGCGATGTTCGCCGTCGGGGTGCTGCTGGCGCCGACGTTCTACCGGGTCACCCGGGCGGCCGCGATCGGGCTGCGGCAGGCGCAGTACGTCGAGGCCGGGACGCTGTTCGGCGCGACCCGCTGGCGGATCGTCCGCACCCACGTCTGGCAGAAGGTGCTGCCGACGGTCGTGGTGACGACGGCGACGGCGATGGCGGGCGCGCTGCTCGTGGTGTCGTCGCTGACGTTCCTCGGCATCGGCGTGCAGCCGCCGGCGCCGACGTGGGGCGGCATGCTCGCCAGCGACCTCGGCTACCTCACCCAGCGCCCGTTCGGGCCGGTCGCGCCGGCGCTGCTGATCATCGTCACCGTCGCCGCGCTGAACGCGCTGGCCGACGCCATCCGCGACGCCACGGGCGACGGTGCCCCGGCGTCGGCCGCACCGCTCCATGAGGAGGTCCCCGATGCAATCTCCGCTGCTGTCCGTCGATGATCTCCACGTCGCCGCCGGCGGTGTGGACGTCGTGCACGGCGTGAGCTTCGACCTCGCGCCCGGCGAGGCGATCGGGTTGGTCGGCGAGTCCGGTAGCGGCAAGACGCTGACCTGCCGGGCGATCCTGGGCGTCCCGCCACCGGGCGTCACCGTCAGCGGCGGCGCCATCCGGCTGGCCGGCGAGGACGTGTCGCGCTACTCGCGGCGGCAGTGGGACCGGGTGCGCGGGCCGCGCGTCGCCGCCGTCTTCCAGGACCCGGCGTCCTACCTGAACCCGTCGTTGACCGTCGGCCGCCAGCTCGACGAGGTGCTGCGGGTCAAGAACGGGCTCGACCGGCGGGCCGCGCGCACCCGCGCCGTCGAGCTGCTCGCCTCGATGGGGCTGCACCGGCCCGAGCACGTCCACGACCAGTATCCGTACGAGCTGTCCGGCGGCATGCTGCAGCGCGTCCTCATCGCGATCGCGGTCTCCGGCGACCCGGATCTGCTGGTCGCCGACGAGCCGACGACGGCGCTCGACGTCACCGTTCAGGCCGAGGTGCTGGACCTGATCGCCGCGCTTCGGGCCGAGCGGCGGCTGTCGCTGCTGCTGGTGTCGCACGACCTCGCCGTGGTGGCGCAGCTGTGCGACCGCGTCGTGGTGCTGCGGCACGGGAGGGTGGTCGAGTCCGGGCCGACCCGCCGGGTGCTCGACGACCCCGCCGACCCGTACACCCGGCAGCTGGTCGCCGACCACCGCGAGTACGGCCTGGACCGGCTGGTGACCCGGTGACGGCGGCACCGGCGGCGGCCCTGCAGGCCGACGGCGTCGAGGTCTGGCTCGGCCGCCGGGCGAAGTCGCGGATCCTGCACGGCGTCGGCCTGACCGCGCGGTCCGGCGAGATCGTCGGGCTGATCGGCGAGACCGGCTCGGGCAAGACCACGCTGGCCAGGGCGATCGTCGGGCTGGCGCCGTTGCACGCCGGGACGGTGCGTGTCGACGGGACTCCGGTGGACGGCCTGCGCGGCGCGGCGCTGCGGCGGTTCCGGCGCAGCGGCCGGGTGCAATACGTGTTCCAGGACCCGCTGCGCTCGCTCGACCCCGACGTGACGGTGCTCGACTCCGTCGTCGAAGGCCTGGCCATCCGCGGCGACGGGAAGGCCGCGGACCGGCGGGCGCGTGCCGTCGCGGCGCTCGAACAGGTCGGGCTCGACCCCGCCCTCGGCGACCGGCTGCCGGGACGGCTCTCCGGTGGCCAGCGGCAGCGGGTCGCGATCGCCCGCGCCCTCGCCGTCGACCCGAGGGTGCTGCTGCTCGACGAGCCGGTCAGCGCGCTCGACGCGGCCAACCGCAACCACGTGCTGCGGGTGCTGGACCGGCTGCGGCACGAGCGCGAGGTGGCGATCGTGATGATCTCGCACGACCTCGGCTCGCTGGCCGGCATCGCCGACCGCGTCGTCGTCCTGTACCGCGGCGAGGTCGTCGAGGAGGGCCCGGCGGCGCGTGTGCTGCTGGAGCCCGAGCACCCCTATACCCAGCGGCTGGTGACGTCCGTCCCCAGCATCGACGGACCTCGTCGTCCGCTCATCACGGAAGGAGTTCACGTATGACCGTCGAGATCCTCGGCATGGTCGGCACCAAGGAGGGCTCGGAGAGCCTCGGCTGGCGCCCCGGCCCGGCCGTCGACGCCGCCTACCTGCGTCGATTCGCCCAGGCCCATGAGCTGGCCGGGTTCGACCGGGTGCTGATCGGCTACAGCGCATCCTCGCCCGACGGCTTCGCCGTCGCGGCCAGCGTGCTGCACCAGACCGAGCGGCTGAAGGTGCTGATCGCACACCGGCCCGGATTCGTCCAGCCGACGCTGGTGGCCCGCAAGCTCGCGACGCTGGACCACCTCACCGGCGGCGGCCGGGTCGCGATCCACCACATCACCGGCGGCAGCGAACAGGACCAGCAGCGCGACGGCGACTACGCCGAGAAGGACGCCCGCTACCGGCGCACCGGCGAGTTCATCGAGGTGCTGCGCCGCACGCTCACCGCGGACGAGCCGTTCGACCACGAGGGCGAGTTCTACCGGTACACCGGCGCGTTCAGCACGGTGAAGCCCGCGACGCCGGCCGGCATCCCGGTCTTCTTCGGCGGGCAGTCCGACGCCGCCGTCGAGACCGGCGCCCAGCACACCGACGTCTACATGCTGTTCGGCGAGCCGCTGGCGGCGACGGCGGAGCGGATCGCGCTGATCCGCGAGCGCGCCGCGACGTACGGCCGCACCGTCGAGTTCAGCCTCTCCACCCGTCCGATCGTCGCCGACACCGAGGAGGCGGCCTGGGCCAAGGCGCGGCAGATCTACGCCGACGCCGTCGAGGTCAAGGAGAAAGCCGGCACCGACGATGGCTGGTGGGGCCCGCGCCGCCGCTCGGCCGAGCGCAACGCCGTGTCCGCGAACCGCCTGCAGGAGCACGCCGAGGTCAGCGACGTGCACGACGAGCGGCTCTGGTTCGGCATCACCAAGCTGTTCGGCCCGGCCGGGAACTCCACCGCGCCGGTCGGCACGCCGGAGCAGGTCGCCGAGGCGCTGCTGAAGTACTACGACCTCGGCGTGACGAAGTTCCTCATCCGCGGCTTCGACCCGGTCACCGACGTGCTGCGCTGGGGCGAGGACCTGTTGCCGCTGCTGCGGTCGGGCGCCGCCGAGCGCGACACGGCGGCCGCCGCATGAGCGTCGAGGACGCCAACCGGGTCTGGCACGGGCGGCTGGAGCACATCCGCGGCGCCGGGTTGTCGTCGGACACCGCCCAGACCGCGGGGATGCGGCGGTTCGAGGCGATCTCCGGCGCGACGGTGGGGTCGTCGAAGCTCTGGATGGGCCGCACCGACGTCGCGCCCGCCACGAACTCCGGCGACCACCACCACGGCGAGGCCGAGACCGCCATCTACGTGAAGTCCGGGCATCCGGTGTTCGTCTTCGCCGACGGCGACCAGGAAATCCGCATCGAGACCGAGCCGGGCGACTTCGTCTTCGTGCCGCCGTACGTGCCGCACCGCGAGGAGAACCCGTCGCCGGACGAGGAGGCGGTCGTCGTGATCGCCCGCAGCACCCAGGAGGGAATCGTGGTCAACCTGCCCAGCCTCTGGGCCACCGACGGCGTCGCCGGCGACGCCGAGTGCGCACCTGACGGGGGCACGGCATGACCGTCGTCGACGCCGGGGTCGCCCTCGGCTGGGACCCGCCCGAAGGCACGACCGCACGCGGCACCGTCGTCGTGCTGCCCGGCCGCGGCGAGCACGGCGGCGTCTACGAGCGGTTCGGCCGGCGTCTCGCCGCGGACGGCTACCGGGTGCGGGCTCTGGACCGGGCCCCTGCGACGGTGTCCGCCGCGCGGGCGGCGGTCGGCGCGGTGCTGGCCGAGCCGGACGAGCTGCCCCGGCCGCACGTGCTGGCCGGGTCGGACTCCGGCGCCGTGCTGGCCCTCGCCGTCGCCTCCGATGCGGGCGCCGACGCTCTCGTCGTCGCCGGGTACCCGGTGGCCGCGGGCTATGCCGCGGACTCCGCCGACGCCGAGATCGAGGCGCGGACGTCCTGCCCGGTGCACGCGGGCCGGCTCCGCGACGACCCGCGGTTCGCGGCGTCGGCGCTGGACGGCCCGCTGCCGGACGGCGTCCCGCTCGGCTCCGTCGCGGTCCCGGTGCTGGCGCTGCACGGCGACGCCGACGTCGTCAGCCCCTACCCCGCCGCCCGGGCCGCGTTGTCCGCCGTCCCGGACGTCGTGCTGGTGACGCTCGCGGGCGGCCGGCACGACGCGTTCAACGACCGCTCACACCGCACGGCCGCAGCGCACGTCGTGCTGTTCCTCGAGGACCTGCGCGCCGGCGCCGCCGTCGCAGCGTCCGAGCGCCTGGACTGAACTCGCACGACCCGAGGAGGATCCATGTCCGTCAGCGCCGACACCTTCCGCAGCGTCTTCCGCCGGTACGCGACCGGGGTCGTGGTGATCACGACCTCGGCCGGCGGACGGCCGGCCGGCCTGACCGCGACGTCACTGGCGTCGGTGTCGCTCGACCCGCCGCTGCTGTCGTTCGCGGTGTCGGCGTCGGCGTCTGCCTGGCCGGCGTTCGCGGCCGCCGGTTCGGTGGTCGTCAACTTCCTCGACGCCGATCAGCACCACATCGCAACCCGGTTCGCCACCAGCGGGATCGACCGGTTCGCCGCGCCGACCGCGTGGTCGCGGCTGGCGTCGGGCGAGCCCGTGCTCGACGACGCACCCAGTCACCTGCGCGCGCACGTGACGCACCGGCTGCCCGTGGGCGACCACGTCATCGTCGTGGCGCGGGTGGTCGACGCGGCGGTGCCGGCGGCGCCGTCGGCCGCCCCGCTCGTCTACCACGCGGGCGCCTACGCGACGGTGGCGCCGGCGGCGGTCAGCACGCCTTGACCCAGGAGCACTCGACGTCGTCGGGGAGGTCGGCGGCGGGCACGTCGGCGGTCGTGAGCCGCGCCGCGGTGCCTTCGCTGTGCGAGGCCAGACGGACGGCGATGCGGTCCTCCAGGTCGCTGGGCTTGCCGCTGAGGTAGTCGTTGAACACGATCGAGAAGACCAGCCGCCGGCCGTCGGCGTCGTCGACGTAGCCCGACAGCGACGACGCGCCGGTCAGCGAGCCGGTCTTGGCGTGCACGTTGCCGGCGGCGGGCGTGCCGCGCATCCGCGAGCGCAGCGTCCCGCCCACCATCCGGTCGGCGACACCGGCGATGGGCAGCGCCTCGTACCAGACGTCGAACCAGGGGCGGTCCTGCGCGGCGACCAGCAGGTCGGCCAGCTCGGCGGCGGGGATGAGGTTGCGCCGCGACAGCCCGGAGCCGTCCCGGTTCGCGATGGTGGCGGTGTCGACCCCGTACCCGGGGAGCGCCTCGCGCAGCACGGCCAGGCCCGCGGCCCACGTACCGGCCCCGGAGACCTCGCGGCCCATCGCCTTGATCAGCACCTCGGCGTGGCCGTTGTTGCTCAGCTTGAGGAACGGGACCAGCAGCTGACTCAGCGGCATCGACCGGTGCTCGGCCAGCACGGTGGCGCCGGACGGGGTGACGCCGCGGCCGATGCCGCCGGTGACCCGCACGCCCGCCTCGGCCAGTGCGCGCACGAACACGTCGGCGGCGTAGTCGGTGGGCTCGCGGACGCTGGCCCACTCGCTCACGCCGCTCCCGCCGGCCGCGACGGTGCCGGAGACGATGATCCGGTCCGTCCCGTGCTCGCGCTCGACGGAGACGTCGTTCCCGCTGCCCGCCGCGCCCGTCGTGGCCTCGTTGACGATGGTGACGGCGTCGGTCTCCGGGGTGAGCGTGACGACGGCGGGTGCGCCCGGCTCGGCGGCCGGGTCGACGCCGACGATGACCGTACCCGCGTCGTAGTCGGTGTCGGGCGCGACGGTGAGCGCCGACACCGGCGCGGCGTAGTAGTAGGGCTCGTCGTCCCAGGCCCAGTCGTTGCCGAGCCGGACGTCGTCGAACCAGGTGTCGTCGGCCAGCACCCGCCCGGAGACCACGCGGACGCCGTCGTCGGCCAGCTGCTTCGCCAGCTCCGCGTAGTCCGACGCCAGCAGCGTCGGGTCGCCGGTGCCGCGCAGGTACACGTCGCCCCGCAGGATCGGGCCGGTCCGCTGCCCGGCGGTGGCGACGGTGGTGTCGAACGTGTAGCCGGGCCCGAGCACGTCCAGCGCGACCGCCGACGTCAGCAGCTTCTCGTTCGACGCCGGCATCAGCCGCTGCGCGCCGTCGTGCTCGTAGAGCGTCTCGCCGGTCGCGGCGTCGCGCACGACGACCGACGCCTGGCCGCCGTCCAGCCGCGGATCGGTGAGGATCGCGTCGAGATCGGCGGCCAGGGCGCCGATGGCCGTGGTGACGCCGGCCGGAGCCGCATCGGGCTCCGCCGCCAGCAGGTGGGAGGCGACGTTCCCCGTCACGACCAGCGCGGTGGCGCCGGCGGTGACGGCCAGATTGCGGGTCCAGCTGGCCATCGTGCGCTCCTCGGCATCGCAGGGATGATCGATCCGGAGACCGGGAGCGACACGATGGTCTATACCATTCGCGGTGTCAAGAGGTGGCGGCCCGGACGGCGGCCGACCGGTTGACGGCGCTGACGATGGCCTTGAGCGAGGCGGTCACGATGTTCGCGTCGATGCCGACGCCCCAGTAGACCTCGCCGCCGACCGAGCACTCGAGGTACGCGGCCGCCTTGGCGTCGGCGCCGGACGTGAGCGCGTGCTCGGCGTAGTCGAGGACCCGGACGTCGTAGCCGATGGTGCGCAGCGCGTCGGTGAACGCGTCGATCGGGCCGTCGCCGGTGCCGTGCAGCACCTGCCGCTCACCATCGACGTACACCCCGACCTCGAGGGCGTCGCGCTCCCCCGCCGCCGACGACGTGTGCACCGAGTTCAGCGCCAGCGGCGTCGTGCGCTCGAGGTACTCGGCGCGGAACACCTCGCCCATGCGGGCGGGCTCGACCTCGCCGCCCTCACCGTCGGTGAGGCCCTGGACGACGCCGGAGAACTCGATCTGCAGCCGGCGCGGGAGGTCGAGCTGGTGCTCGGTCTTCATGATGTAGGCGACGCCGCCCTTGCCGGACTGCGAGTTCACCCGGATGACCGCCTCGTACGTGCGGCCGACGTCCTTCGGGTCGACCGGCAGGTACGGGACCTCCCACACGTGGTCCTCGACGGCGACGCCGGCGTCCTTGGCATCGCGCTCCAGCGCCTCGAAGCCCTTCTTGATGGCGTCCTGGTGGCTGCCGGAGAACGCCGTGTAGACGAGGTCGCCGCCCCACGGGTGCCGCTCGGGCACCGGCAGCTGGTTGCAGTACTCGACCGTGCGGCGGATCTCGTCGATGTCGCCGAAGTCGATCTGCGGGTCGATGCCCTGCGTGAACAGGTTCATGCCCAGCGTGACGAGGTCGACGTTGCCGGTGCGCTCACCGTTGCCGAACAGGCACCCCTCGACGCGGTCGGCGCCGGCCAGCAGCCCCAGCTCGGCCGCCGCGACGCCCGTCCCGCGGTCGTTGTGCGGGTGCAGCGACAGGATCATCGACTCGCGGTGCGGCAGGTTCCGGTTCATCCACTCGATGGAGTCGGCGTACACGTTCGGCGTCGCCATCTCGACCGTCGCCGGCAGGTTGACGATCATGCGGCGGTCGGGCGTCGGCTGCAGGACATCGGCCACGGCGCCGCAGATCTCCGCCGCGTAGTCCAGCTCGGTGCCCGTGTAGGACTCCGGCGAGTACTCCCAGTAGATCTCGGTGTCCGGCGTGACGGCCTCGGCGTACTTCTGCGCCGATCGCGCACCCGACGTCGCGATGTCGGTGATGCCGTCGCGATCGAGGCCGAACACGACGCGGCGCTGCAGGATCGACGTCGAGTTGTAGAGGTGGACGATGGCCTGCTTCGCGCCCACCAGCGACTGGAACGTCCGCTCGATGAGGTGGTCGCGGCACTGCGTCAGCACCTGGATGACGACGTCGTCGGGGACGTGCTCGCCCTCGATGAGCTGGCGCACGAAGTCGAAGTCGGTCTGGCTGGCGGCCGGGAAGCCGACCTCGATCTCCTTGTAGCCCATCTTCACCAGCAGCTGGAACATGCGCATCTTGCGCTCGGCGTTCATCGGGTCGATGAGCGCCTGGTTGCCGTCGCGCAGGTCGACGGCGCACCACTGGGGCGCCTTCGTGATGCGCTTCGTGGGCCAGGTGCGGTCGGGGAGGTCGACGACGATCTGCTCGTGGAACGGACGGTAGCGGTGGGCCGGCATCCGCGACGGCTGTTGCGCGGGCGGCCATATGTTGGCGGTCATGAGGGAAGGGCTCCTGCTCGAGATGGTCGGGCACAGCGCGACCGGCAGCGCGAACTCACCGCGATGAGGGAGCCGGTCTAGCGGACCCCATCGCGGCAGCTAAGCAGGAGGCTGAAACGCCGCACGAGGAAAGACTCTAGCACTGCCTCAGAAGCCGAGCTTGCCCAGTTGCTTCGGATCGCGCTGCCAGTCCTTGGCGACCTTGACGTGAAGGTCCAGGTAGACCGGGGTGCCGAGCAGCCGCTCGATCTGCGTCCGCGCCTTGGTGCCGACCTCGCGCAGCCGTGATCCCTTGCGCCCGATGACGATCGCCTTCTGGCTGTCGCGCTCGACGTAGAGGCTGGCATGGATGTCCAGCAGCGGCCGGTCGGCCGGGCGGTCCTCGCGCGGGATCATCTCCTCGACGACGACGGCGATGGAGTGCGGCAGCTCGTCGCGGACGCCCTCGAGCGCGGCCTCGCGGACCAGCTCGGCGATCAGCGTCTCCTCCGGCTCGTCGGTGAGCTCGCCGTCGGGGTACAGCGGCGGGCCCTCGGGCAGCTGGGCCAGCAGCAGCTCGGTGAGCAGGCCGACCCGGTCTCCCGTCGTCGCGGAGACGGGGACGACGTCGGCCCACCCGATGCCGGTCTCCTCCCCCAGCGCGGCGACGGCGCTCAGCTGCTCGGCCAGCCGGCCGGCACCGACGAGGTCGCTCTTCGTGACGACGGCCAGCTTCGGCGTCCGCTTCAGCGCGGCCAGCTCGCCGGCGATGAACCGGTCACCCGGCCCGATGTCCTCGTTCGCCGGGACGCACAGGCCGATGACGTCGACCTCCGCCCACGTGGTGCGGACGAGGTCGTTGAGCCGCTGGCCCAGCAGCGTCCGCGGCCGGTGCAGCCCGGGCGTGTCGACGATGACCAGCTGGCCGTCCGGGCGGTGGACGATGCCGCGGATGGCGTGCCGCGTCGTCTGCGGCCGGTTCGAGGTGATCGCGATCTTCTCGCCGACCACCGCGTTGGTCAGGGTCGACTTGCCCGCATTGGGTCGTCCGACGAAGCAGGCGAAGCCGGAGCGGAAGCCCTCGTAGTCACCGATCACGCTGTCGAGTCTCCCATCTTCGGCGCCACCTCGCCGCCGACTTGTACAGACGTACTAGTTTTCTGGTACGCTCGTACAGGAATGTGGATGAGGAGGACACCACCATGGCGTGGCTCTACGTGATCGTCGGCGGGCTGTTCGAGACGGCCTTCGCGGTCTCGCTCAAGGAGTCGCACGGGTTCACCCGGCTCTGGCCGACGCTGAGCTTCGCCGTCTCGGTGACGGTGAGCATGCTGCTGCTCGGCCTCGGGCTGCGCGACATCCCGGTCGGCACGGCGTACGCCGTCTGGACCGGCATCGGCGCGGCCGGCACGGCCATCGTCGGCATGCTGTTCTTCGAGGACCCGGCGACGTTCTTGCGCATCGCGGCGATCGGCCTCATCGTGTGCGGGGTGATCCTGCTGAACCTCGCCGGCGGGGCGGCGCACTGATGGCGACGGCCAAGGGCGAACACCGGCGTGCCGCACTGGTCCGGGCGGCGGCCGAGCTGCTGCAGGGCGGCGGGCTGGAGGCCGTCGGCCACCGGGCCGTCGCCGGTCGCGCCGGGGTGCCGCTCGGGGCGACGACGTACTACTTCGCCGACCTCACCGAGCTGCGCCGGGCCGCCGTCGACGCCCTCGCCGACGACGACATCGCCCGCATGTCCGCCGCCGTCGACGCTCTGCCGGCCCGGCGGCGCGGGGCGGCCGCGGTCGCCCGGATGATCGCGACCCTGCTCACGCCGGACGAGTACGGCGCGCTGGTCGCCTGGTACGAGCGCTACGTGCTGGCCGCGCGCGAGCCGCTGTTCGCCGCGGCCGCCCGCCGCACGAACGCCGCGGCACGCGCGAGCGTGGCGGCGGTGCTGGACCGCTCCGGGCTGGCGACGGACGTCCCGCCCCAGGTGGTCCTGGCGGTGGTCGACGGCGCGGTGCTCGGCGCCCTGGCCGACGGCGCCGGGCTGACGGGCGTCCGCGCCGCGGCCGCCGACGCGCTCGCCACCGTCCTCGACCGCCCGTAGCCGGCCGCACACGCGACGACGCCGGCCGGGGCGCGAACCCCGGCCGGCGTCGGCGTGCGTCAGCTCACTGGCCGCGGCGGCGCAGTGCCTCGTCGATCTCGGGGTCGCCGAGCTGGCTCAGCCAGGTCAGCAGCTCCGGGTAGGTGGACGGGTTGGCGGCGACGTACTTGCGCAGTCCCGGCTCCTGGGCGGCGATGTCGGCCAGCGTCTGCAGCGGCGTGTTCGGGTCGAGCGCGGTGCGGGCGTCGAACCCCGAGCCCGTGCCGGCGTCGGTGACGGCCGGCTGGTCGACCCGGGTGGCCGGCTCGACCCGCGGCTGGTCGACCCGGGTGGCGGTGTCGTCGGCGCTCGGCTGATCCACGGCCAGGCCGCTGACCGGGCCGGGCTTGGCCTCGCCGAGCAGGCCCTCATCGGCCGGGACCGCGGGGCTGGCCGGCACCTCGCCGGCCTCCTCGCCGCCCTTGGCCTCGGCGGCGGCCGCCTTCGCCTCGGCGGCCTCGGTCTCGGCCTTGCTCTTTGCCTCCGCGGCCTCCGCCTCGGCCTTGGCCTTCGCCTCGGCCACCTCGGCGTCGGCCTTCGCCTTGGCCTCGGCCACCTGCGCCTTCACGTCGTCGGCACGGGTCGCCTCGGCCTTCGACTCCGCCGGACGGGTCGCGGCGGCACCCGCGGCCGCCGCGGCGGCACCGGTCGCCACGCCGCTGCCCGCCGGCGCCGGCGTCGAGGTCGTCGACGACGGCTCCGTCCCGGGGCCGTTGCCCGGCAGCACGCTGCTGAGGTTGAGCTGGTTGGCGCCGATCGGGCCGTACTCGGAGCGCACCGACGCCGGCACCGTCAGCACCACGAACAGTGCCACGCCGACCCACCAGAGCAGGCTGAGGATGGTGGCGTCCTCGACCGCGACGATGGTCTCGTCGGCGGCGCCGAGGATGGCGGCGATGACGATGCCCAGCAGGATGAGCACCCCGCCGACGACGACCGCGATCGCCCGGCCGGCGTTGCCGTCGCGCGCCTGGGCGTTGCGGCCGACCAGCGCGGCGAGCACCAGGATGAGCAGGAGCACCAGGACGACGATGGCCACGCCCCGGCCGTCGTCGATGCCGATGAGCTGCAGGACGTAGAACACGACACCGGCCCCGGCGGCCAGCATGACCAGCTCGAGCATCCGGATGCCGACCGCCGACCAGTGGCCGGCGCCGGCCGTGTGCGCGTAGCGCGGCCGCAGTCCGGGCGCCGCCGCCGCGACCGCGATGGCGGGGACGAGGATCAGTTGCGGGCCGAACGTGCTGAGGCTCCACGCGTCGGCCATGGTGCCGTCGGCGCCGAGCTGCCACACACCGACGAACAGGGCCACGACGCCCACCAGCACGAGCACGTCGCGCCAGGCGGCGTCGCCACGGAGCACGCCCAGCAGCGGCAGCGCGGCCAGCGCCAGGAAGAACAGCATCGAGACGACGACGTAGGTGACGGCCTCCCACTCGGCGCCCTCGGCGGTGTCGGTGAGGAACGTGATGAGGCTGACCACCGTCAGCAGCGCGAACAGCCCGCCGAGGCCCAGCGTGATCCACCGCCACAGCTGGCCGTCGCCGGACGGGGACTGCTCGGCCTCGCGGCCCTGCGCCGCGAGCAGCGCGCCGGCCAGGCCGAACGCGATGCCGACGCCCACGCCGTCGCCGCCGTTCTCGCCGACGTAGCCGAGCACCAGCGTGATGAGCACGACCACGACGTACGGCGCGTTGGCGGCGAGCCGGGCCAGCCGCAGCTCCGCCGTCCCCCACGACGCGGGCAGGACGCCGCCGCGCTTGAGGTAGGGCAGCGCCAGGGAGATGACGGACAGCAGCGTCACCAGGATGACGTACACCTTGCCGGTGACGGTGTCGGCGAGGTCCCACGGCATGCCGAACGAGACGAGCAGGAGGACCAGCGCCACGACGTCGCGGACGTAGTCCAGCGCGGGGATGTCCGCGAACGGGTTGCGCGAGGCACCCGGCGCGCCGGTACCGAGCGGACCGCCCGGCTGCTGCGCTCCGGGCGCGCCGCCGGCCCGCTGGGCCGTGGCCGCCGCGGCG
>NZ_QUAL01000027.1 GCF_003579925.1 Jiangella rhizosphaerae | reverse complement strand
CCCGGGGCGGCCGCCGCCACCGGGTGGCCGGGCCGCCGCAGCGCCGCCCGCGCGACCGCCGCCTTCGCACCGACGTGCGCCACCAGCGCGCCGACGGTGATCCACGCGACCCAGTAGTGCGCGGCCGGGAAGTAGAACCCCCAGGGGTACCACCGCGACACGTTGGCGACGCCGGAGAAGAGCTGGAACACGGCGCCGCAGACCAGCGGCACGAGCATGAGCCGCTCGGCGGCGTGCGCCGCCCCGGTCACGGGCGGCCGGCGGAACAGCCGCGGGTACACCGACCACAGCTTCGCCAGCAGCAGCGGCACCGCGGCGAATCCGGTCGCCACGTGCAGGCCCTGCGTCACCCGATAGAGCGAGGCCGGCCGCGGCGGGACGGGCAGCCAGTCCACCGGGTGCTGCTGCAGGTGCGAGTAGAGGCCGGTGATGAAGCACACCAGGACGCACGCGCCGAGCGCGATGCCGAGGATCGCGGCCGTGCGCGCATCGTGCACCGGCCGCCGCAGCGCCTCGTCACGGGCCACGCCCAAGGCGCGCAGCGGCTTCACCGGAGCCCCGCCCCCGCGAGCACCGAGCGCACCACGCCGGCGGTCCGGGAGCCCGGGACCGCGGCCGCCACCGCCACCGCGTCGGCCGCCGTGTCGATGTCGCGCAGCACCGGCAACGGCGTCACCGCCAGGCCCAGCGACCGCAGCCGGTCGGCCTGCCGGGCCGCCGTGTGCGCCGTGCTCATGGGCACCCCGTCGAAGACGCCGCGCCGCCACCGACGCAGCCCCAGCGCCCACCAGCCGCCGTCCTCGGCCGGCCCGAGCAGCGCCCGGTCCGCGCGGCCGCCGTCGCCGGTCAGCAGGTCGAGGGCGTCGTCGAGCAGCGACGGCGTCACCTGCGGGGTGTCCATGCCGAGCTGCACGGCCGGGCCACCGGCGTGGCGCCACGCGGCCGCCAGCCGGGCACCGAGCGGCCCGGGCGCCTGCGGCACGACCTCGAAGCCGGGCGACAGCCACGATCCGGGCCGGCCGTCGAGGACGAGGATGCGCCGGTCGGCGCCGCACCGGGCGACGGCGTCGAGCGTGTCGGCGAGGGCCGCCTCGGCGACACGGGCGGCCTCGACGGGGTCCAGCGGCGGGCAGAGCCGGGTCTTCACGCGGCCGGGCACCGGCTCCTTCGCGACCACGAGCACCTGGATGGCAGCCATGATCTCGACCGTAGGGTCGGCCGGCCACCGTGATTCTTACAAGCCGCGAAACTCTGCCGCCGTACCCGCCCGACCTGGGGCGAAGCGGTCACCGGCGGTGGCATGGTGGAGCCATGGATCCCGGACCGGCCCAGCGCGTGCTGGTGGTGGACGACGACCCGGCGCTGTCCGAGGTGGTCGGGCGGTACCTGCGCCGCGACGGCTTCGAGGTCGACTACGCCGCCGACGGCACCGCCGGCCTCGCGAAGGCGCTCGACACCCTGCCCGACCTCATCGTGCTCGACCTCATGCTGCCCGGCCTCGACGGCCTCGAGCTGTGCCGCCGCTTGCGCCGCGTCGCGCCCATCCCGGTGGTGATGCTCACCGCGCTCGGCGAGGAGAACGACCGCATCGCCGGCCTCGAGATCGGCGCCGACGACTACGTCACCAAGCCGTTCTCACCGCGTGAGCTGTCCGCCAGGGTCAAGGCGGTGCTGCGCCGGGCGGCGGCCGGGAACGTCACGCCGTCGACGGCGGCGCGACGGCTGACCGGCGCCGGCTGCGAGGTCGACCTCGTCGCCCATCAGGTGCGCCGGTACGGCGAGCTGGTGGCCCTCACGACCAAGGAGTTCGATCTGCTCGTGCACTTCATGACGCACCCGGGCGTCGCCTACCGCCGCGAGGAGCTGCTCGAGGCCGTGTGGGGCTGGCGATTCGGCGACACCTCCACCGTGACGGTGCACCTGCGGCGGCTGCGGGAGAAGATCGAGGACGACGCCTCGGCTCCGCGGCACCTGCTCACCGTCCGCGGCGTCGGCTACCGGTTCCAGCCATGACGCGGCAGGCCACCACCGTCTCGGTCCTGGCGACCGGCCTCGTCGTCGCCGGCGTCATCGCCGCCTCCGCCGGCATCCCGACCCGCGACACCGCGGTCCTCGTGGCGGTGACGGCGCTCGCCTCCGGCGCGGCGTTCCTCGCCGGCGCCACCGTCCTGCGCCGGTTCCGCGGCCGCCCGGTGCGCACCCAGGTACTCGTCGTCGCGGTGTCGTCCCTGCTCATGACGGTGGCCGGCGTCGTGGCCGCGGCTCTGGCGATGTTCATCTCGACGCACGACCTCATGGCGCTGTTCGTCGTCGTCGCGGTCGCGACCGCCATGGCGGTGGGCGCGGCGCTGCAGCTCGGCGACGACATCGGCACGGGGGCGAGGCAGGTCGGGCACCTCGCGCGCACGATGGTCGACGGTGGCGACGGTCCGGCGGCGGTCACCGGGCCCGGCGAGCTCGCGGCGCTCGCGGCCGAGCTCGCCGACGTGTCCGCCCGGCTGGACGAGTCGCGCCGGCGCGAGCGTGCGCTGGAGGCGTCGCGGCGCGAGCTGATCGCCTGGGTGTCGCACGACCTGCGCAGCCCGCTGGCGACCATCCGCGCGATGGCGGAGGCGCTCGACGACGAGGTGGCCGACGACGCCGCCACGGTCCAGCGCTACCACCGGCAGATCCGCGGCGACGCCGAGCGGCTGACGGCCCTGGTCGACGACCTGTTCGAGCTGTCGCGGATCAACAGCGGCGCCGTGCGGCTCGGGCCGGAGCTGGTCTCGATCGGCGACGCCGTCGCCGAGTCGCTGGCCGGTGCGGCCTCGCACGCCTCGGTCAAGGGTGTGCGGCTGGTCGAGGAGCTCGACGACCTGCCCGCCACCGAGGTGTCCGCCCGCGAGTTCACCCGCGCCCTGAACAACCTCCTCGACAACGCGATCCGGCACACGCCGGCCGGCGGCCGGGTGGTCGTCCGGTCCGGCCGCGACGCCGGCGGGGCCGTGCTGCAGGTCATCGACGAGTGCGGCGGCATCCCGGAACCCGACCTGGACCGCGTCTTCGACGTCGCCTTCCGCGGCGACGCCGCGCGCGGCCGCGACGCCGGAGGCGGCGGGCTGGGCCTGGCCATCGCGCGCGGCCTGGTCGAGGCGCACGCCGGTTCCGTCGAGGTCGCCAACCACGAGCGCGGCTGCCGGTTCACCGTCCGGCTCCCGGCGTGACGGTNGGCCATCGCGCGCGGCCTGGTCGAGGCGCACGCCGGTTCCGTCGAGGTCGCCAACCACGAGCGCGGCTGCCGGTTCACCGTCCGGCTCCCGGCGTGACGGTGTCCGCGGCGCTCGCGGCCACCCGGGCGGCGACGACCGGGCCGGCGCCGCGCCGCGCGGTCGCCTGGGCGCTGGGCGGCTGGGTCCTGCTGCTGGTGACCGCCTGGATCTGGGGCCTGGCCCTGCCGGCTGACGAGCTGCACCTGGGTGCGATCCCGTTGTACGGCCGCTGGGAGCTCGCGCCGGCCTGGCGGCTGGCGCTGCCGGTCGCCGTCGGCGCTGCGGCCGTGCTGGTGCTGCCGGGCCTCGCGGCGCGGTGGCCGTGGCGGCGGGTGCTCGGCGCG
>NZ_QUAL01000026.1 GCF_003579925.1 Jiangella rhizosphaerae | reverse complement strand
GCCACGGCCACCGAACGGCCGCTCGCCACCTCGCGAGTCGTCGCCGGAGCGCTGACCGTACGGCCGACCGCCGCCGGGGCCGCCGCTGCGCCCGCCGCCGGAGTCGTCGCGGCGGCCGCGGCCTCGCGAGTCGTCGGCCGAGCGCTGGCCGAAGGAGCGGCCGCCAGAGGGACGGTCACCTCGCCGGTCGTCGTCAGGCGAGCGCTCGCCATACGACCGTCCGCCGCTCGAGGGACGCCCGCCACGTGTGTCGCCGTCGGAACGACCACCGTAGGAACGGCCGCCGGAGCCGCCGGAACGACCACCACCACGGGAGTCGTCACCCGAGCGCGGGCCGTAGGAGCGACCACCCGACGGGCGGCCGCCGCGGGAGTCGTCACCGGAGCGCGGGCCGTAGGAGCGGCCGCCGGAGCCGCCGGAACGACCGCCGCCGCGGGAGTCATCACCCGAACGCGGACCGTAGGAACGACCACCCGACGGACGGCCACCGCCGGAGTCATCACCCGAACGCGGGCCGTAGGAGCGACCACCCGACGGGCGGCCACTGCCGGAGTCATCACCCGAACGCGAGCCGTAGGAACGGCCGCCGGAGCCGCCGGAACGACCGCCGCCGCGGGAGTCGTCACCGGAGCGCGGACCGTAGGAACGACCACCCGACGGGCGGCCACCTCCGGAGTCATCACCGGAACGCGGGCGGTACGAACGACCGTCGCCACGGGGATCGTCGCCGGGGGTGCGGCCGGACGAGCGGCCACCACCTCGGCGTTCGGCGCCGGAGGAACCGTCCGAACCGCGCCGGGGAGCGCCTCCGCGCGAGCCGCCGGCCGGCCCATCGTCCCGGCCACCGCCGCTTCGCCCAGCTCGGCCGTCGTCGGACGGATCCGGCTTGCTCTGGCGGTCGGGACCAGACATCGATGATTCCTCTCGTTCCTCAGGTCGTCACCCCACATTGTCCCCTGCCGGCCGCTGACACGACGTAGCGGGCTCCGGGCCGGGTGCGGCGTGGATGTGGACATGCGTGAGGCCCCGTACCCAGTTACTGGGTCGGGGCCTCACGTGAGTGAGTGTCCGGCGGTGTCCTACTCTCCCACCCCCGCTAGAGGGCAGTACCATCGGCGCTGGTGGGCTTAGCTTCCGGGTTCGGAATGGGACCGGGCGTTTCCCCGCCGCTATGACCGCCGGCACGACTGTATGGAGTTATCACTACTCCGGGACACCGCACCCCCGCGCACGTGGTGGGGGTGGTGGTGTCTGTTCGTTGGTTGGGAACCGTATAGTGGACGCGTTTGTCTTCGCAGCCCCCACCCGTGGGGGTGGGGAAGATTGTGTGTGTGGTCAAGTCCTCGGCCTATTAGTACCGGTCAGCTTCACCCATTGCTGGGCTTCCACGTCC
>NZ_QUAL01000008.1 GCF_003579925.1 Jiangella rhizosphaerae | reverse complement strand
GTGCCGGCGCGGACGAAGGATCAGCGCCGCGCCGACGCGCTGGCCGAGCTGGGCTGGGCCGCCCTCGCCGCCTGCGCCGACGGTGCCACCGCCCCGCTGAGCCACACCGCCGGAGTGGCCGGCTCCGCCGGCGACGCCGCCCACCAGACCACCGGCGGCGCAGCCGGTCCCGCCGGTGCGGCAGCTTCTGCCGGCGTCCCCGCCGACCAGACGTTCGCCGGAACGGCCGGCTCCGCCGGCGGCTCGGTCGATCGCGCGGCCGNAGACGTTCGCCGGAACGGCCGGCTCCGCCGGCGGCTCGGTCGATCGCGCGGCCGGTCGCGACGCTCGCGCCACCGGTCCGCTGGGCCACGCGTCCGGAATGGCGGGTTCTGCCGGCGGCGCATCGTCTCGTGCCGACGCCGCGGCCGGGCAGCCACCACCGGCACCCTCCAGCACCAGCGCGCTGCCGCCGCGGCGGCGGCCGATCAGCGTGCACATCACCGTGCCGTTCGCCACCGCCGTCGGGCTCAGCGACCAGCCGGGAGAGCTCGAGGGCTACGGGCCGATCCCCGCCCACGTCGCCAAGGTCCTCGCCGCCGAAGGCGTGTGGACCTGGCTGCGCACCGACGGCAGCGGACACCTGCTCGACCTCGGCCGCACCCGCTACCGCCCCACCAAAGCCCTCGCCGACTTCATCATCGCCCGCGACCGCACCTGCCGCACCCCCGGCTGCCACCGCCCCGCGACCAGCTGCGACCTGGACCACATCATCCCCTTCAACGCCGGCGGGACCACCGACCCCGACGACCTGCACGCCCTGTGCGAGACCCACCACAAGCTCAAACACCACGGGCACTGGCACGTCGAACGACTCCCCGACGGCACCACCATCTGGATCAGCCCCACCGGACACCGCTACGAGAAGCCACCCGAGCAGCTCGGCCCGGTGACGGAGACCGGTCCGCCTCCAGGCTGACGCGGGGGAGGGGGAGACGACGAGGCGGCCAGGGTCCGGTGGTGCCGCGGAGGTCGACGTCACCACGGCGGCGACCACTCGTCACGGAACGCAGCGCCGCTAGTCGGCGGGTGCGCCGCCGTAGCCGATCTCGTTGCCGTCGGGGTCGTGGTAGGTGACCTTGCGGACGCCGTTCCCGTACGTCTCGCGCAGCGCCGGCTCGATGCCGCGCGCCGAGATGCCGTCGACCAGTGCGTCGAGGTCGTCGACGAAGACCGTGACGTGCGTGTGGCCGGCGTGCTCGGGCGCCTGGTGCACCGCGATGTACCGGTGCTCGGCCAGCTCCCACACCACCTCGGTGTCGTGGGCGCGGAACGTGAACGGCGCGCCGAACAGCTTCTCGTACCAGGCGGTCGCGGCCGCGAAGTCGGTCACGGGGACGACGGGGAAGAGCTCCAGAGCCATGCGGGTGATCGTAATGACCAGGCCGCCCGGCCCGGAGTCAACCTCGGCCGCTGCTGGCGCGGGCGCGCCGGGCGATCGCGTCGATCGACACCGCGAGCAGCAGGACCGCGCCGGTGACGATGTAGCGGACCGACGAGTCGACGCCGATGCGGTTGAGGCCGCTGGTGATCGCCGTCAGCACGAGCACGCCGAGCAGCGCGGAGTAGGCCGAGCCGCGCCCGCCGAACAGGCTGGTGCCGCCGATGACGGCCGCCGCGATCGCGGTGAGGTTGACGTCGTTGCTGCCGCTGGCCTGCGACACCGACGTCAGCCGGGCGAGGAACATCAGGCCGCCCGTCGCTGCCAGCGTGCCGGTCAGCGAGAACGCCGAGATGTAGATCCAGTTGACGTTGATGCCCGAGCGGCGGGCCGCCTCGACGTTGCCGCCGACGGCGTACAGGTGCCGCCCCCAGGTGGACTTGCGCAGCGCCAGGTCCGTCAGCACGACCAGCCCGACGAAGAACACCACCGCGTAGCCCCAGCCGCGGTCGATGTTCAGGTAGTACGTCAGGAAGCCGAGGCCGCCGAGCAGGATCGCCGACTTCACCAGCACCAGGGTGAGCGACTGCGCCGGCAGCCCGGCCGCCGTCCGCCGCCGGATGCCGATGATGCTGACCAGCGCGTACAGCGCCACGATCGCCACCACGACGATGTACGAGACCGCAGGGCTGAGGAAGTCCTCGCGGGCGAACTGGGCCAGCGCGGAGGTCCGCGGCAGGTTGATGGTGCCCTGGTCGCCCAGCACGACGTACTGGACGCCGACGAAGCCGAGCAGGCCGGCCAGTGTGATGACGAAGCTCGGCACGCCGATCTTGGTGAAGATCAGCCCGTACACGATGCCGATGGCCGCCCCCGTCGCGGCGCCGGCGAGGATGCCCAGTACCAGCGGCTGGTCCTGGTTGACCACCAGCACCGCGGTGATCGACGCCGCCAGGCCGCTGATGGAGCCCACGGACAGGTCGATCTCGCCGAGCAGCAGCACCAGCACGATGCCCACCGCGATGATGCCGTAGGGCACCGCGTTCAGCGTGATGTTCACCAGGTTGCTCGACGACAGGTAGGTGACGTCCTGCAGGTAGAAGACCAGGCCGATCACGAACAGCCCGACGACCACCGGCAGCAGGCCGAGGTCGCCGTCGCGGATCCGCCGCCGGAACGCGTCGACGGCGCCGCGCAGCCCGGTGTCCTGCGCGAGCCGTTCGTCGATCAGGTCGGCCCGGGCCGCGGTCTCGTCGGCCTGCGCCGTCCGCGTCCTGCTCATTCCTGCCCCCTTGACGTGTCGCGGCGGGCGTTGCGCTCGGCCACGACGTTGTCCGACGCGCCGGTGATGGCGGCGACGAGCTGCTCGGTCGTGACGTCGACGGTGCGGAACTCGGCCTCGTTGCGGCCCAGCCGCAGCACCACGATGCGGTCCGCGACGGCCTGCACGTCGGCCATGTTGTGGCTGATCAGGACGACGCCCAGCCGCTGCTCGCGCAGCCGCTCGACGAGGTTGAGCACCTCAGCGGTCTGCGCGACGCCCAGCGCGGCGGTCGGCTCGTCCAGCATGACGACCTTGGGGTTGCCGACCAGGCTGCGGGCGATGGCGACGGTCTGCCGCTGGCCGCCGGAGAGGCTGGCCACCGGGATGCGCACCGTCGGGATCTTCGCGCCCAGCTCGCGCAGCAGCCGCCACGACTCCTTCTCCATGGCGACCTCGTCCATCCACGCCTTGGCGCCGAGCTCGCTGCCGAGGAAGAGGTTGGCGACGACGTCGAGGTTGTCGCACAGCGCGAGGTCCTGGAAGACGGTCGCGATGCCCAGCGACTGCGCCGCGCTGGGACTGTGGACGTGGACCTCACGCCCCTCCACGCGCATGGTGCCGGAGTCGGCCTGGTACACGCCGGACATGATCTTGACGAGGGTCGACTTGCCCGCGCCGTTGTCGCCGACCAGGGCGACGACCTCGCCGGCCTGGACCCGGAAGTCGACGTCGGCCAGCGCCTGCACGGCGCCGAAGTGCTTGCCGATCCCGGTGAGCTCCAGGACCGGTTGGGTCGTGCTGGCGGCAGACCCGCTCTCGGATGTGGCGACGCTCATCGGCACCAACTCCTCACTCAGGTCGAGGGTGGCACTGGGCCGGGAACTCCCGCCAGCGCCACCCTCGTCAGGTGGTCGAAGGATCAGCTGAGTCCCGCGGCCGCGCAGGCGTCCGCGTACTCGTCGGTGCAGATGTCGTCGACGGTCCAGAAGTCGTCGGCCACGACGGTGTCCGCGACGTTGTCGGCGGTGACCACGATCGGGTCGTGGATCAGCGACGGCACGCCCTGGAAGTCGGTGGTGTCGGCGACCTCCTCGCCGTTGACGATCGAGATGGCCGCCTCGGCTGCGCCCTCGGCCTCGACCTTGATCGGCTTGTAGATCGTCATGTACTGCTCACCGGCGACGATGCGCTGGATGGCGGCGAGCTCGGCGTCCTGGCCGGTGACCGGCGGCAGCTGGTCGGCCGGCAGACCGGCACCGGTGAGCGCCGCGATGACGCCGCCGGCCTGGCCGTCGTTGGCGGCGTAGACGCCGGCCAGCGAGGCGGGGTCGATGGTGTCGAGCTGGTCCGTGGTCCAGGCCTGCGCGTTGTCCGGGCTCCAGTCCGGGTTGTCGTACTCGCCGACGACGGTGAGCTCGCTGGCGTCGATCACGCTGTGCGCGCCGGCCTTGAACTGCGCGGCGTTGGGGTCGTCGGGCGAGCCGTTCAGCATGAGGATGTCGCCGGCGCCGCCGACGGCGTCGACCAGGGCCTGACCCTGCAGTTCGCCGACCCGCTCGTTGTCGAACGAGGTGTAGTAGTCCGCACCCTCGATGAAGCGGTCGTAGGCGATGACCGGGATGTCGGCCGCCTGGGCGTCGGCGACCAGCGAGGCCGCCGCGACGCCGTTCACCGGGTCCAGGACCATGACGTCGACGTTCTGCGAGATCGCGGAGTCGACCTGCTCGGCCTGCTTCGTCTCGTCCTGGTCGGCGTTGAAGTACTCGATCTCGCAGTCCGGGCACAGCTCCTGGATCTTGGCCTCGAACAGCGGGCGGTCGAACGCCTCGTAGCGGGCGGTGGCCGACTCCGGCAGGAGCAGCGCGATCGTGGCGCCGCCGCTCGCGGTCTCGTCGCTCCCGCCGCCGCTCTCCTCGTTGGCGCCACAGGCGGCCAGCACTCCGGCGGCCAGGGCGGCGACTGTGAAGGCGGCAGCCCGTCGATTGGGCTGGTGCACGGTGAAACCCTCCTTTGGGTCCGGTCCCCGCAGATCAGACGGGCGGGGTGTGGACGAGTCTGGAACCGCCCGTGCGTTGCCGTCAAGGCTCAAATACATTACGCGTTTACATCTTGTTTATGTGTTCGCTTTTCGACCGCAATGTGTGCCGCAACCAGCGCGCCGACGGCCTCGGTGTCCTCGCCGAGCGGCGAGATCACGACCCGGGTCCGCGCCGCGACGCCGGGGAGGACCGCGCGGCGGAAGCCCTGCCGGACCGGGCGGAGCCAGGCGTCGCCGGCGGCGATCAGCGGCCCGCCGAGGGCGATCTCGGCCGGGTCGAGGATCATCGCCAGCCAGCCCAGGCCGCGGCCCAGCAGTTCGCCGGCGTCCTCGAGCACATGGACCGCCACGGGGTGGCCGTCGCCGATCAGGCCGAGCACCTCGCCGAGGCCGAGCTCGCGCTGCAGCGCCGAGCTCAGCGCCGACCTGACGGCCTCCGCCGAGCCGACGGTCTCCAGGCAGCCGCGGCGCCCGCACCGGCACACCGCCGACGACCCCGGATCCAGCGCGAGGTGGCCGATCTCGCCGGCCGCGCCCGCGTCGCCGCGCAGCAGCTCGCCGCCGACCGCGACGCCGGCGCCGATGCCCGTGCCGACCTTGACGAACACCACCGATCGACCGGCGGCCCCGGCCCGGCGCCCGAGCGCGAGCGCGCCGAGGTTCGCGTCGTTCTCGACCACGACCGGCCGTCCCAGGAGGCGCGACACCTCGTCGCGCAGCGGGAAGCCCACGAGCTCGGGCAGGATCGCCGTCTCCGTCACGCTGCCCGTCGCGATGTCGATCGGCGCCGGGACACCCATCGCGACGCCCGCCACCTGGTCGGCCGTCAAGCCGGCCCGCTCGCGGACGGTGGCGGCGAGCGCGTCGATGACCTCCATCACCGAGTCCGGGCGCAGCCCGCCGGCGAGGCCGGCCGAGGACTCGGTGAGCACCTCGCCGGGGTCGGCGCCGGCGACCACCTTGACGTGCGTGCGGCCGAGGTCGATGCCCATGCCGTACCGCTGCGGCACCGGGGCGCGCTCGACCATGCGGCTGCGCCGGCCGTTGGCGACGCCCTGCCTGACGACCAGCTCGCCCTCGTCGACGAGGTCGCGGACCAGCCCGGAGATCGTCGCGGGGGCCAGCCCGGTGAGGCGGGCCAGCTCCGCCTGGCTGACCGCCTCGGCGCCGGTCAGCGCCAGCAGCAGCCGCTGCCGGTTCGCCAGGCGCAACGCCGACAGCGACCCCGGACCCCTTGGCGTCATAGCGTGAACGCTACACCGCTCCTCACGAGCGGTCACAGGGGACTAGCGGCCGGGCCGCGAATGCTCGCGGTGAACCGTGACCTCCGCACGGTGCGCCAGGGTGTCCAGGCCGACGGCGACGGCGAGGACGAGCCCCGTCGCGATCAGGCGGATCGGCGACGACGCGCCGAGCAGGTCCAGGCCGTTGGCCAGCGAGCCGACCACCAGACTGCCCAGCAGCGCCGACCACACCGTGCCACGGCCGCCGAAGAGGCTGGTCCCGCCGATGGCGGCGGCGGCCACCGCGGTGAGCATCAGGTCGGTGCTGCCGGACGACTGGTTCACCGCCAGCAGCCGCGATGCCGCGAGGATGCCGCCGGTGACGGCCAGCACGGAGGCCAGCGTGAACACCAGCAGACGGATCCGGTCGACCCGTATGCCGGCCCGGCGCGCCCCCGACGCGTTGCTTCCGGTCGCGACGGCGTGGCGGCCGAGCTTGGTGCGGCGCACCATGAGGTCGCCGCCGGCGAGCAGCAGCAGGAACACCAGCACGGCGAGCGGGACGCCGCGGTCGGCGTTGAACACCGCGACGGCCACCGGCGCGCCGGCCGCGGCGACGACCCACGGCCACACCCGCCGGGCCGGTCGCGGCCGCTCACCGCGCAGGTACCCGACGATCGCGACGACGGCGCCGGCGGTCACCGCCGCGGCGATCAGCCACCCGAACGCCGGCGGCAGGAACGTCCCCGCGATGGCCACCAGCTGCGGGTCGTCGATGTTGACCGTGCCGGTGTCGCCGAGCACCAGCAGCAGCGCACCCTGCCAGGTCAGCAGCCCCGCGAGCGTCACCACGAACGACGGGACCCCGACGCGCGTCACCATGGCGGCGTGCAGGAGGCCGACCACGGCGCCGGTCAGCAGCCCGGCGAGGATGGCCAGCACGGCGGGCCAGTCCTGCTTCACGCTCAGCACCGCGGTGACGGCGGCGCCGAACCCCGACACGGCGCCGACCGAGAGGTCGATCTCGCCGATCAGCAGCACGAGCACGACGGCCATGGCGACGGCGCCCACGGCCACGATCTGCAGCATGAGGTTGGTGAGGTTCACCGCCGAGAGGAAGCGCGGATTGCTCAGGCTCATCACCAGCCAGATGGCGGCGAGTGCCGCCGGTGGCGCCCACCGCCCGAGCCGCGCCGGCGACACCGACCCGCTCACGGGGCCGCCTCGCTCACGGCGAGCCCGGCGGCGGCGCACTCGCGCGCCAGTCCCTCGCAGATCTCCTCCGCCGGCCAGAAGCCGTCGGCGACGACGGTGGCGGCGATCGTCTCGCGGGTGACGGCGACCGGCTCGAGCATCAGCGCCGGGACCCGTTCGTCCCCGTCGCCGACCCAGCTGTTGCGCAGGCCCTCGGGCGGCTCGCCGGTCCGCGCGAGGCTGACGGCGACGTCGGCGGCCATGCGCGCCTGCGTCCGCACCGCCTTGTAGACCGTCATGTACTGCTCTCCGGTGAGGATGCGGCGCACAGCCGCCAGCTCGGCGTCCTGCCCCGTCACCGGCGGCAGCGGATCGAGGCCGGCCGCCTTCATCGCGGCGATGGCGCCGCCGGCCATGCCGTCGTTGGCGGCGTAGACGCCGGCGACGCGGTCGCGGCCCAGCGTCGTCAGGGCCCGCTCCATCGCCTCCTGCGCCTGGTCCGGCGACCAGTCCGGTACGTCGACCTCGGCTCCGACGACCACGCCGGCGCCGTCCAGCACGCTGTGCGCGCCGCGGCGGAACAGCGCGGAGTTGTCGTCGGTGGGCGATCCGTTCAGCACCACCAGCTCGCCGCCGGTGTCGCCGACGGCGGCCAGCAGCACCTCGGCCTGCAGCGCACCGACCTGCTCGTTGTCGAACGTGACGTGGAAGTCGACCGGGACGCCGAGCACCTGCCGGTCGTAGCTGACCACCGGGACGCCGGCGGCGTGCGCCTGGCGGACGATGACCGCCGCGGACCGGGAGTCGACCGGATCGAGCACGAGCACGTCGGCGCCGTTGGTGAGCGCGGCCTCGGCCTGCGCCTGCTGGTGGGCGGCGTCCTGGTCGGCGTTGCTGACGAGCGTCTCGCACTCCGCGCACACCTCGTGGACGCGGTCGACGAACGCCGGGCGGTCGTGCGACTCGTAGCGGGCGGTCTTGTTCTCGGGCAGCAGTAGCGCGATCTGCAGCTCGCCGTCGCCGTCCGCCCCGGCCGAGCCGCAGGCCGACGCCCCCAGCGCCAGGGCGAGCGCCGCGGGCAGGGCGGCGGCGAGCAGACGCCGGCGGCTCATCCGCCGTCCGTCGTGAACCGGTAGCCCGCGCGCGGCTCGGTGACGATCAGCTCCGCGCCGTCGGGTCCCTCGAGCTTGGCGCGCAGCCGGCCGACGTACACCCGGGTGTACTCCGTCTGCGTCTCGTAGCCGGGTCCCCAGACCCGGCGCAGCAGCTCGGCGTGCGAGAGCAGCCGTCCGGGGTTCATGGCCAGCTCCCGCAGCAGCGCGTACTCGGTGCGGGTGAGATGGACGCGCTTGCCGCCCTTCGTCACGAGCTGGGCGTCGAAGTCGATGCGCACGTCGCCGACCCGCACCTGCGGCGCCGCCTGACGCGGCTCGGCGGCGGGGCGGGCGCGGCGCAGCATGGCGTGGATGCGGGCGAGCAGCTCCTCGATGCCGAACGGCTTGGTGAGGTAGTCGTCGGCGCCCAGGTTCAGCGCCCGCACCTTGTCGGTCTCGCCGCGCCGCGCGGACAGGACGATGATCCCGACGTCGGACCGGTCGCGCACCGCCCAGCACAGGTCGAACCCGTCGCGTCCGGGCAGCATCAGGTCGAGCAGCACGACGTCGGGCGCGGCCTCGTCGAGCAGGCGGAGGACGTCGGAGCCGTCGGTGGACACGACGACCCGGTAGCCCCGGGCGGTGAGGTTCGACCGCAGCAGGTCGACGATGATGCGGTCGTCCTCGACGATGAGGACCCCGGGCGCGTCAGTCATGGCTCACCTCGTCGGCGGGCTCGACGGGCAGCCGCACGCGGAAGCTCGACTCCGGGCCGGCCACCAGCTCGACCCGGCCGCCGTGCGCCTCGGCGATGCCCCGGACGATGGCCAGACCCAGGCCGGCGCCCGTGCTGCCCTCGCCGCGCACGCGCGGCTGGAAGATCCGCTCCGCGACGTCGGGCGGGATCCCGTCGCCGTCGTCGCTGACCACCACCTCGACCGCCGTCCCATGATCGACGGCGGCCGCGCTGACCCGGACCGCGCCGTCGGGCCCGCCGTGGCGGACCGCGTTCTCGAGGAGGTTGACGAACACCTGCTCGAGACGGTCGTGGTCGGCCCAGATGGGCGGCAGGCCCGCGGCGACGTCGACCTCGATGCGTTCGTGCTGCGGCACGCAGCTCCTGGCCGCCTCGAGGACGAGCCGCACGTCGGTCCAGTCAGGGCGCAGGCGCAGCAGGCCGGACTCGATGGCCGAGGAGTCGAGGAGGTCGCCGACGAGGCGCTCCATGCGCGCGGACTCGGTCGTGATGGCGGCGAGGAACCGGTCGATGGACTCGGGGTCCCAGACGAGGTCGCGCTGCTGCAGCGTGGAGGCGTACCCGTGGATCGCGGTGAGCGGCGTGCGCAGCTCGTGGCTCAGGTGCTGGAGCACCTCGCGCTGCAGCTGCTGCGAGCGGCGCGCGGCGGCCGCCTCCTGACGGGCGCGCTCGAGCATCTCCCGCTCCAGGGCGAGGGCCAGCGACCGGCGCGCGTCGTCGAGGAGCTCGACGGCGTCGCGGCCAGGCTCGGCGGGGTCGTCCCAGCGGGCGAGCAGCAGGCCGGTGCCGCCGGGGATGGGCAGCCCGGCGATCGCGAGTCCGTCGCCGAGGCGCTGCGGGCGGTCGACGCCGGCGGGCGCCGTCTCGGCGAGCTCGCGCAGGTCGGGTCCGCCGGGCTCGTCGAGGTCGATGTGCACCCACCGCGGCTCGCCGCCGGTGATCCCGGTGACGCCGGTGAGCAGCATGCCGGCCGAGCGGGCGCCCAGGCCGCGGCAGAGCGCGAGTAGTGCGGCGGACAGCCCGCCGTCGACGCGGTCGGGACCGGCCAGCGTCTCGAGCATGGCCCGCAGCGACTCGAGGATCTCGTTGCGCCGGCTCACCTCCTCGATCAGGCGCTCCCGCTCGATCGCGCTGGCGGCGTGGCCCGCGTACAGCGAGACCAGCTCGCGGCGGTCGGCGTCGAGCCGGCCGGCGGACGTGCCGAACCCGGTGATGGTGCCCAGGACGCCGGCCGAGCCGACGATCGGGGCCGACCACGCGCTGCGCACCCCCGCGGCGGAGGCCTGCTCCAGGTATCCGGTCCAGGACGCCTCGTCGCCGATGTCGTCCATGACCACGAGCTGGCCGAGCGCCGCGGCCGTCCCGACCAGCCCTCCGGCGGTGCCGACGGGGACGAGCGCGGCGTCCTCGGCCAGGGCCGGCGGCACGCCGATGGCCGCGGTGCGGCGCAGCAGCGGCCCGCGCGGTCCGCGGTCGAGCAGGTGGACGCAGAGCATGTCCTGGTCGAGGGCGGCCGCCGTGGCGGACACCACGAGCGGGAGCGACGCGGCGGGGTCGGCGGCCGAGAGCTGCTCGACGAGGCTCTTGAGCCGGTTGAGCTGCCGGCGCGCCGCCGACTCGGTCTCGATGCCCGACATGAGCGCCGCGACGTCGTCGGAGTGGACCTCGGCCGGCGACACCGCGGCGACGACGCGGCCGTGCCGCAACACCACGATGCGGTCGGCCAGCGCGAACACCTCGTCGAGGTCGTGGCTGACCAGCAGGATCGCCCGGCCGGCGTCGCGGAGGTCGGCCAGCACGCGCATGATCTCGGCGCGGCGCAGCACGCTCAGCGAGGCCGTCGGCTCGTCGAGGACGAGCAGGTCGGCGCCGGTGGAGAGCGCCCGGGCCAGCGCCACTTCCTGACGTTGGCCGCGCGACAGCGTGTCGACCCGGGCACGGACGTCGGTGAGCTGCGAGCCGAACCGCTCCAGCGCGTGCCGGGCGTCGGCGGCCATCCGTCCCTCGGCCAGCAGCAGCCGGGAGTGCTCGCGGCCGAGGAAGATGTTGGCGACGACGTCGAGATCGTCGCAGAGCCCGAGGTCCTGCCAGACCACCGCGACCGGCGGCCGGGCGCCGCCGCTCGCGCGGTCGGTGCCGGGCACGACCTCGACCTGTCCCTCGTCGACGTCGGTGTCGCCGGCGATGCACCGCACGAGGGTCGACTTGCCGGCCCCGTTCTCGCCGACCACGGCGACGATCTCGCCGCCGCGCACGCTGAGCGACACCCCGTCGAGCGCTCGGAGGCGTCCGTAGCGCTTGGTGACGCCGCGCAGCTCGAGGATCGGCGCGGCACTGCCGCGGCGGCCGTCGCCGTCGGTCATCGCACCATCATCCCCCCGCTGGCGCGAGATCTCGCGGCCGGCGTGCCACGGGCGCGTCATCGCACGGTACGGACGAACTCCTCGAGCGGGGTGGCCGGGCGGCCGAGGAGCCGCTCCAGGTCGGGTGCCGGCGTGCCGAACTGCGGCAGGCGCAGCAGCGGGAGGATGAACGCCATGCCGCCGGCGTCGTCGTCGGCGATCTCGCGGTAGGTCACCTGAGTGCCGGACCGCTCGCTCAGGATCCGCGCCAGCTCCGGGTAGGTCCAGCCCGGGCCGCGCAGCTCGTAGACGGCGTTCTCGTGGCCGTCGCCGGTCAGCACCGCGCCGGCGGCCAGCGCGAGGTCCGCGATCGGCGCGGTGACCAGCGGATGGGCGATGCGTGGCGCGGCCAGTTCGCCGGACTCCACCGCCGCCGCGACCAGCTGCGCCGGCACCAGTTCCTCGGTGTAGAACGTGTTGCGCAGGAACGTGTGGGTGAGCCCGGCGTCGCGGATCGCCCGCTCGGTGGTGGTGTGGTCGGCCAGGAAGCTCTGCCCGTCCTCGGCCGTGATGGCGCTGGTGTAGACGACGTGCCCGACGCCGGCGGCGGCCGCGGCCTCGACGACGTTGGCGTGCTGACGCGCCCGGACGCCCGGCGTGGTGTCCGACGCCGACACGAAGAGCAGCCGGTCGGCGCCCTTGAAGGCCCGCTCCAGGCCGGCCGGGTCGTCGTAGTCGGCCCGCCGCACGTCGACGCCGCGCTCGGCGAACCGCCGTGCCTTCTCCGGGTCGCGCGCGACGACGGCGACCTCGCCGGCCGGCACTCTCGCGATGAGGTCCTCGACCACGACGGGTCCGAACCGGCCGGTCGCCCCGGTCAGCACGATCATGACTGTCTCCGTTCACTGGGGGTCTGTTCTCGCAACGATCACGACGTTACGCTGGAGACTCACCCAGTGAAAGTACGTACCTTGAGGTAACCATCGGAGGCGGACGTGAGCACCGAGGTCAGCAGCGGGCTGCAGGCACTGGAAGGTGACGTGTTCGACACCAACTGCCCGTCGCGCGGCGTGCTCGAGCACGTCACCAGCCGGTGGGGCGTGCTGGTCCTGGCCGCGCTGGGGGAGCGGGAGCTGCGTTTCGGCGAACTGCACCGGCGCATCGGCGGGGTGAGCCAGAAGATGCTCGCCCAGACGCTGCGCGCACTCGCGGCCGACGGGTTCGTCGACCGCACGGTCATCCCGGCCGCGCCGCCACAGGTCAGCTACCGGCTGACGGCGACGGGCGAGCAGGTCGCCGTCCACGTCGTCGGGCTGGTCGGCTGGATCGAGCAGAACCTGCCCGCCATCCTCGCCGCTCGCGACGTGGAGCCGGCGACCCGCTAGCGGCCGTCAGCGGTCCTCGTCGTCGTCCTCGGCCGGCGGGTTGCCGGGCGACGGCGTCTCCGGCTCGATCGGCGGGGTCGTCGGGTTGCCGGGCGACTGAGTGCCCGGCCCGCTGGGCGTCGTCGCGGGGTTGCCCGGCGACGCGGGGTCCGGCTCGTCCGGCGGGACCGTCGGATTGCCCGGCGATTGTGCGCCTTCGTGGTGGTTCATGGGAGTGCTCCCTCCCGTCAGTGCCTGACGATCGGGTACCCGCACGGCGCCGGCTGAAACGACGAGCCGGCGCCGCACGGGCCACGAGAGCGCGACGCCGTCAGCGCAGCGACGGCTGGCCGGGCTCCTCCTCCTCGGTGGACAGGTCGAGGACAGAGATGCCGGTGGCCGCGTTCGCGCCGCGGCCGATCGCGTCGTACACCTCGGGGCGCGTCGACTTGAGGAACCGCGCCCAGAGCAGGCCGATGAGGGCGGCGACGAGGAACAGGCCGGGCAGGATCCACCGCTCCGGAGCGTCAGGCGCGACGCCGATGAGGATGTCGTAGTTCGCGATCGCCAGGACCACGACGACCACCAGCAGGATCATCGCCAGCACCGGCGCGATCACCCTCCGCCACGCGTTCTCGCCGGACGGGTGCCGGGCGAAGAACGCGATGACCGCCACCGAGGTGAGCGTCACCAGCGTCAGCACCCCGAACCCGCCCGTCGTGCCGAGGTTGAAGAACAGCTGCACGAGCGGGTCGAGATCGAAGAAGGCGTAGATCAGGATGACGACCAGGCCGATGACGCTCTGCACGATCGATGCCGCCACCGGAGCGCCCGACGACGCGGAGGTGCGGCCGAGTGCGCTGGGCAGCACCCGCTCGCGGCCGAGCGCGAAGACGTACCGGGCGACCGTGTTGTGGAACGAGATCATCGCCGCGAACACCGACGTGACGAACAGCGTCTCGCCGATGTCCACCCAGGTGCCGCCGAGGAACTCGTCGGCCTGGACGAAGATCACCCCGTTCTGGAACTCCTGCGCGAACCCGACGATGTCGTCCGGGCCGGCCGCCACCGTCATCGCCCACGACGCCAGCACGTAGACCGCGGCGACCACCGCGATCGAGATGTACGTGGCCAGCGCGATGGTCCGCTTCGGGTCGCGCGACTCCTCCGAGTACACGACCGACGCCTCGAAGCCCACGAAGCCGAGCACCGCGAGCACCAGGATCGCGCCGGCGCCGGACTCGAACAGGTTCCCGACCTGCAGCGCCTCGAACGAGACCTCGTCGTTCGCCGGGTTCAGCAGGCTGGCCAGCGCGTAGATGATGATGATCGCCATCTCGGCGAGCAGCAGCACCGCGAGCACCGTGCCGTTGACGTCGATGCGCAGCACACCGAGGATGCCGACGATCGCCCAGGCGATCAGCGCGACCACCCACCAGTCGACGGTGATACCGAACCACTGGTCCAGCTGCGGCGCGGCGGCGACGCCGATGATGCCGTAGAGCCCGACCTGCAGCAGGTTGTACGCCAGCAGCGCCATGTAGGCCGCCGCGACGCCGGCCGGCCGCCCGAGGCCGTGCGTGACGTAGGTGTAGAAGGCGCCCGCGTTGGTGATGTGCCGCGACATCGCGACGTAGCCGACGCTGAACAGCGCCAGCAGCGCGGCGATCGCGACGAACGCGATGGGCAGGCCGATGATGCCGGTGACCGCGAAGCCGGTGGTCACCACGCCGGCGACGACGGTGAGCGGGGTCGCGGCGCTGAGGACGAAGAACACGACGGCGGGGACGCCGAGCCTGTTGCTGGCGAGCGTCCGCGACACGCGGTCGGCGCCCAGGCGGCTCGAATGGGACACGGATACTCCTCAGTGAGGGGGATGTGCGCTATCGGGGGCTGAGGGTGGCGTCACCCACAGCTGCTTCGGTATGGGCCAGGACCTCGCGCATCGACATGGGCATCGATCCGACCGCGGCGGCGATGTGGCGCAGCGTGACGGCGTCGCCGTCCCACCACACGCCTTTCGTGAAGCCGGTGACCGCGACCAGCCCGGCCAGCATGGCGTCGTGGAAGTCGAGCGGATCACCGCGGTTGACCAGCCCGTACAGGCGGTCGGTGGGCCAGGCGGCGACCTTCGGGTCGACCGGCAGGTACCGGACCGAGGTGCCGAACAGCTTGCGGGTCTTCACCGGCTCGATCTCGCCCTCGCGGGTCAGCCGCACGGCGACCCGCTCGAGCGCGCTCTGGGAGAGGAACGCCAGCCAGGTGCGCAGCGACCGGTTCTGCTGGTCGGCCGTGAGCTGGCGGACGATCCGGTACCCCAGGTCGTCGGCCGGCGGCTGGGCGCCGGTCAGTGACAGGGTTCCCGACGCGACGTGCAGGTTGTTGTTGAGGATCAGTTCGCCGAGCAGCGCACCGGCGAGCCCGAGCCCGGCGGCTCGCGCGTTCAGCCGGAGCTTGCCGCTGCCGACGTCGTGGACGATGTGGAAGAAGTCATTGGCCAGCAGCACTCCGCCTGCACCTCCACCCCGGGCGCGAGTACCGGGATGAGACGGGACGGCCGGGGCCATACGGGACAGGGACGTGCGCGCTCCCACCCTTGAGACGCGCGTTTCGGACCGTTAGCGGTGCTCGCGATGCCGCGTTCCGATTCACGCCCGGTAGTTTGTCGGCCTTTGTCCGCCAAGACAAGAGGCAATTTCATCGGTAATGCGCTGAACGTCCTTGACGCCTTACATAGTCGCTTTGCGCCCGCAATGTCTTGACGACATCGGTACCGGGCCGGGAGTCTATGGCGTTGTGACGGTCACGCCCGTGCGCACGCACCCGCTCCAGCGCCTGTCCGCGGACGAGATCCGCGCGGCCCGCGCGCTCCTCGACGACCACGGCCTGGTGTCGGCGACGACGAGGTTCGCGCTGCTCGGCCTGGAAGAACCGGACAAACTGACGGTGCTCGGGCACCGCGCCGGCGACCCGGTCGACCGTCGCGTACGGGCCGTTCTGCTCGATCTCGCCACCGGCGCCGCGCGCACCGTCATCGCGTCGCTGACCCGCAACGCGATCGACTCGATCGAGGACATCGACCCCGTCACCGACGGCCAGCCGCCGATCCTGCTGGAGGAGCTGATCACGGTCGACGAGATCGTGAAGGCCGACGCCGGCTGGCGCGAGGCGATGGCCCGCCGCGGCATCACCGACCTCGATCTCGTCCGGCCGTGCCCGCTCGCGGCCGGCAACTTCGGCATCCCCAGCGAGCGCGGCCGCCGGGTGCTGCACGTGCTGTCGTTCCTGCAGCACCGGCCCGACGACCACGCGTGGGCGCACCCGATCGACGGCGTGGTCGCCTACGTCGACACCATCGAGAAGAAGGTCATCGAACTCATCGACGACGCCGTCCTCCCGATCCCGGAGGAGGAGGCCAACCACGACGACGTCGCCTACACCGGCCCGCCGCGCACCACGCTGAGGCCGATCGAGATCACCCAGCCGGAGGGGCCGAGTTTCACCGTCGACGACGACGTCGTCACGTGGGAGAACTGGACCTTCCGCGTGGGCTTCGACCCGCGTGAGGGTCTGGTGCTGCACCAGCTCGGCTGGCGCGACGGCGACCGCGTCCGGCCGGTGATCTACCGCGCCTCGCTGGCCGAGATGGTGGTCCCGTACGCCGACCCCAGCCCGGTGCGGTTCTGGATCAGCTATTTCGACGCCGGCGAGTACCTGCTCGGCCAGCAGGTCAACTCGCTGGAGCTGGGCTGCGACTGCCTCGGCGAGATCCACTACTTCGACGCCGTCCTGGCCGACGCCAACGGTGAGCCGCGTGAGGTCCGCAACGCCGTCTGCCTGCACGAAGAGGACTACGGCGTGCTCTGGAAGCACACCGACATCTTCACCGAGTCGGCCGAGACGCGGCGGCAGCGGCGGCTGGTCATCTCGTTCTTCGTCACCGTCGGCAACTACGACTACGGCTTCTACTGGTACCTGTACCTCGACGGCACCATCCAGCTGGAGGTCAAGGCCACCGGCGTCGTGGCCACGTCGTCCTACAAGCCCGACAGCGCCTACGCGGCCGAGGTGGCGCCCGGCCTGGGCGCGCCGTTCCACCAGCACCTCTACTGCGCCCGGCTCGACATGATGGTCGACGGCCTCGACAACGCCGTCGACGAGCTCGACGTCCAGCCGCTGCCCATCGGGCCGGCCAACCCCAACGGCAACGCGTTCACCCGCAGGACCACGCGGCTGCGCTCCGAGGCCGAGGGTGCGCGGACCGCCGACCCGATGGCCGGGCGCAGCTGGCGCATCTCCAGCTCCGACTCGACGAACCGGCTCGGCCGGCCGGTCGCCTACGAGCTGCGCCCCGAGGGCCGGCCGCTGCTGCTGGCCGACCCGGCATCGGCGACGGCGCACCGCGCCGCGTTCGCGACCAAGTCGCTCTGGGTCACCCGCTACGACCCCGCCGAGCGGTTCCCGGCGGGCGACCTGATCAACCAGCACCCGGGCGGCGCCGGACTGCCGGCGTACGTCACCGCCGACCGCGCCATCGAGGACCAGGACATCGTCCTGTGGCACACCTTCGGCGCCGTGCACTACCCGCGGCCCGAGGACTGGCCGGTCATGCCGGTCGAGTACTGCGGCTTCACGCTTCGCCCGGTCGGCTTCTTCGACCGCAACCCGACGCTGGACGTGCCGTCCACTCCTGCCGCGCACTGCGGGCACCACGGCCACCAGCACGGTGAGGACCACGGCGCGCACGGCGGCCACGGCGGCCACCACGAGGAGCAGCACCACGACTGACGACCACCGCATGCACGTTGCAGTACATTCGCTCCATGGCTGGTGAGATCCTGCAGGTGCGCGACGTCGACAGTGCCGACCTCGCCGTCCTGCGTGAACGCGCTGCCCGCGACGGGAAGTCGCTGTCGGCGTATGTGCGCGACCTGCTGCACGACGAGGCGGCGTCACCGACCAACGCCGAGGTGGTGGCGCGCATCGCGGCCGAGGAGCCGATCGAGGTCGACGACGAGGACGTGCGCCGCTACATCGAGGCCGAACGCTCTTGGTGACGGTGGTCGACGCATCGGTCATCGTGCGGCTGCTCCAGGCTCGTCCATCCGACGAGCTGCTGCGGCAGCCAGTCGCCGGGGCCGGTCGAGGCCTGCACGCGCCGGCGCATCTGGACATCGAGGTGTTCTCGGCCGTCACCGGCCTGGCCAAGGGCGGCAAGATCACCGAGGACAGGGCCGGCCGGATGGCCGATCAGCTGGCCTCCCTGCGCATCACCCGCCATGCGGTGGCGCCGTTCGGCCGGCGGCTGCTGGAACTCCGCCACAACTTCACGGCGTACGACGCCGCGTATCTGGCGCTGGCCGAGGCCCTCGGCGGGCCGCTCCTGACCTGCGCCGCGAAGTTCGCCCGGGCGCCGAGGTCCGCGCACCGGGCGGAGAATCAGCTCTATCCGGCCTGACGAGGCCGGTTCTACGGAGGACGGATCGGGACCGCCGAGCTTCCGTCATCTGATGGGTGCAATGTCACCGTGCGCCCGGTACCGTCGCTGAGCACCATTCTCATCACGGCCCGGCTCTCCCGCCTGGGTCGCGGTGAGGCACGCGCACGGTGAGACGGAGACCGTATGAAGAAGATCGTCGCCGCGCTCGCGCCGGTGGCATTGGGAGCAGGGCTGCTGACGGTGCCCATGGCGGGCGTCCCGTCGGCCAACGAGGCCCTGCCGCAGTGGCCGGAGGTGGGCAGCGCGCGGGTCGTCCCGCTCCAGGAGACCGGGTCGCCGAACGAACGGCTGAACCTGATCGTCATCTGCGACGGCTACCAGGCCGACGAGATGGACAAGTGCGAGGAGGACGTCGACCGCAACCAGGCCATCCAATGGGGTGTGGAGCCGTTCCGCACCTACCGCGACTACATCAACGTCTACCTGCTGCAGATCGTGTCGGCCGACTCCGGCGTGCGCCGCGACCCCGAGGAGGACGCGCCGAACGAGGTCAAGGACCGCAAGAACACGCCGCTGCGGCTGTGGTACTCCGACGGCCTGACGAACCCGCTGGCTCGCGGCATCACCTACGGCCAGGCGCTGGACCCGGGCGGCTGCCCCGGCCACCCGTCGGGGAATGCGAACCCGTCCTACCCGCTGGCGCCGGGGATCCTGGGCGACCTGCGCTGCAACGGCAACCAGCAGCGGGCGATGTACCTGAACTCGTACGTCGCGCCCGTCCTGGGCCTGCAGCCGGGCGTGTTCCGGCCGACCGGCGGGAACACCTCCGGCCCGCAGAACGTGCAGACGCTGGCCATCTCGAACACGTTCACCTACGGCGGCATCGGCGGCCGCGACGCGACGGCGTCGGGTGGCAGCCCGCAGTCGCCGCTGATCTCGCTGCACGAGCTCGGCCACTCGCTGGGCACGCTGGCCGACGAGTACCCGTACTCCGACCGGCCGAACCCGGGCCCGCCGCACGGGCCGAACGAGCCCAGCTCGTTCCACCACACGCGGCAGACGTCGGAGCAGATGATCGCCAACCAGCACAAGTGGTGGCGGTGGCTGGGCGAGGAGAGCCTGTCCGGCGGCATCATCCGCGGCGCCGACCCCGACGGCTACGAGAGTGGCACCTACAACGGCTCCAACGTCTGGCGGCCCAGCTCGCACTCGATGATGCGGTGGATCGGGTTCTACTTCGACCAGGTCGGCCTCGAGCACATGGTCGCCCGCGTCACGGGCCAGCGCGACAAGGGCCAGATGAGCCTGCTGCACACGCCGACGGGCACCGTCGCGTCCGACGGCGTCCTCTGGCTGGAGACCACGCACCCGCGCTTCCACGACCTGCAGATCACCTGGCGCAGCGGCGGCCCCGACGGCCCGGTGCTCGCCACCGGCACGCGCAACCTCGACCTCGCCGAGCTCGACCTCGCGCCCGGCACCGTCGTGCACGTCGAGGTCCGCGACCCGGTCGGACCCGACGGCATCGACTGGGTGCGCAACCCGTCGACGAACAACACCGCCACCGACTCCGGCTACAACGGGCCGCGGTTCGTGCAGACCCGCAGCTGGACCGTCGGCGGAGAGACGGCGGCGGCCGACACCGTCGCGCCGGAGATCACCGGCTCGACGCCGACGACCCGCCCGGTGGCCGGCGACGAGGTGGTCTTCGTCGAGACCACCCACGCCGCCGACCGTGTCTTCGACGTCGCGTGGACGCTCAACGGCGCGCCCGTGGCGAGCAGCGGCGACGCCCGGACGCTCGACCTCGGCGCGCTGGACCTGCCGGCCGGCACGCACGAGCTGACGGCGACGGTGACCGACCCGGCCGCGCCAGGCGCCTCCGACGCCGTCACCTGGACGGTCGACAACGCCCTGCCGACCGCCCCGCGGACGCTGTCCGAGCCGCTCACGACGGCGACGTCCGACGGCGAGCACGGCATCTACTTCGACGGCTGGGACATGTGGCTGGAGCCGCAGGACGACCGCACCGGCTACGACGGCGAGCCGTACGTCGTCGGTGAGTTCCGGCTCAACGGCGACGGCTGGTTCAACTACTTCGGGTTCCCGGAGCAGCCGATGCCGGAGTCGCCGTACGAGTTCCGCCACTCCGGCCAGGTCGTCAAGGCGCTCACGTACGGCAACCTGGGCACCGGCGGGCTGTCGAAGGCCGCGTTCGAGCAGAACTACGGCCCCGACGACCCCAACGGCCCGTTCGTGCCCGGCTACGGCACGCACACCGTCGAGCACCGCGCCGTCGACCCCGCCGGCAACATCGGCGAGGCGGAGTCGTACACCGCGACGGTGCTGCCCGGCGCGGAGCTGGAGTGCACCAGGACGGTCACCGGGTCGCACGCCGGGTCGCTGCTGGTGACCAGCGGTGTCACGTGCGTCGAGGACGCGGCGGTGGCCGGCACCGTCACCGTCCGCTCCGGTGCGTCGCTGGTGGTGAAGGACAGCACCGTCGCCGGCAGCCTGCTGGCCGACGGCGCCACCGAGGTCCAGGTGCTCGGCTCGACCGTCGCCGGCCAGGTGCGCATCACCGGCACCGTGAACGGCGTCACCGCCGCCGGGTCGACGTTCAGCGGCGCGGTCGCGCTGACCGGCAACGGGCGGGTCCCCGGCAACGCGTCGGAGGAGCGGTACACGCAGTACGGCGAGGCCTACGGGCCGATCCTCGCCGGCAACTCCTTCGCCGGCCGCCTCAGCTGCTCCGGCAGCAGCGCGCCGGTGCGCGACTTCGGCGCGGCGAACGAGCTGCGCGGCGTCGCGACTGGGGAGTGCTCCGGCCTCTGACCAGAGGCTCCTGACCGCCGGCCCGGGCATTCGTGCCCGGGCCGGCGAGCGCTTAGGCTGCCCGGCGTGGGGTTCACGCGAGCGGAGCTGGAGGCGTTCCGCGACGGCACGCTGCCGGACCTGCTCGGGCCCGGCCTGCGGCTGCTGTTCGTCGGCATCAACCCGGGCCTGCTGACGGTGGCGGTGCAGACGCACTTCGGCCGGCCGGGTAACCGGTTCTACCCGGCGCTGCTGCGGGCCGGCATCATCGACCGGCCGATCGACGTCGCCGGTGGGACGTCCGCGGAGGACGACGCGTACCTGACCGGCCGCGGTCTGGGCATCACGAACCTGGTCGCCCGGGGAACGGCGCGGGCGGACGAGCTGACCGCGGCGGAGCTGGTGGCCGGCGCCGCCGTCCTGACGGAGAAGGCGGCGCGCCTGGCGCCGAAGGTCGTGGCGGTGCTCGGCATCACCGCGTACCGCACCGCGTTCCGGCGGCCCCGGGCGCTGGCCGGACGCCAGCCCGAGGACCTCGCCGGCGCGCAGCTGTGGGTGCTGCCGAACCCGAGCGGGCTCAACGCGCACGAGACGCCGGACAGCCTGGCCGCGGCTTATCGGGAGGCTGCGGTCGCGGCCGGTGTCGTCCTCGGCATACCACCAGGTGAGAAAGTGCTTGAGGAGCAAACGGGCGGTTGACTACTGTCGCCTGGGTGAGTCGTCAGAGCCCGGCGCGCGGTGTCGCCTACGTCGTCCTCGCCGCGGTGTTCTTCTCCGTCAACGCGTCGATGTCGAAGGTCGCGCTCGAGGCGGGGGTGGAGCCGTCGGTGCTCGCGGCGCTGCGCTCGACCGGAGCCGCGCTGGTCCTGCTGGTCGCCGTGGTCGCGGTCGCGCCCGGCCGGTTGCGCATCGGGCTGCGCGAGCTGCCGTTCCTGGTTGTGCTCGGCGTCGCCGGCGGCGCGCTGGTGCAGTGGCTGTACTTCATGGCCATCGACCGGCTGCCGGTCGGCATCGCGCTGCTGCTGGAGTTCACCGCGCCGGCCATGGTGGCGCTGTTCAGCTGGGCGGTGCTGCGGCAGCGCATCCGTCGCCAGACCTGGCTGGGCATCGGCGTCGCGCTGCTCGGGCTGGCGCTCGTCGCGCAGGTGTGGACGGACATCGGGCTCGACGCCGTCGGCGTGCTGGCCGGCTTCGGCGCGGCCGCCTGCCTGGCCAGCTACTACCTGGTCGGCTCGCGGATGTCGGGGCACCGCGACTCGCTGTCGCTGACGTTCTGGATGTTCGCGTTCGCGGCGCTGTTCTGGGCCGTCGCGCAGCCGTGGTGGACGGTCGACCTCGCGCCGCTGGGCCGCGAGACGTCGCTGCTGGGCGCGCTCGACGCGGTGTCGGTGCCCGCGTGGTCGACGGTGCTGTGGATCATCGTGTTCGGGACCATCGTGGCGTACGGGCTGAACCTCGCGGCGCTGCGGCACATCTCGCCGACGGCCTGCGGCGTCATCGGCATGTCCGAGCCGGTCGGGTCCGCCGTCGTGGCGTGGGTGTGGCTGGGGCAGAGCCTCACCGCCGCCCAGGTGGCCGGCGGACTGGTGGTGCTGGCCGGCATCGCGCTGGCCGAGGTCGGCGGGACGGGGACGCCGCCGGAACCGGAGCCCGAGCCGGAGGCGGCGCCGGCGCCTGCCGCCGTCCCGCTGTCGCCCGAGGCCGCGGCGGCACCGCACTGATGGCGTCCGTACTCACCGAGGAGCGGACGAACGCCGGCCGGCCCGTCCGCAGCGCCGTCGTCGCGGCGGCCGTCACCCTGCTGCTCGTGCCCGTCCACGCCTTCCTGGTCGCCGTCGCCGTGCTGGCGGCCGGCCGGTACGACGCGAGTGGGCGCGGCGGTCCGTTCCGCGCCTGCACCGCCGACTCCGTCGCCTGCGACGGCCCGCAGTACCCGATGATCGCCGTGGTCGCGCTCGTGCTGCTCGCGGTGGCGTGGGCGGTCGCCGGACTCGGCGTCCGCATCGGCCGGTACGGTCGCCGCCGGCGGGCCCGGCTCTGGCTGACGGCGCTGAACGTCGTGGTCGCGGTGGGCGGGTCGGTGGCGTTCTGGGTGGTGTCGCGTGGCTGAGCGCGTGGTCGCGCCGCTGCTGCGCGACCACGTCTTCCCCGCCCTGCTCAGGACGTAGGACGGCCCGGGGCGGCGACGCGCAGGGTGTGGTGCCGGCATGCGTCGGCGAGCCGGTGGTCGTAGGTGATCATGAGATCGGCGTCGAGCACCAGCGCGGTCGCCAGGTGGATCGCGTCGAGCGAGCGCAGCACGGGCGGGCGGAGCCGGCGGGCAAGCCCGACCACGTCCTCGGTGATGTGCCGCTCGGCGATGCCGGCGAGCGCGTCGTCGACCCCGTTCTGCACGGCCGGACCCTCGGCGACGCGCAGCAGCGCCCGGCCGATCTCGAGGCCGGCCAGCGTCGACGTGACGATGGCGTCGCCGTTCTCCACGTGGTCCTCGAGTGCCTGCTCCAGCGCGTCGGACTCGGCCTCGCGGACCGCGCGCTTGAGCAGCGCGCTGCTGTCGACGTAGACCCGCACGTCAGAGCCGGTCGTCGCGGTCGAGCAGATCGGCCGTCGTCATGTCGGGCGGCAGCGTGAGCCGCCGGGCGGGCCGCCGGTACGGCGAGCGCGGCGGGCGGACCATGCGCGCGGCGACCAGCCGATCCAGCTCGCCGGCGCCCTCGGGCGCGTCGGCACGGTCGACCGGGACGATGCCGAGATAGGTGTCGACCGCGGCGCGCAGCACCTCCTGCTGCGACCGGCCGCTGCGCTCGGCCTCGGCCCGCAGCGCCTGTTCCGCGTCCGGGCGGAGCCGCAGGTTCATCGCCACGCAGCAATGGTACCGCGCTCGGTACCGAGACGGTACCGGTCAGAGGCTGTCGAAGCTCTGGGCGGCGGGCTCCACGGCGTGGTTCACGAGGGCCTCGTGATAGGCCGACCAGTGCAGCAGGGCGCTGACCGCGACCGCGTTGCAGCCGGGCCAGTCCATCGTCACCAGCGGCGTGCCGAACCGGGTGTCCAGACCCCAGGTCGACAGCGAGCCGCGCGGATCCTGGGCGGCGACGATGGCGTTGGCCGCCGCGATCGCCTTGGCCAGGTAGTGCTCCTCGCCGGTGGCGCGGTGCAGGGCGAGCAACGAGGCCAGCCAGTGCCCGGTGTGCACCTCCATGGGCCAGTAGCAGCGGTACTGCTCCAGCACCGTCGGGGTGGGGCAGCGCACCGGCACGGGCGACTCCTCCGGCGCCCAGACGACGAACTGGTCCTCGATGTAGGCGTTGAGCCTCGCCGCCAGCTCCACCCGCGACGGCACGTCGCAGCGGCCGGAGAGCAGGTAGCGGATGGTCTCGTTGGTGTCCCAGTGCTGCAGGTTGCTCCACGGCGGCGTCTCGGGGATGTCCTCGTACATCCCCTCCCAACGGCCGTCGGCCACCGGGCCGGCCAGCAGCCACGCCTCGCCCTTCGCCGCGGCCGCCGCCCGCGCGGCACGCTGCGACGACGTCCCGGGGGCCTCGGGCACCTCGCCGAGCAGCGTGAGCAGCCACACCGGCGTCACGACGGCGGAGGTGTAGCCGATGCTGGGCTCGCCCGTGCGCGGGTCGACGCGGAAGGGCCAGGAGCCGTCCGGGTTCTGTAGGTCGACCATGATGTCGCCGATGCGGGCCGCCCGCTCGAGGTAGCGCGCATCGCCGGTGCGCGAGAACAGCCGCAGCATGACCTCGCCGACGCGCGCGGCCCGGAAGACGGTGACGTGGTCGCCCTCGACCCAGCCGCCGAACCGGCCCTCGAGAACCGTCGACGGCGACAGCCCGCCCAGGCGCCAGTCATCGGGAAGGTGGTGCTCCAGCAGCCAGCGTCCGTACGCCAGCGCCTGCCGTTCGGCCTCGGCGGCCTGCGGGTGGTCCGGGAAACGGTCGGCGTAGGTGAGGTAGGCGTGGATGTAGCTGGCGTGGTGCTGCGCCGGGAACGCCAGCCGGCCGCGCAGCCCCGTCACGCTGTCCTCGAACGAGCTCCACGCGCTGCGCGGATAGCCGCCCTCGTAGTCGAGGACCTCGTCGCGGGCCGGCTGGAGCAGGTGGCCGACGGCGCGATGGACGGCGCCGATCCAGTCCGCGGGGCCGGGCCGGACGCCGTCGAACCCGGGGACCTTCCAGAACCGGCGGTGCTTGCGGACGGCCACCTCGCGGTCGCCGTCGAAGCCGCGGACCAGCACGTCGACGGGGCCGAGGGGCAGCAGCGGCCACGCCTCGGCGAGGTCGGCGGCCTCGGATGCGACCGAGCCGGTCCAGACGACCCGCTCGCGGCCGGCGACGGCGACCTCGAACCGCGTGGCCGCCGGCACCGGAGCCCATCGCAGCACCGGTGGTCCCACGAACCGCGGCGAGAACGCCGACGGGCCCTCGAACCGGATCACGCGCGACTGGTCGACCCAGTCACTCATGCGGCTGCCCTCCGGGGCTCAGAACCAGGTCTCGACGACGTCGGTGACGACGCCGTCCGGGCCGGCCAGCGGGATCCGCCGCCACTTGTCGAACGTGGTGCAGGGGTGCGAGATGCCGAGCTGGACGCGGTCGCCCACGGCCAGTGCGGTGCCGTCCGGCAGGGCCACGAACGCGTGCTGGTCGTTCAGCGCGGTGACCTCGGCGCCGTCGAGGGGCACGACCTCCGCCGACCCGCGGGGGAGCACGGCGAGGGGGATCGGCAGCCCCTGGTCGAACGAGGCGTCGCGCCGGCCGACGTCGAGGAAGGCGCGCCCAAGCTCCGGCGCCGACACGACGGTGCCCCAGACGGTGAGCGCGGCGCGCAGCCGGGCCGGGGCATCGGGGCCGTCGAGCGGGGAGTTGCGATGGAACATACCGGAGTCGTGGGTGACGTAGCAGCCGCTGCGCACGATGACCCGGGCGCCGCCGCCGGTCAGCACGTCGGCGACGACGTCGTAGAACATGCTCCCGCCGGCCGACAGCACGAGCGCGCCGTCCACGTCGCCGGCCACCTCCTCGCCCGCCGCGCGCAGCGTCTCGAGGTAGGAACGGACGGCGGCCAGCGACGGCGCCGTGCGGTCGCCGGCCACCGAGCCCTCGTAGCCCGCCACACCGGTGAGCCGGACGTTCGGCGCCCGGTCGATCGCGGACCGGACGGCGTCGCGATCGGCCTTCGTGCGGGTGCCGCTGCGCCCGCCCGGCGACCCGACCTCGAGCAGCACGTCGACGACGGCGCCGCCGGCCGCGGCGGCCGCCTGCAGGATCTCGACGCCGTCGGGGGAGTCGACCCAGCAGCGGAACCCGAAGCCGCCGCCGGCCACCTCGCCGGCCACCCACGCCGCCTCGCCCGGCTGCGCCAGCTCGTTGGCCAGCTGCACCGACGGCACGCCGTGCTCGCGCATCACCCGCACCTGGGCCGGCGTCGCGGCGGTGATGCCGGTGGCGCCGGCGGCCAGTTGGCGGCGGAACAGCGCCGGCGCCATCGTCGTCTTGCCGTGCGGCTGCAGCTCGACGCCGTGCTCGCGGCACCACGCCGCCATCGTGGCGAGGTTGTGCTCCAGCGCGGCGTCGTCGAGGACGGCGAACGGGGTGGGCAGCTCGTGGACGGACCGGCCGGCGATCGAAGGGGTCACGGGCGTCACGGTACCGGGTAGGTGCCCCGCAGGTTCACCGAGGAGTAGGCGATGTGCCTGGTCAGCGGGTCGGCGGCGAGCGCGGCCTCGGTGATCGGCAGGTGGGAGTGCGTCTCGTTGTACAGCCGCACGAAGGCCTCGGCGAAGTTGACCCCGGCGGCCCGGCCGGACTCGCCGTTGTACGACTCGACCAGCTTGCGGGCGAACACGCCGTGGTAGCCCTGGCTGACGAACTGGTCCATCGCGGCCAGCTTCGTCCCGACGACGTCGGTGATGTCGATGTAGCAGTCGTTGCGCACGCCGCCGAGGCTGAGCGCGTCCAGGTTGTACACCGGCAGCCCGCCGAGGAACACCTGCCGCACCGGGACCTCGTCGCGGCCGTCGAGGTTGCGCAGGTAGGTGCCGGCGCGGGACAACGCGGCGAGCGCCATGCCGGTGGCGACGGAGTGCGGGTCGAAGTAGGCGGGGTTCTTCGGGTGGTCGCAGATCACGATCTCCGGCTGCTCGACGGCGATGTGCTCGGCGATCTCCTCGACGACGTCCTCGTCGACCGTGGCGTAGGTGTCCTCGTGGTCCAGCGTGATGACCTTGCCGATCCCGATGATGTCCGCGGCACGCTCGAGCTCGCTCTTCTTGTTCGCGACGATGTCGTCGAGCCCCGCGGTCGCGATGTCGTCGTCGGGGTGGTCCTTGCGCCACTCCTCGGCGTACTTGTTGGCGTGGATGCGCCCGCCGTGACTGAGAATGAGCGCGACGATGTCGTCGCCGCGCTGTGCGTGCAGCGCGAGCGTGCCGCCGCAGTTGGTGATGGTGTCGGCCGGGTGGGCGTAGATCGTCATGATCTTCATGGCAGTCTCCGGGGGTCAGATGCGGTCGAGGACGACGAGCTCGCTGGCGTAGTCGCCGGTCAGGGCGACCCGCAGGCCGTGGTGGTGGAGCAGTGCGCCGCTGTACCGGGTTCCCGTCGCGGCGTCGGCGTACACCGCGGCGGGGTCGAGGCCGCGCAGCCGCAGCAGCACCGTCCGGCGCAGCCGCCGCACCGACGGCGCGAACGCGAACACCGCGACCTGGGCGCCGTCCGGCGCGAGGTAGCTCAGCGCCGTCACGTCGTCCGGCGCCCCGGACAGCCGCCGCAGCGTGCCGAACTGCACCGTCGCGCGGATCCGCTTGTACTGGGCGACGTACTCCGCGGCGGCGGCCAGGTCGGCGTCGGACCACTCGGCCAGGTTGCCGCCGACCCCCAGCAGCCCGGTCATCGCCGAGTGGAACCGGAACCGCAACGGGATCTCCCGCTTGGTGAGGTACGTCGGGGAGTCGGTGACCCACGCCATCATCGTGTGCGGCGAGTGGGCGTACGCGTACCCGTGCTGGATCGCCAGCCGCTCCAGTGCGTCGGTGTTGTCGCTGGGCCAGACCCATTCGGCACGCGACAGCACGCCGAGGTCGGCCCGGCCGCCGCCGGACGCGCAGCTCTCGATCCAGACACCCGGGTGCCGCTCGCGCACCCGGTCCAGGACCTCGTAGAACCCCTCGACGTGCTCGACCCAGACCGAGCCGGCGCCCTCGAGGCCGGACGACGCCTCGGTGAGCGGCCGGTTGAGGTCCCACTTCAGCGCGTCGATCGGCGCCGACGACAGCAGCGCGTCCAGCGCCTGGACCAGATGCGCGCGGACGTCCGGCCGGCTCAGCGCCAGCAGGTGGGTCTGGCGGGCGAGCGTGCGCGGGCGCGTCGGCCACTGGTAGATCCAGTCCGGGTGGGCACGGAACAGGTCGCTGTCCGGGCTGACGGCCTCCGGCTCGACCCACACGCCGAACCGCATGCCCAGCGCTTGGACCTCGTCGGCCAGCGGCTTCAAGCCGTCGGGGAAGGCCGACCGGTCCGGCGTCCAGTCGCCGACGCCGGCGCTCTCGTCCTCGCGGCCGGCGAACCAGCCGTCGTCGACGACGAACAGCTCCGCGCCCAGCGCGGCGGCCCGGCGGGCCAGCTCCAGCTGCGACTCCGGCCGGACGTCGAAGAAGGTCGCCTCCCAGCTGTTGTAGAGCACCGGCCGGACGGCGTCCGGGCGCGGCACCACGTGCGTGCGCTCGTAGGCGTGCCAGCGGTCGGTGAGCTCGTCGTGCCCGGCGGCGGCGAACACGCCGACGGTGACGGGGGTCGTCCACGACGTGCCGGGCGGCAGTGGGTGCCGCAGGTCGAAGTCGTTGACGCCGGCGGTGACGTGCAGCCGGCCGTCGGCCGCGAGTTCGGCGGTCAGCCGCCAGGAGCCGCTCCACGCCAGCGCGACGCTCCAGACCGCGCCGGCCTCGTCGCTGGCCCGCGCCTCGTCGCCGGCGTCGAGCGCGAGCCAGGGCTGCGCGGCATGCCCGGGGATGCCGCGGCGCGACTCCAGCACCAGCCGGCCCGGACCGAGCTCCCGCCGGGTCAGCTGCGTCTCGGCCGCATACGCACCCGCCAGCCAGGTGGCCACCCAGCGCGGCTGCCACGGCAGCGCCCAGCCGGCGGAGTACGCCCGGTCCAGCACGATCGGCGCGTCACCGTCGTTGACCAGCGTCGTCCACCGCTCCAGCGCGCCGCCGCGGACCCGGTAGTGCAGCTCGGCGGCGAACGGGTAGTGCCGGTCGGCGAGCCGGACGGTCAGCTCGTCGCCGCTCACGGCCGTCGACTCGGCGGCGAGGTCCAGCGCGCGGACGCCGTCGGCGAACTCGACCTTGAGTGCGGACTCGTCCAGACGCCGGCCGCCGTGCGCGACCAGCTCCTCGGTGTGCGCCCGCGGGCTGGACCACGTGTTCGAGCCGAACTCGCGCGCGTCGTCGGTCAGCAGCACGCCGACGTCGGCGGGCTCGATCGGGCCGCCCCAGTGCAGGTGCCGGAGGTCGCCGCCGGGGGTGACGGCCAGCGCGTAGGCGAACCCGTCGCCGCGCAGCAGGAAGGCGTCGTCGGGCAGATGCAGGATCGACGGAGGATCGGCCACCCGCAACCCTAGACGTGGGACGATGTTCCATGTCAAGGTTTCGTCTCGCCGTCGACGACAGGAGACGACACCATGCCGAGTCCGCAGCCGGTCCGCGACGCCGACACCGTGCGGGTGGTCGCGGCGACCTATACCTGGACCTGGTCCGAATCCGACGACGTGTTCGTTCTGGCCGATCCGCACGGGCGGACGGTCGTGGCCGGGCCGATGCAGCCGGCCGTGCTGACGTGCGCCGTCCGGGGCGAAGCGCCGCCGGCCTGGGCGCCCGGCCGCGTCGACGACGTCGTCCTCGCCGCCCACCGGGTCACTGTGCGCTACGCGGGCGTGAACGGAGCCGACGAGCTGGAGTTGCGCTGGCGGTTCGAGCCCGAGCGCTGCTGGCTCGAACCGGTCGGCTACACGATGGCCGGCGCCGCCGACGTCATCTCGCTGCACTGGTTCGCCCGCGAGACCGGCACCGACGACGGCCGGCCGGCCCCCGGACTCCGGTGCCGGTATCTCATCCACCCCGGTGTGTCCGGCTCGGCGGTCGTGAGCCCGGTGATCCAGACCCAGGCCAAGCTCGACACCACCACCTGGCTCGGCCGCGGCGGGGGCGGCGAGGTCCGGGTGCGCCAGCAATGGGGCCTGCCGGCCCACTACGTCGCCGGCCTGGACTCCTCGCCCCACCCCGTCGAGGTGGGTGCGATGACGTCGAAGCTGAGCGACGCGTTCTGCCTCGGCCTGGGCGAGCTGCCGGCCGGCGACCTGCTGCTCCGGCTGCACGACGAGCGGTTCGCGCCGGTGCTCCAGCTGCGTGGCGACCTGTGGGGCCACCTGCGCGGCCCGGGGCGCTTCGAGCTCGGCGCACCCCTGGTGTGGACGTTCGGGGCCGACTACCCCGAGGCGATCCGCGCCTACCAGCGGGCGCTGGCCGAGAGCGGGATCGTCACGGTGCCGGCGCCGTCACCGGCGAAGCTGGCGGCGGCGACGGCGTCGCAGTTCAACACGTGGGGCGCCCAGCTCGCCGCGGGCACCGCGTCGCAGCGGTTCGACCAGGCGAGTCTCGATGCGATCCACACGCAGCTCGTCGACTCCGGGCTCGACGTCGGCATGGTCGTCGTCGACGACAAGTGGGAGGGCGAGTACGGCAAGCTCGAACACGCCGAGGATCGCTTTCCCGAGTTCGAGCGGACGCTGGAGCGCATCCGCGGTCACGGGCGCCGCGTCGGCCTGTGGGCGGCGTTCCTGCGCTGCGACGACCCGGCGACGCACGGGCTGACCAGCGCGGACCTGCTGCGTGGGCGCGACGGCGAGCCGGTCGTGCTCGGCCCCGCCGACGCGCCGTACTTCCTGTTCGACGTCACCCGCGCCGGCGTGCGGGCGGTGCTGCGCGAGCGGATCGCCGCGTTCGTCGCGCGGTACCGGCCCGCCCTGGTGAAGTTCGACTTCGGCTACGAGATCCCGGACCTGACGCTGTGCGCACCGGCCGACCTGGAGTACGCGGGCGAGCGGCTGCTCGGCCTCGCGCTCGAGGTCGTCGTCGGTGCGCTGCGGGCGGCCGATCCGGACGTCGTCGTCATGTACTACGCGCTCTCCCCGCTGTTCGCGCCGTATGTCGACCTGCACAGCGTCGACGACCTCTGGATGAACGCGCCGGAGTACCACGCCGAGGTCAACCGGCGGCTGTTCTTCAGCCGGCTGCTCGCGGAGCTCGGCGTCGCCGGCTACGGCTCCGGCGGATACGACTGGGTGCACCAGGCCGACATCTGGTTCGACTCGGTCGCCTGCGGCCCGCTCGGCATGCTGGGCAGCTTCACGGGCGACCTCTCCGACAGCACGTGCCCGCCCGAGCTGGTGGCGCTGCACAACGGACTGACCCGGCTGTCGCGCCGGCGGGCCCGGTTCCGGGTCGACGCGATCGGCGCGTCCGGGCTCGGGCCGGTCACCGGCGCGCGGTCGTCGTCGTGGGTGCGGATCGAGGACGGCGAGCCGGTGCTGGTCGTACTGCGGCCGGGCGGGTTCCTGGGGGCGCCGGGCGTGCGCGAGTTCGGCGACCTGCTCAGCACGGATGTGGCCGTGGCCGTGGGCTCCGTCGACGGCGGCGGACTGGCGGCGGCCCGGCGGATCGGCGTGGTGCCCCGCGGCGACGGCGAGCTCGTCCTGACCTTCCTGCCCGACGGAGAACGGGTCGACGTCGTCGTACACACGCTCGACGGTGACCGGCACGAGACGTCCCGCGCGGCCCGGGGCGGCCGGCTCGTCCTCCCGCTGTCGACGGCCGTCGACGGCGCGCCCGTCACGTGGGTGGAGCTCGTCCGCGAACCGGGCGAATCTTGACATGGAACGGCGTTCTGCGCATCGTTCGACGACGCATCCCGCACCGTCGAACCGGGAGTCGCCCATGAATCGCCGTCCCCGTCGCCGTCTCGTCCGCGGCACCGCCCTCGCCGGCGCCGTCACCGCCGCCGTCGCCCTGTCCTCCGTCGTGCTCGTGTCCGCCCAGCCGCTGCCGCAGCCCGTCGTCGGCGCCCCCGGCCTGCTCCTGCAGAACGGCGCCTTCGACGTGGGCAACCGCAGCGGCCACCCGATCGGGTGGGGCGTCGAGGGCAACGCCGACGGCGCCAACATCGTCAACCTGCAGGCCTACCGGACCGCCGGCCTGGGCTCGCTGGAGATCAACGACGTCGCGGGCACGGCGGTGTCGGTGCGCAGCGAGCGCATCGTCGCCACCGCGGGCGACGAGTACACGCTCACGGCCAACGTCAAGGGCCGCAGCGGCACGCCGGCCTGGCTCTACCTGGAGTTCTGGGACTTCGACCGCAACCGCATCGGCGTCACCCACGTCGAACCGGCCTTCAGCACGGACTGGCAGGAGGTCACCGTCACCGGTGTCGCCCCGCCGAACACCGCCCACGTGACGGCGCACATCTACGGCTCGCAGGCCGCCGCGGGCATCTCGTACTGGGACGAGGCCGTGCTCACCAGCGCGCCGCCGCCGTACGACCCGGAGCTGGGCTCCGAGCGCGAACTGTTCCTCGACGACTACCGGATCGAGTCCGCCCACGACGTCGAGCGCGTGGTGCACCCGGGTGACAAGCTGGAGCGCCCGGTGCTGCGGCCGGACCGGCCGTGGGAGGCCAGCGCCTACACCTACGGCTCGGTCTACGTCATCGACGGCCTCTACCGCATGTGGTACACGTGCTACAACGACCAGGCGCCGCACTACCACACCTGCTACGCCGAGAGCTCCGACGGCCTGACCTGGGACAAGCCCGTGGGCCGCTCGACGGTCTCGGGCGTCGGCTACAAGGACATCCCGGCCTCTGAGACGAACATCGTGCTGGCCGGCAGCGGAGCGCACGTCACGTACAACCCCGACGCTCCCGCGGACCGGAAGTACTTCCTCATGAAGTCGCAGCCGGCGCCGGGCGTTCCGGGCGGCAACGGCTACTACGGCTGGAAGTCGCCCGACGGCTACAACTGGACGCCGCTGCAGGCGGCGCACCTGCTCAACGACGGCGACGTCGCCCAGACCACCTGGGACCCGGACGCGCAGCTGTACATCGCGACGATCAAGAAGCGGATGTTCACCTCGCGCACGCCGGGCACCTACGAGCGGTCGGCGTTCGTCTCCACCAGCCCCGACCTCGTGAACTGGACGACGCCGCAGCTCGCGGTCATGGGCGACTCCGCCGACGACGGCGCCGCCGAGGCCATCGGCGGGGTCGAGGGGCAGATCTACGGTATGCCGGTGTTGCCGTACGAGAGCACCTACATCGGTGTCCCGTGGGTGTTCCTGACCACCGACTACACCTCCGGCCAGTACGCCAGCGCCGCCGACGGCCCGGTGCTGCCGCAGCTGGCGACGTCGCGCGACCTGCTGCGCTGGGAGCGGCCGGAGCGCGACCCGCTGCTCGAGCCCAGCCGGGGCGGCGCGTGGGACGACGGCGCGCTGTACACCGCGTCGAACATCCTGGTCGACGACGAGAAGATCTCGATGTACTACGCCGGCTTCCAGAACGGCCACGGCGGCGCCGACCCCGCCGACCCGAACCGCGATCAGCACTTCGGGCAGGTCGGCCTGGCGACTTGGCGCCGCGACGGCTTCGCGTCGATGACCAACGCGTCGCTGCCCGGCCTGGGCGACCCGGGTGAGATCACCACCAAGCCGGTCGTCTTCGACGGCGGACAGCTCCACGTCAACGCCGTCGTGCACGAGGGCGGCAGCCTGGTGGTCGAGGTCCTCGACGCCGAGGGGACGCCCATCCCGGGCTTCACCGCCGCCGACGCGGTGGCGATCAAGGGCGACCAGCTGTCCGCCCAGGTGAAGTGGAAGGGCAACGCCTCGCTGGCCGGCCTCGCCGGGCAGCAGGTCAAGTTCCGCTTCCACCTGGTCAACGCCGACCTCTACTCCTACTGGGTAGCCGGCTGAGTCCCGAACGACATTCCACCGACCCTCGGAGGCTGCCCATGCGCGTGTCCCGGTCCCGGTCCGTCGCGCTCGCCGCTGGTGTCGCGCTCGCCGGCGTCGCATCGCTGATCCCGGCCACCGCGCCGTCGGCGGGCGACATCGACGTCCCCACCGACGGCGCCGACCCGAACGGCTACGTCATCGCCCAGCACGACCACACCACCGTGTTCGAGCCGCCGCCCGGCGTGATCGGCGGCAACGCCACCGCCGAGGCGTTCGACGCCGTCGGCGGCGACGGCCTGCCGGTCCGCCGCGTGCAGATGACCTGGCAGTCCAACGAGGACGTCGCGGCCGCCGACAGCGAGGCGTCGATGGTCCTCTCCGACGACGGCGGCTACACCTTCCCCAGCGGCGTCAACGCCGAGACCGGCGCCGGGTGGTTCTCCAAGCTGCGCGACGGGTCGATCCTCGGCGTGGAGTTCATCCCGAAGCGGGTGATCGACGAGCACAGTGTCGAGCTGATCGCCCGCCGCTCGACGGACAACGGCAGCACGTGGCGGGACCTGCCGTCCACGTTCACCACGGACCTGACCTTCGATCCCACGAAGTTCGACCGCGGCATCCGCGTGCACCGCGACATCTTCTACGCCGCCGACGGCGCGCTGCTGATGACGTACTACACGACGTACGAGGGCGACCCCGGCTACCGCACGGAGCTGGCCCGCAGCACCGACGGCGGGGCGACGTGGCACCGCTACGCGACGGTTGCCTCGTTCACCGACGGGCTGTGGATGGGGGAGTCCGGCATCGAGCGGGCCGCCAACGGCGACCTCGTCGCCGTCCACCGCACCGGCGGCCCGGGCGTGAGCCTCGGCCCGCTGTACACGAACCGCTCGACCGACGACGGCCGCACCTGGACGCGTCCGGAGCCGCTGCGGCTCACGACCGCCTCCGGCGAGCCCGCCCCGACGACCGGTGTGATGCCGGTGCTGCGGCTGCTGCCCAACGGCATCATGACGCTGACGTTCGGGCGGCCGGACAACTGGATCGCGATCTCGCCCGACGGTCTCGGCCACCGGTTCGAGCAGGCGCAGCGGACCTACGTCAACCACCCGCGGGTCAACCAAGCGTTCCAGCGCAACCACGGCTCGTCCGGCAACGGCGCCCACGCGGTGGTGGCCGCCAACCGGGTGCTGGTGGTCGGCGACAACTGCGCGCCCAGCTGGGGCTGCCCCGAGACCGACGCCGGATTCACCATCGACGGCGAGTACCGCGTGTGGAAGAAGTTCGTCGACGTCGTCGGCCCCAACGTCGGCAAGATCGACCTGCTCGGCAAGGTCGAGGCCGGCACCGTCACCGTCGACACGACCATGACGCACACGACGCCGCGGCTGCCCGAGACGAGCCCGCTCGGCGCCATCGACGGCAGCACCGACTGGGCCTCGGCCGCGGTCTTCCGGTCCGTCCGTGGCGAGGGCGTCTACACCGTGAACCTGGACCGCGAGTACACGCTGAACCAGATCGGCCTGGCGCTGCAGCACGGCGCGCCCGGCGCCGCCCGCGTCGAGGTGTCGACGGACGGCACCACCTGGACCGAGGTCGTCGACACCGGCACGATCACGTCGTACACCCAGACGTACTACCCGGTGCCGGACGTGCGGGCGCGGCACGTGCGGGTCACCGTCGCCGACACCGACCCGCAGGGCCCGGAGTTCCTCGGCGAGCTCGAGCTATACTCCACGGTCGACTCGTTCGAGAACGACCCGGTCGGCCAGGTGCCGCGCGGCTACACCGGCGCGATCGGCGCCGCCGTCACCGACTTCGACGTCGACGACTCCCGCCACGTCATGCGCCTGGCCGATGCCTGGACCGACAAGATCGCGACCGCACGCTGGGAGTCCGAGCCGGCCTCGGAGCAGACACTGGCGTTCCGGGTGAACTCGATCGGCTACGCCCGCGGGTTCGCGTTCACCACGCTGGGCTCGACGGCCGACGCGACCGGCGTGCCCGCGTACCACCTCAACATCGGCGCCGACGGCAGCATCGGCTGGTACTCGTACGAGACGAAGACCTGGACGAAGATCGCGCCCGCGGCGACCGCGCCGCAGCGGGTCTGGCACGAGGTCCGGGTCGAGGCCACGCTCGATGGCGCCGAGGTCTTCGTCGGCGGTGCCTCCGTCGGCACCGTCCGCCCGTCGACGCCCGGCCTGACCGCGCTGAGCGGCCACCAGTTCTCCTCCAGCGGCACGTCCAGCCAGTACGACCATTTCCTCATCGACGACGTCGAGCAGTCCTGACGCTGGGGGTGGGGAGGTCCTGTTCCGGCATGTTGACGCTCAGGCCAACAATTGGCCTGAGCGTCAACACGTCGATATCGAACTCCTCCGCTGGGCCCAGACACGCCGGTCCGGTGCGTCCACAGGCCGCTGATCAGGCGCGAGTTGTCCACAATCGGGCCGATCGCGGTGGCGCCGGCGGACCCGGCGCTACCACGATCGCGGGTATGGACGTCGGCGCGCTGATCAAGAAGGCCCGATACGAGGCGAGGCTCTCGCAGAGCGAGCTGGCCGAGCGCGCGGGGATGACCAGGTTCGCCATCTCCCACTACGAGAGCGGCCGGCGGCTGCCGTCGATCCCCGGACTCCGGGCCATCCTCGCTGCCGCGGGCAAGCAGCTGCATGCGGAGTTGGAACCGCTGGATGCCGACGTCAGGGCGGAGATCGCCCGGCTCGCCGCTCTGCCGATCGAGGAGCGCGACGCGGCGGTGCACTGGGAGCGGTTCCGTGCGTTCGTCGGGCCGGAGCATCGGGTCGAGGGCGTCGCCGCGGCGGAGCTGCTGGGTGCGCCGGTGCCGGTGGGCCAACTCGACCTCGCGCTCGTCGATGCGCCCGAGACCTACGCCGCCCTCGTGCGGCCTGACGGCTGGCGCTGGCCGTCGCTGTCGGTGCGGCGCGACACCTGGCCGTTCGACTGGCCGAGGGCGAAGGCGGCTGATGAGGAAGGCCGAGTCGCCGAGGTGGGTCTGCGGTTGCGCGCCCTGTTGCGAGATCAGTGCCCGGACGGCGTCTTCTGGATGGCGTCAGGGCGGGGCAGGGCCCGGGTGCGGCTGGTGTCGCCGGCCGAGGTCGAGCGGTTCGTCGAGGTGGTCACGGCCCACGGAACGATCCGCGTGGCGCCGCTGCACGAGATCGAGAGCACCGACCCGCGCGTGGCGCGGGTGCTGCGGGTGCTGCGCGAGACCGCGGCGCCGGCCGGGGACCCCGCCGGCGCCGCCGAGGGGCCGGGCTAGCGGGCCGTGCCGTCGGCCTTCATGCCGGCGAGGACGTCGCGGGCCGCTTCGAGGGTGCGGTCGATGTCCTGTTCGGTGTGCGAGCCGGAGACGTGGTTGCGCTTGAGCGACATGGGGATCATGAGGAAGCCCTTGTCGGTCATGCGGCGGTGGAAGGCGGCGTAGGCCTGGTCGTCGTTGCGCATGAGGTCGCGGTAGCCGCGGATCGGGCCGGCGGCGAAGTACAGGGAGAACACGCCGCCGAAGCCGGCCACCGTGGCGTCGAGGCCCAGCTCGGCCACGATCGACGAGAGGCCCGAGCGCATCCGCTCGCCCAGCGCGTGGGTGCGGGTGTAGAAGTCGGGGTGGGTGCGCAGGTGGTCGATGGTGGCGATGGCCGCGGTGGCGCCGATGCCGTAGCCGTTGAACGTGCCGGCCAGCAGCACGTCGCCCTTCTGGCCGTCGAAGCGTTCCATCAGCGAGCGCGGCCCGGCCAGCCCGCCGATGGGGTAGCCGTTGGCCATGCCCTTGCCGAACGTCGTGAGGTCGGGCTGGACGCCGACGACCTCCTGGTAGCCGCCGAGGGCGTGCCGGAAGCCGGTGATGACCTCGTCGAAGATCAGCAGGGCGCCTTCGGCGGACGTCAGCGCTCGCAGCCCCTCGACGAACTCCTGGGTGGGCACCAGGGCGCCGACGTTGTGCGGGATCGGCTCCATGATGACCGCGGCGATCCGCTCCGGGAACTGCTCGAACAGTGCCCGCACGGAGTCGAGGTCGTTGAACTCGGCGATGAGGGTGGAGTCGAGGGCGGTGTCGAGGATGCCGGCGGACAGCGGGTCGCGGCCGTAGGCCAGCTCGGGGCGGGAGATGACGTTGCGGGCGACGGCGTCGTGCCAGCCGTGGAAGCCGCCCTGGAACTTCACCAGCAGCTGCCGGCCGGTGGCGGCGCGGGCCAGCCGGACCGCCTGCGCGGTGGCCTCGGACCCGCTCATCGTGGCGATCATCATCTCCGCGGACGGGATCACCTCGGTCACCTTGGTGGCCAGCTCGACCTCGAGCTCGGTGACGCCCAGGCCGAACAGGTCGACCTTGCCGACGGCGGCGCGCACCGGGTCGTCGACGACGGCGGCGTTGTGGCCGAGCAGGATCGCGCCGAACGCGGCGTGGTAGTCCAGGTACCGGTTGCCGTCGAGGTCGACGACGTAGGCGCCGTCGCCGCCGGCGAACGCGTACGGGTGCCCCACGTACCGTGTCGCGGAGTTCACGCCGCCGGGCAGCACCTCAGCCGCGGCTTGGTGCAACGCCCAGCCCTTGGTGGACGAGCTGCGTGGGTCGTGGTCGGAGGCTGCCGTGCCGATCCCCGGGGACATCGGACTCCTGTTCCCGCGTCGCGGCCCGGCACACGGCCGTGCGCGACGCCTCTCGGTGGTGTCGTTGTCCGGAAGCGTAGGTGGCATCGCCAAGCATGGCAAGACGTTCCATTTGTGGTCGCGTTACGCGATCGTCACAGCAGCGGCCCTTGACAGCGCGCGATCCCGACCCAAAGATGACTCGGCATGGCACGCCATTCCGTGATTGACGACACAGGGCCGCTGGGCGTGGTGATCGTTGGCGCCGGGTTCATCGCCGACCACCACGGCGCCGCGCTGCGCGCCAGCTCGCGCGCCCGGCTGGCCGGCATCGTCGACGTCGACGCCGGTCGCGCGAGCGCCGCCGCGACCGCCGCCGGTGGCGTGCCGTGGACCACCGACCTGGCCGAGGCGCTGGCCCGGCCCGGCGTCGACGCGGCGATCGTGTGCACGCCGAACATGACGCATGAGCCCATCGCACAGCAGATCGCCGCTGCGGGCAAGCACCTGCTGATGGAGAAGCCGCTGACGATCACCGTCCCGTCCGCGCGCGCCGTCGTCGAGGCGTTCGACGCCGCCGGGACGGTGGTGATGGCCGCGCACACCCACCGGTTCTACGACTACGCCCGGGCCGTGGACGACGCGATCGCCGGCGGTGCCGTGGGCCGGCCGGTGTTCGCCCGGCTGGCGCTGCTCGGCGGATGGATCTGGCCGGACTGGCGGGCCTGGGTGCTGGACCCGGCCAAGTCCGGCGGGCACGCGCTGCACAACGGCGTCCACCTGCTCGACCTGGTCAGCTGGTGGCTGCGCGACGAGCCGGTCTCGGTCTACGCGCGCGGCCGGGCCCAGACCGCCGCCGAACTGCGCATCTACGACTACCTGGAGATGCACGTGGAGTACGCCGGGGGCGCCGACGCGGTGTGCGAGATGAGCCGCGGCCACCGCCCGTCCACGCTGGACCGCCGCGACGTGCTGGTCGCGGGCACCGACGGCGTGCTGCAGCTGCCGGCCGACGGCTGGGGGTCGACGGTCGTGACGGAATCCGGGACGAGCCTGCTGCACCCTCAGGCCGCCAACGGGTTCGCCGTCCAGCTCGACGCCTGGCTCGACGCGATCGCCGACCGGGCCGCCGAGCGGGCGATGACGCCGGCCGACGCCGTCCGCGCGGTCGCGCTGGGGGTCGCCACCGAGCTGTCCATCGAGCGCGGCGAGCCGGTCACGCTCGACGAGGTCATGGAAGGGGTCCGCTCATGAGTGACGCGACCCTCGGCGTGCTGCTGCTCGGCTTCGCCGGCCTCGGGCCGGACCAGGACCACCAGCGGGCCATGTACCAGCCGGCGTTCGAGGCACACCCAGGCTTCGAGATCGTCGACGCCGCTCTCGACGACCCCGCCGTCGACGTCGTCAGCGTCTGTGTCGAGCCCGAGCGCCGAGCCGACGCCGTCATCGCCGCCCTGCAGGCCGGCAAGCACGTGCTGGTCGACAAGCCGCTGGCGCTGACCGCCGCCGACGCGGCCAAGGTCGCCACCGTCGCCGCGGAGACCGGGAAGGTCTGCCTGCCGGCGCACCACCAGCGCTTCCACCCGATGATCGCGGCCGCCCGCGGCGCCGTCGCCGGCGGGAAGGTGGGGCTGCCGTGGAACGTGCAGGCCGACTTCCTGGTCGCCGGCGGCACGCCGTCGCCGGCCGGCGAGCTGGCGAACTTCGCCGTGTATCCGCTCGACGTGGTGCTCGCCCTGACCGGGCTGCGGGCCCGCCGGGTGTTCGCCCGCCTCGGCACGCACTGGAGCGACGGCGACGCCGACGACTTCGCGCTGCTCCTCCTCACCCACGAGAACGGCCTGACCAGCACCATCAGCGTCGGCCGCACCCGGTCGCTGGCCGACACCCGGCCGGCCGGGCTCGCCGTGCACCGCTACCGCGTCAGCGGCTCGCACGGCGTCCTCGACATCGACGCCTCGCGCCCGGCTGTCGTCCTACGCCGGGCCGAGGCGTCGAGCCAGGTGTGGCACGGCCCCGGCACGGTCGACCGGCTGCTCGACGAGCTGCACGCGGCCGTCACCGCGGGCCGCCCCAGCAGCCCGTCCGCCGCCGACGCCGTCCACATCGCCGAGATCGTCGACGCGGCCCGGGCGTCGGCCGCGTCCGGACACCCCGTCGACCTGTCCACAGAGAAGGAAGGCAGCCGATGAAGCTGGTCAGCTACACCCGCGACGGCCGCACCCGGCACGGGTACGTCGCCGACGAGGCCGCCGGCACGGTGGCCGAGCTCGGCGACGGCGACCTCGCCGCGGCGGTCGCCGCCGGCGCCGGCACCGACGCCGGCTGGCGGCCGGGTGAACCGTCGGCCACCCACCGGCTGGCCGACCTCGCCGTCCGCGCCCCGATCGCGCGCCCCACGAAGGTGCTGGCGGTGGCGGCGAACTACCAGGACCACGTCGCCGAGGGCGGCGGGGAGCCCCTCGACAAGAGCACCCTGGCGCCGCGGCTGTTCCTCAAGCCCGGCACGTCCGTCACCGACCCGGGCGCCGACATCGCCCTGCCGTCGGTCAGCACCCAGGTCGACTGGGAGGCCGAGCTGGTCGTGGTCGTGGGCCGGGGCGGCCGCGACATCCCGGTGGAGAAGGCCCTGGACCACGTGGCCGGCTACGCCGTGGGCAACGACGTGTCGGCCCGGTCGGTCGACTACGGCTACGAGCGCGACACCTCCTCGGCCGCGGTCGGCTACTTCGACTGGCTGGCCGGCAAATGGCCCGACGGGTTCGCCCCGTACGGCCCCTACCTCGTCACCGCCGACGAGGTACCCGATCCGCAGGGCCTCGACATCGAGCTCGAGGTCAACGGCACGCTCCGGCAGCAGGGGAGCACCGCCGAGATGATCTTCACCGTCGCCGAGCTGGTCGCGTTCGCCTCGCGGCTGATGACCCTCGAGCCCACCGACATCATCATGACCGGGACGCCGGCCGGGGTCGGTGCGGCGTCGGGGACCTATCTCGCGTCGGGCGACCGGATGACGGTGCGCATCGCCGGTCTCGGCACCCTCACCAACCGCGTCGTCTGAACCACCCCATCGCCGGGCCGGTCCCGGCCAGACCAGATCCCTGAGAGGTAGCTGTGAGACGTTCCCGAGCGCAACGCGCAGCCCTGATCTCCGCCGGCCTGTCCATGGTCCTGGCCCTCGCGGCCTGTTCGGACCCGACCCAGGACGACACCAGCGAGTCCGGCGGGGAGGGCGCCACCGGCGACTCCGGCGGCTCCGAGGACACCACGCTCAACGCGTACCTGTACCAGCCGCCGGCGTCGAACTGGAGCCCGATGGCTCCGGCCAGCGGTCCCGACCAGGTCGTCATGAACCTCATCTACGACTCGCTGCTGGGCGTGGACCCCGACTACAAGCTCTACCCGCGGCTGGCGACCGATCTGCCGGAGATCTCCGAGGACGGCCTCACCATCACGTACCACCTCAAGGAGGGGCTGACGTGGAGCGACGGTGAGCCGTTCACGGCCGAGGACGTCGTCTTCACCTACAACCTCATGGCCGACCCCGACACCGGCAGCACCGCGACGGGCCGGTTCAGCGACGTCGTCGGCGCTCCCGAGGTGGCGGCGGGCACCGCCGACACCGTCAGCGGCTTCACCGCGCCGGACGAGACCACCTTCCAGATCCAGCTGACCAAGCCCAACGTCGGCCTGGTCGGCCTGACCGGCAACATCATGATCGTCCCGCAGCACGTGCTGGCGGACGTGCCGGTCGACGAGATGGACACGACCGAGTTCTTCACGCAGAGCCCGAACGTGGGCATGGGGCCGTACGTCTTCCAGGAGTACGCCACCGACCAGTACATCCACCTGGTGAAGAACCCGTCCTTCCGCGACGGCGAGCCCGAGATCGACGAGATCTACCTGCGCCCGGTGACCTCCGACGTCGCGACCGCGCAGCTGGGCACCGGCGAGATGGACCTGGTGCAGATCTCGCCGGCCGACCTCGAGACCGTCGAGGCGATGGACGGCATCGAGATCGGCACCGGTCCCGGCGCCGGCTACATCCGGACCTCCGTCAACGAGAAGAAGCCGTACCTGCAGGACGTCCGGCTACGCCAGGCCATGCTGTACGCCGTCGACCGCCAGCAGCTCATCGACCAGGCGCTCGGCGGCTACGCGCAGCCGGTGAACGCCAGCTTCATGAACGACGCGCTGCCCGACGACCTGGAGACCTACGACTACGACCCGGACCGGGCGCGCGAGCTGCTGGCCGAGATGAACTGGGACCCCAACCAGGTGATCACGCTCTCGTGGATCCCCGGCCAGCGCGACCGCGACACGGCGGCCACCATCCTCGAGAGCCAGCTCAACGAGGTCGGCATCAAGCTGCAGCTCAACCAGGTGCAGCCGGGCCAGCTGACGGACATGATGAACGAGCAGTCCTACGACATGACGCTCTACGGTGGCGGCAACTACGCCACCGAACCGTTCGCGGTCTTCGGCATCAACGCCTGCAGCACGCACTTCCCGGCCGGTGGCAACCTGTCGTACTGGTGCAACGAGGAGTTCGACCAGCTGATGCTGGAGGCCAACGCGACGGTCGACGAGGCCGCGCGGTACGACCTCTACCAGCAGGCCGCCCGCATCGAGAACGCCGAGGTCCCGATGATCTACCTGTACAACCCTGACACCATCTGGGCCTACACCGAGGCGATCGAGGGCTTCGTGCCGAACGGCGACTTCACCAACCCGTTCTGGAACGTCCAGGAGTGGTCGCTGAACCGCTGACGGGCCGAGGGTGCGGACGAGGAGGAGGTGAACGGTGACGGCGTTCGTCGTCAGACGGATCCTGGTGAACATCGTGGTGTTCATCCTGATCGGGATCGGCGTGTTCCTGCTGGTCCGCGCCGCACCAGGCGACCCGGTGCGGATGATGATCCCGCCGGCGGACCTGCAGGAGGGCAGCGAGGCGTTCATCGAGAGCCGTCGCGCGGAGCTGGGCCTCGACGACCCGGTCCTCGTGCAGTACGGCCGGTGGTTCCTCGACGCCGTCACCGGCGACCTGGGCTCGTCGTTCATCAGCCGGGCCCCGGTCAGCGAGCTGCTGATCGAGCGGCTCGGCCCGACCGTCCTGCTGATGTCGACGGCGCTGGCGATCTCGCTGCTGATCGCCATCCCGCTGGGCATCGTCGCGGCGGTGCGCCGCAACACCGGCGTCGACTACGCGGCCGCCGCCCTCAGCCTGGGCGTCATCTCGGTGCCGTCGTTCTTCCTCGGCATCGTGGCGATCTACATCTTCTCCCTGCAGCTGGGCTGGCTGCCGTCGGCGGGCATGTCCTCGCCCGGCGACGGCACCGGCGGGGACATCCTGCGACATCTGATCATGCCGGCGGCGATCCTGGGGCTGGCCAGCGCGGGGCCGCTGACCCGGTACGTCCGCGGCAGCCTGATCGACGAGCTGTCCGCCGACTACGTGCGGACGGCGGAGGCGAAGGGCGCCGCGCCGGGCCGGGTCGTGGCCCGGCACGCGCTGCGCAACTCGCTGATCCCGCTGATCACCATCGTGATGATCAACATCCCGCAGATGCTGGCCGGTGCCGTCGTCCTGGAGCAGGTGTTCGCCTGGCCGGGGATGGGCCAGCTGGCCGTCCGCGCGGTGAGCCAGCAGGACTACCCGGTGATCGTGGGCTTCGCGTTGTACGTGGCGGCGCTGGTGCTGATCTGCAACCTGCTCGCCGACATCGCCTACGCCGTCGTCGACCCGAGAGTGAAGGTGACATGAGCGACCTGCGACCGTCCCTCGACACTCCCGAGGTGGCCGCCGCCGAGGAGGTGGTGGCCGCCGAGACCACCGGCACGGCACCCCGGTCGCGCCGGCGGTCGCCGGCGGCGATGGCCGTGCGCCGGTTCCGGCGCAACAAGATCGCGGTCTTCGGCGCCGTGGTCCTGCTCCTCATCGTGCTGCTGGCGGTGTTCGCGCCGCTGATCGCGCAGCAGTCGCCGACAGCCGTCGACCTCGGGGAGATCCGGCAGCCACCGTCGAGCGAGCACTGGCTCGGCACCGACGCGTCCGGGCGCGACGTGTTCGCCCGGGTCGTCTACGCGGCCCGGGTGTCGCTGCTGGTCGGCATCGTCGCCGCGCTGCTCGCGGTGCTGTTCGGCACGATCGTCGGCGCGGTGGCCGGGCTGTTCGGCGGCTGGCTGGACACCGTACTCATGCGCACGGCGGACATGATGCTGTCGTTCCCGCCGATCGTGATCATCATCGTGCTGGCCGGCATCCTGGGGCCGAGCATCCCGATCCTCATCCTGTCGATCGCGGTCACCACCTGGCCGACGACGGCGCGGCTGGTCCGCGGCGTCACGCTAGCGGTGCGCGAACGTGAGTACCTGCACGCCGCGAGGGTGGCGGGCGCGTCGCGCGGCTGGCTGCTGCGCAAGCACATCGTGCCCGCCGCGATGGGGCAGATCGTCGTGGTCGGCACCATCGCCGTGGCCGGCGCGATCCTGTCCGAGGCGGTGCTGTCCTTCCTCGGCCTAGGCGTCCAGCCGCCGCAGGCCAGCTGGGGCAACATGCTCAACGACGCGCAGAGCCTGACGGTCATCCAGTCGATGCCGTGGCTGTGGCTCCCGCCGGGCCTGGCCATCGCCGCGACGGTACTGTCGGTCAACTTCGTCGGCGACGGCCTGCGCGACGCCGTCGACCCGCGGCAGTCGGGGAGGTCGTAGTGGAGAACACCGAGCCGCTGCTGGTGATCGACGAACTGGCCGTCGAGTTCCGCACCGACGAGGGCGTCGTCAAGGCCGTCGACGGCGCCTCGTTCACCATCGACCGGGGCGAGATCGTCGGCGTCGTCGGCGAGTCCGGCTCCGGCAAGAGCGTCACCGCGATGTCGATCCTCGGGCTGGTGAAGTCGGGCCGGCGGGCCGGCGGGACGATCCGGTTCCGCGGCCGCGATCTCGGCGAGCTGGCGGGGAAGGAGCTGCGGACCATCCGCGGCGCTGAGATCGCGATGATCTTCCAGGACCCGATGACGGCGCTCAACCCGGTCGTCACCGTCGGCAAGCAGATCGTCGAGGCGCTGCGGCTGCACGACAGGAAGCTGTCCAAGGACGCCGCCCGCGACCGCGCGATCGAGCTGCTCGCGCTGGTGGGCATGCCCGACGCCGCGGCGCGGTTCAAGCAGTACCCGCACGAGTTCTCCGGCGGTATGCGCCAGCGCGCGATGATCGCGATGGCGATCGCCAACGGGCCCAGCCTGCTCATCGCCGACGAGCCGACGACGGCGCTGGACGTCACCATCCAGGCGCAGGTGCTGGACCTGCTGCGGGTGGCGCAGCAGGAGACGCAGGCGGCGACACTGCTGATCACGCACGATCTGGGCGTGGTGGCCGAGCTGGCCGACCGCGTCGTCGTCATGTACGCCGGGCGGGTGGTCGAGCAGGGCGACGTCACCACCGTGTTCACCGCGCCGCGGCACCCGTACACCGTCGGGCTGCTCGAGAGCCTGCCGCGGCTGGACCGCGACGTCGACGAGCTGCACCCGATCCCGGGCAGCCCGCCGAGCCTGCTCGCGCCGCCGCCGGGCTGCCCGTTCCACCCGCGGTGCCCGCTGGCCCGCGACCGCTGCCGCACCGAGCGGCCCGAGCTGCGCGTCGTCGGCAACGGCACCGCGGTCCACCGCACCGCCTGCCACTTCGCCGAGGAACTCGCGGCCGTCCCCACGGAGGTGACCCGATGACCGTCGAGACGGCGGCCGCGCAGCGGCTGGAGCACCTGGGCGAGGAGGTCCTGCGCGTCGACGACCTGGCGATGCACTTCCCGATCCGCGGCGGGGTGTTCCGCCGAGCGGTCGGTGCGGTGCGGGCCGTCGACGGCGTCTCGTTCGCGATCGACCAGGGCGAGACGCTGAGCCTGGTCGGCGAGTCCGGCTGCGGCAAGTCCACCACCGGGCGCATGGTGGTGCGGCTGCTGGAGCCGACCTCCGGGCGCATCCTCTACCGCGGCCACGACCTCGCGACGATGAGCGAGGACGAGCTGCGGCCCTGGCGCAGCAAGACCCAGATCGTGTTCCAGGACCCGTACGCCTCGCTGTCGCCGCGGATGACGGTGCACGACATCATCGCCGAGCCGCTGCGGGTGCAGGGCCGCTACCGCCAGGGCGGCGCCGACCGGGTGTCGGAGCTGCTGGACCTGGTCGGGCTGCAGCCCGAGCACGCCAACCGGTACGCGCACGAGTTCTCCGGCGGCCAGCGCCAGCGCATCGGCATCGCCCGCGCGCTCGCGCTGGACCCCGAGCTGCTGGTGCTCGACGAGCCGGTCAGCGCCCTGGACGTGTCGATCCAGGCGCAGGTGGTGAACAAGCTGCGCGAGCTGCAGCAGCGGCTGGGGCTGGCGTACCTGTTCATCTCCCACGACCTGTCGATCGTGCGGCACGTGTCGCACCGCATCGCCGTCATGTACCTCGGCGTCATCGTCGAGACCGGCACCCGCGACCAGATCTTCAGCGCCCCGACCCACCCGTACACGCAGGCGCTGCTGTCCGCGGTGCCGGTGCCCGACCCGCGGCTGCGCGGCGCCCGCGAGCGGATCACCCTCACCGGCGACGTCCCGAACCCGGCGAACCCGCCGTCGGGCTGCCGGTTCCGCACCCGCTGCTGGAAGGCGCAGGCCAAGTGCGCCGAAGAGGTGCCCGCTCTGGAGGACCGGCTGGGCACCGGCCACCCGAGCGCGTGCCACTTCCCGGAGCTGCTGCCCGTGCTGCCGACGTCAGGAGCCGCTTCGTGACCCTCGATCTGCTGATCACCGGCGGGACGGTCGTCGACGGCACCGGCGCCGACGGCGTCCAGGCCGACGTCGCGGTCGCCGGCGGGGTGATCGTGGCCGTGGGCCAGTACCCGGTCGAGACCGACGCCGCCCGGGTCCTCGACGCCACCGGGAAGGTCGTCTGCCCCGGCTTCGTCGACCTGCACACCCACTCCGACCTCACGCTACTGTCCGCGCCGCAGGCCCGCAGCGCCGTCCACCAGGGCATCACGACGACGGTGATCGGCAACTGCGGGCTCGGCGTCGCGCCGCTGGCCGCCGGTGCCGACGTCGACGGTGTGCGCGCCGCGGTCGGCTACCTCGACCTCGACCCCGGCGTCGACTGGAGCTGGCGGTCCTACGGCGAGTACCTTGACGCCGTCGCCGCCGCCCGGCCCAGCCTCAACGTCGCCGGGCTGGTCGGGCACCTGCCGCTGCACGCCGGCATCGTCGGGTTCGACGACCGCGAGCCGACCCCGCGCGAGCTGGACGAGATGACGTCGCTGCTGGCCGATGCGCTGGACGCCGGCGCCGCCGGCCTGTCCACCGGGCTGATGTACGCGCCGCTGACGTTCGTCCGCCCGGCCGAGCTGGTCGCGCTGGCGCGGGTGGTCGCCGAGCACGACGCGCTGTTCGCCTGGCACCTGCGCGACTACGCCGACGACGTCGTGCCGGCCGTCCGCGAGGCGCTGGACGTCGCCGCGGCCACCGGGGTGCGCACGCAGCTGTCGCACCTGACCGCCGTCGGCCGCCGCAACTGGGGCAGCGTCGCGAGGGCGCTGGAGCTGGTCGAGGCCGCGCGCGCCGACGGCCTCGACGTCGCCGTCGACATGTACCCCTACCTCGCCGGCAACGCGCCGATGGCGCAGCGGCTGCCCGCGTGGGCGCAGGCCGGTGGCGACGCCGCGATGCGTGCCCGGCTCGCCGACCCCGAGGCGGTGGCCCGCATCCGCGCGTCGTGGGCGGCCGACGCCATCGGCTGGGACGAGATCACCGTCAACTCCGCGCCCGACCCGGCCGTCGTCGGGCACACCGTCACCAAGCTGGCCGCCGAGCGCGGCACCGACCCCGACACCGTCGCGCTGGACCTGCTGGCCAGGCACGGCAACGCCGTGTCGATGGTGGCCGGCGGCCGCGACGCCGGCGACCTGCGCGCCGTCCTGAGCCACCCCGCGTCGGTCATCGGCTCCGACGGCCAGGCGCTGGACGTCGACGGCCCCACCGGCCGGGGCATGCCGCACCCGCGGTCGTACGGCACCTACCCGCGGCTGCTCTCCGAGCACGTCGCCGACGGCACTCTCACGCTGCCCGAAGCGATCCGCAAGTGCACGTCGGGTGCGGCGCGCCGGGCGGGGATCACCGATCGTGGCACCATCACCGCAGGGCAGGCCGCCGACATCGTGGTGCTCGACGTCGGCCGGCTCGCCGACCGCGCCACGTTCGCCGACCCGCGGCGGTACCCCGCCGGTGTCGACGCCGTGATCGTCAACGGCGAGCCGACGACCGGCCGCGGGCAGCACACCGGCGCGCGCGCCGGCCGCGTACTCAGAGCAGGGACGAAGGACAAGGGGCAGCGATCATGACACCCGTCGCCAGAACCACCCGACGCACCTCGGTCGACGACGATCGACCGGCGTCGGCGAACTACCACGCCAACGCGCTGGCACGCGGGCTCGCACTGATGGAGCTGCTGTCCACCGGCGCCGAGCCGTACACGCTGGTCGAGATCAGCGAGTCGACCGGGCTGCCGAAGAGCACGCTGGTGCGGCTGCTGGCCGTGCTGGCCGAGATGGAGTACATCGTCCGCGTCGACGAGCGGCCCTCGTACCGGCTCGGGCACAAGGTGCTGCGGCTGTCCAACGCGTACATGTCGTCGCTGGACCTGTCCGTCGTCGCCGACCGGTACCTCGCGCCGCTGGCCGACCGCACCGGCCAGACGGCGAACCTGGGCATGCTCGACGGTGACCAGGTGATCCACGTCGGTGTGCACGAGCCGGACCGGCCGATCCGGTTCCACGCCAGCCCCGGCGTGCGCGACCACTCCTACTGCACGGGCCTGGGCAAGCTGCTGCTGTCGCGGCTGCCCGCGGAGCGGGTGGCCGAGCACGTCCCCGCGGCGCCGTTCACGCGGTTCACCGACGCCACCATCACGACGATGGACGAGCTCACCCGCGAGCTGCGGCTGATCGAGCGGCGCGGCTACGCCTTCGACGACAACGAGCGCAGCGTCGGGCTGCGCTGCGTCGCGGTCCCGGTCGAGGTCGACGGCGAGTGCCTCGCCGCGGTGAGCGTCTCGGGCCCGTCCGGTGAGTTCGGCCCGGACCGCCAGCAGTTCTACCTGGAGCGGCTCACGGAGACGGCGGCCGAGCTGGCCGGCGACCCCGACACCGCCGCCGCCATGCGCATCGTCCACAGCTCGCTGCGTCCCGCCCGTTCCGCCCGGCCCTAGGCGGGCCGGGCAGGACCGGCGACGAGAGGGGGCCGGAGGCCTCCTCGACGTCGTCGGTGCAAGACAACGAGCCAGGGTGACAGTACTTGCGGCCATGCCCGGCCCGCCGACACTCGAAGGAAACAGGAGGATCGCCGCATGTTCGACGTCCACACCCACTGTCACCAGCCGGAGCACTGGGGCCCGGAGTGGAAGGCCAACTGGGCGCCCGTCTACGGCCAGGAGGAGGCCCACGCCTTCACGCCCGAGGAGTACGACCGGGCGATGAAGGAGGGCGGCGTCTCCGTCGCCTGCGTCTTCGGGCTGCGGGCGACGGCGGCCGGTGTCGCGACGCCGAACGAGTACGTCGAGTGGTTCTGCAACAGCACCAGTACCGAGACCATCGGGTTCATGGCGCTGGACCCCACCGATCCCGACGTGCTGGAGCAGCTGGAGGACGGGGTCGCCCGGGGGCTGCGCGGCATCAAGCTGTACCCCGTCCTGTCGCTGTTCGACGCCCGGGACGAGCGGTTCGACCCGTTCTACGAGGCGGCGACGCGCCACGGGCTGGTCATCCTGTGGCACATGGGCGCGACGCCCAGCCCGGCCGGCTCGCTCGTCGTCAGCCAGCCGCTGGTCGTCGACGAGGTGGCCCGCCGGCACCCGGACCTCACCATGGTCATGGCGCACATGGGTCATCCGTGGCAGCGCGAGGCGATGGTGGTGTGCCGGAAGAACCGGCGCGTCTTCACCGACGTCTCCGCCTCGTGGGCGCGCCCGTTCGACGGCTACCACGCGCTGGTCCGCGCCCAGGAGTGGGGCGTCGTCGACAAGCTGCTGTTCGGCTCGGACTTCCCGATCTGGACGCCGGCCCAGGCCGTTGCCGGGCTGCGCGAAATCGCCGCGATGCGCCCGCCGACGCTGCCCTACGTGCTGCCGTCGACCATCGAGTGGCTGCTCGACGGCGACCCGCGCGAGGCGCTGGGGCTGCGGTGAGCGTGGAGACGCGCGCGGCCGTGCTGTGGCGGCTCGGCGCGGAGCCGCCGTACGCGGGCGGCTCCGCCCTGACCGTCGAGTCGCTGACGTTGTCCGATCCGGGCGCCGGTGAGCTGCTCGTGCGGGTCGAGGCGGCCGGGCTGTGCCACTCGGACCTGTCCGTGATCAACGGCAGCCGGCCGCGGCCCACGCCGATGGTGCTGGGCCACGAGGCGGCCGGCGTGGTCGAGGCGGCCGGCCCCGGCGTCATCGACGTCGCGCCCGGCGACCACGTCGTCATGACGTTCGTGCCGTCGTGCGGGCACTGCACCGAGTGCGCGTCGGGACGGCCGGCCATGTGCACCGTCGGCGCCGTGGCCAACGGCGCGGGCACGCTGGTGTCGGGCGGCACGCGCTTCGGGCGCGACGGCGTCGGCTTCGCGCACCACCTGGGCGTGTCGGCGTTCGCCGAGCGGACCGTCGTGTCGCGGGGCTCGGTGGTCGTGGTGCCGCCGTCGGTGCCGTTCGACGTCGCGGCGATGCTCGGCTGCGCGGTGCTGACCGGCTTCGGGGCCGTGGTGAACACGGCCGTGGTGCGGCCAGGGGAGTCGGTCGTGGTGTTCGGGCTGGGCGGTGTCGGGCTCTCCGCGGTGATGGCGGCCGCGCTCGCCGGCGCGCACCCCGTCGTCGCCGTCGACACCGTGGCGGAGAAGCTGTCGCTGGCGCGGTCGCTCGGCGCGACGTCGGTGCTCGACGCGCGATCTGACGACGTCGTGGCCGCCGTCCGCGACGCGACGGGCGGCGGCGCCGACCACGCGCTGGAGTGCGTGGGCAGCGCCGCGGTCCTCGAGACCGCCTTCGCCGCCACCGCCCGCGGCGGCACCACCGTCGCCGTCGGCCTCCCCGACCCCGCGCACCGCACCGCCCTGCCCGCCGTCACCCTGACCGGCGAGGGCCGCGTGCTGCGCGGCTCCTACATGGGCTCGGCGGCGCCGGCGCGCGACATCCCGCGGCTGATCCGGCTGTGGGAGGCCGGCAAACTGCCGGTCGGGCGCCTGCGCACCGGCGACATCGCCTTCGACGGCCTCGCCGCCGCGTTCGACGAGCTCGCCGCCGGCCGCGCTGTGCGCCAACTCCTGCGCCCAGCGGCGACCTAACCTGTGGACGTTCGTCCACATCCCCTCTTGTGTACGATCTCCCACATCCGCTAATGTGGATGATCATGCACAACCCAGAGGGGTCGAGATGTTCCGAAGCACGCGAGAACTGGGCGCCGCGGTACGCGCTCGCCGGAACGAACGCGAGTTGACCCAGGCCGAGCTGGCGCGCCGCGCCGGCGTCTCGCGTGAATGGGTGAACGCGCTGGAGCGTGGCAAGCCCAACATCAACATGACGCAGTTGATGGATGTCCTCGAGGTGCTCGATCTCGCCTTGGACCTGACGCCGCTGACCCGCGACAAGAGAGCGGACGAGCTCATCGACGAACTCTTCGGAAGAGAGCCCGATGACAACGGCTGAGTTGATCGTGTATCTGGATGGGGTTCGCTGTGGCGTCCTGCGGCAGTCGTCGGGCGGCAATCTCACCTTCGACTACGACGACGCTTATCGAGCGGGACGGCAGCGGACGCCACTCTCGTTGTCGATGCCGCTGGCGATCGCGGCGCATGCCAATCGGGTGGTCAGGCCCTTCTTCGCCGGCCTGTTAACAGACAACCCGCAGGCGCGAGCTGCGCTGGCACGCGAGTACGGCGTCTCCGCTGAAAATCCGTTCGCGTTGCTCAGCCACGTCGGTGCCGACGTCGCCGGCGCCCTGCAGGTGCTGCCGCCGGGCACCCCGCCGACGGACGGCGTCAGCCGGGATGGCTACACCATGCTGACCTCGCGCGATGTCGAACAACTGCTGGTCGAGACAATCGCGGAGTACCGCGATGGCATGCCGAACCTTGGACCGGCCCAACGGTTCAGCCTGGCCGGGGCACAGCCGAAGGTGGCGCTCTTCCGCGCGGGTGACGGCTGGGCGCGCCCGGACCCCGGCACGCCGACCACGCACATCGTCAAACCCGTCGAGGGGCGCTATCGACGACTGGACGTCGTGGAGCACCTCACTATGCAGGCCGCACGCCGGCTCAAGCTCCGCGTAGCAGACACCTCGCTGGCCACGTTCGGCGACGTCCGCGCGTTCGTCACGACGCGTTACGATCGCCAGTACGTGGGTGGCCGTTGGATCCGGATCCATCAGGAAGACCTGTGCCAGGCGCTGGCGGTTCCTCCGGACAAGAAGTATCAGCGGCTCGACGGAGGACCAGGGGTGGGCCGCGTGGCTCGGTGATACTGATCGGCGACCGCGTTCGCCTGGCCCCCCTGTACGACCTGGTCACCTTCGCGCCGTACCGCGACGAGCAGCCCGTCTACTCCGCCATGAGGATCGGCGGCGAATACGACTTCGCCCGGATCGGCGCGGCGCAGTGTCTCGACGCCGCCCGGACCCTCGGCGTGGACGAATCCTGGGCAGGCGACCTGCTCGAGACGATGCGCCGAGACGTCGTCGGGGCGTTCGAGGCCGCACGCGACGATCTGGTCCGGGTCGATGCCGGCACGCGAGACGCAGCCCGGTGGGTCGTCGACGCGGTGGCCGGGCTGCGCCACGGGCGCGCCCTCTAGGCGGTGCCCTCGTAGGCCGCTGTCAGGGCGGGCAGGTCGAGCTTGACCATCTGCAGCATCGCGGCGGCGGTGCGGCCGGCCTTCTCCGGGTCGGGGTCGGCGAGGTAGCGCAGCAACTGCACCGGCGTCACCTGCCACGAGACGCCGAAGCGGTCCTTCAGCCAGCCGCACTGGGTCGGCGTGCCGCCGCCGGCCAGCAGCGCGTCCCAGTACCGGTCGATCTCCTCCTGCGTCTCGCAGCTGACGAACAACGAGATGGCGTCGTTGAACTCGTCGTGCGGGCCGCCGTTGATCGCCATGAACTGCTGACCGGCCAGCTCGAACGTCGCCGACTGCAGGGTGCCGGCGGGGAACGGGCCGCCCTCGCCGAAGCGGGTGACCGCGGTGATGCGGGCGTCGTCGAAGATCGACGTGTACAGCGTCAGCGCTTCCTCGGCGTTGTCCTCGAACCACAGGAACGGCGTGATCTTCTGCGTCATGACGGGCTCCTCGGGTCGTGTGCCGGCGTCTCCGGCTCTTCGTCAGTGGGTCGGAGCCGCCGCCCCCTTCTCGACACGTCCGGCTGGTCCAGCGTCAGGCGCAGCAGCCAGCCGTCGCCGGTGCGGATGAGCGCGTACCGGGCGGGGCCGTCGCGGCCGTGCAGCGTGAACAGCATCCGCCGCCCGGTGCGGTCGTGCTCCTCCCACCAGCCGGTGTCGGCGACCGCCTTGTCCGCGTCCTCGTAGTCGAGGTGGTCGAGGTCGTGGTCGGGCACCTCGACGGCCAGCCGGTTCTCGCCCGGCGTCCCCGGCAGGCCGCGCGGCACCGCCCACGACCGCAGGACGCCGTTCTCCTCCAGGCGCAGGTCGAAGTGGTGTCGCGGCCGGCGGTGCTCGTGCAGGACGAAGGCCGGCCGCCCGTCATCCACCATGCAGGAGGTGTACCCCGTCGATCACCCGGTGACGCGGCGGCGGACGGCGAAGGCGGCGGCACCGGCGGCCACCATCAGGACGGCGACGGCGCCCGTCGCGGCACCGGCGCCGGTGTCGGGCAGTTCCTCGCCCGGCTCGTCCGTGGGCGACGGGGACGGCGACGGCGACGCGGTCGGGCTCGGCTCCGCGGTGGGCGACGACGTGGGCGTCGGCGACGGCGACGAGGTGGGGGACGGCGTGGGCGTCGGCGTGGGTGCGGGGTCGGCCGTGATCTCCAGCGGCTCCTCGACCGGCACGGTGACCGGCAGCTCCGTCGGCGACCCACCCGGCGGCGTGACGATCAGCTGGTAGTCGCCGCCCGGGACGTCGGGCAGCACGAAGTCGCCGTCCTCGTCCGTCGTGGTCTCGGCGACCTCCCCGCCGTCGGGCGTCTCGAGCACGACGTCGGCGTCCGGGACCGGCTCGCCGTCCGGGTCGGTGACCGTCCCGGGCACGTCGAAGACCTCGGGCTCCGGCTCGCCGGCGGTGAGGTCGAAGTCGACGCCGGTCGCGTCCTCGGTCACGACGTCGGCCGGCCGGTCCGCGGGGCCGACGGCGGTGAGCCCGTCCGGCACCGTCACAACGACCTCGTAGTCGCCGGGCGCGATGCCGGCGAACTCGTAGCTGCCGTCGTCGCCGGTGGTCACGGTCGCGACGACCTCGCCGGACGGGCCGGTGAGCGTGATCTCCACGCCGGCCTGTGGCGTCGTGCCGTCCAGGGTGACGGTGCCGGAGACGGCGCGCAGCTCGGTCGCGAACCAGGTGTGGTAGACGGGGAACCCGGTCTGCCACTCGAACGCGATGGTCAGCGACGACAGCGCGACCGACGGACGGAACCAGCCGGACGCGCCGCCGGTGTCGGGGCCGTGGCCGGTCAGCGTCACGTCGGCCGCCCCGACGGAGGACGACGGCAGGTCGAATCCGTCGCCGCCGGCGGGCGGGCCCGACGAGCACACCCCGCTCGGCCGCGGCGACGCGTCGCAGTAGTTGAAGGCGCCCTCGAACCCGAGGTCGGCGCCGGAGACGGGCGCGCCGTCGGCGTCGGTCGCCGTCACGACGGCGATGTCGGAGTCGATGTCGCCGAGCGCGAAGCCCCACCCGCCGGCCGGCGTGGGCGTGTCGAAGACGTAGGTCGTGGTCGACGGCGACCCGGCGGCGTCGGCGGCCGGGCGCAGGTTGAGGTAGGGCCGGCCCTGACTGGAGCCGAACACCTCGCCCCACGGCGTCGCCGCGGAGAGCCAGTTCGACGCGCCGCTGGGCACCGTCGCCGACGCCCGCGAGTCGCTGGTGAACGTCGTCGCCGGGAAGCCCGGCGCCAGCGTCACCGTGCCGGAGTAGGCGCCGCCGCCTCCGCTCAGCGTGATCTCGCCGTACGACGCCTCCGCCTGCGCCGTGCCGGCGACGGCCAGCGTCAGCACGGCTGTCACCGCGGCGACGGCCGCCGCTCGCACCGGTCCGCGTACCATGTCCCCGTTTGTCCTTCCACGTCGTGGCTGGTGAACGGGGTCATTGAACCCGCGGGCGGCGGCCGCCACCACCGATTCGCGCAATCGCGTCACACGGCCGACAGCGCCGCCGTCGGGGGCATCCGGGCCGCCCGGGCCGCGGGATAGGCCCCGGCCAGGGCCCCGACGACGATGGTGGCGCCGGCCGCGCCGGCCAGCACCCACACCGGCAGCGCGAACGGCCAGTCGCGGCTGGACGCGAACGCCGCCGTCGCCGCGCCCCCGAGCAGGGCGCCGCCACCGCCGCCGAGCGCGGCCAGCAGCACCGACTCGCCGAGGAACTGCCGCCGGATGTGCGCCCGGGTCGCGCCCAGAGCCCGCCGCAGGCCGACCTCCGACCGCCGCTCCAGCACCGCGATCACCATCGTGTTGGCCACCCCGATCCCACCGACCAGCAGCGCCACGCCGCCGAGCGCGAGCAGCAGCGTCGTCAGCGTCTCGTCGGTCGCCGCCTGAGCGGCCAGCGCGTCGGACGGCCGGCTGACGGCCACCTCCTCCGGCGCCGCCGGGTCGACGGTGGCCGGGAGCAGCGTCCGCACCTCGTCGATCGCGCCCTCGGCCACCCGCTGGTACACCGTCGTCGGGGCGCCGTCGAACCCGAGCAGCGACTCCGCGGCCGGCCAGCCGATCAGCGCCGACGTGTCCAGCTCCGGCGCCAGCGGCACAGGGTCGAGGACGCCGGCGACGGTGAACCACTCGCCGCCCAGCCAGACCTGCACGTCGCCCTCGGTGCGCGAGATCCCGAGCAGCTCCGCGGTGTCCGACCCCAGCACCACCACCGGGAACGCGCTGAGCACGTCGTCCAGCCAGCGGCCGGACGCGACCGTCGCGCTGACGGTGTCGAGCAGGTCGGTCCGGGCCGCGCTCACGGCGATCGCGTTGGTCTGGTTCGGGTCGATCTCGTCGCTGCGGTAGACCGCCGCGTCCGGGACGATCCCGACCGCACTCACCGACTCCACGTCGTCGAGGCGGGCCACCATGTCGACGGACGCGGCCGGCAGCTGTGCCGTGCTGACGAACGACTGGCTCGGCGCGACGGTGAGCAGGTTGGTGCCGAGCGCGTCGAGCTGCTGGTTCACCTGCTCGCGACTGGACGCGGAGATGCCGACGACGGCGACCATCGCGGCGATCCCGACGGCGATGCCCAGCGCCGACAGCACCGCCCGCAGCGGCCGTGCCCGCAGTCCCGAGAACGCCACCCGGACGGTGTCGCGCGGCCGCAGCCGCGACCGAGGCGTGCTCACACCAACTCCAAGGTCTCGTCGGACTCGATCCGCCCGTCCAGGATGTGCACCTGCCGCGGCAGCTCGGCCGCCACCCCGTGGTCGTGGGTGATGACGATGACGGTGGTGCCGCCGTCGTGCAGCTCGTGCAGCAGCTTGAGCACCGCCGCGCCGGACGCGGAGTCCAGCGCGCCGGTCGGCTCGTCGGCCAGCAGGAACGACGGCCGCCCGACCAGCGCCCGGGCGACCGCGACCCGCTGCCGCTGTCCACCGGACAGCTCGTTCGGACGGTGCCGCACCCGGTCGGCCAGCCCGACCCGGGCCAGCGTACGGGCCGCCCGGCGCCGCCGCTCGCGCAGCGACAGCCCCGTGTAGAGCAGCCCGTCGGCGACGTTGTCCAGCGCGCTGACCCCGGGGGAGAGGAAGAACTGCTGGAACACGAAGCCGATTCGGTGCGCCCGCAACGCCGACAGCTGCTTGTCCGACAGCGCGCCGACGTCGCGGCCGTCGATGCGCACCTCGCCGGCGTCGGCCCGGTCCAGGGTGCCGAGGATGTTGAGCAGCGTGGACTTGCCCGACCCCGAGGGCCCGACGATCGCGACCAGCTCGCCGGGCGCGACGCTGAGGCTGACGCCGTCGAGCGCCCGCACCGGCGGCCGCCCGGGATAGCGGCGGTGGACGCCGCGGAGCCGGATCACCGGCTCCGCCGTCGTGACGCTCATCGTCCGGCCACCCCCACGACGTCGCCCTCCGCGATGCCGTCGCCGGTCACCTCGACCCGGCCGTCGGCGAACAGCCCGAGCTCGACCGGGACGACCGACGTCGTACCGTCGCCGGCGACCACCTCGAGGCCGTAGCCGCCGCCGGACATCGCCAGTAGCGCCGTCACCGGCACCACCAGCACGTCGGCCCGCTCGTCCACCGGCCGCACCACGTCGACCGGCGAACCGACCAGCGCGGGGTCGACCGGGTCGGCCAGCGTCACCTCGACCTCGACGACGGCGTCCTCGGCGCTGGCCGCCTCCTCCTCGCCGGCCGCGCCGCCGCCGGCCGGGGGCGCCTCGACCACCGTCGCCGCGGTCACCGTCCCGGCCGCCTCGGCCCCGCCGGGCAGGACGACGGTGACGGCGGTGCCGACGGCGAGCAGGTCGCGGTCGGCGACGTCGACCTCGAGCGTCGCGACCTGGTCGGTGCCGGTCACCTCGAGCACCGGCGACCCCGGGGTGACCGTGCTGCCGACGGCGGCGTGGACGGTGCCGACCCGGCCGCCCTCGGGCAGGAACACGACGTCGGACCGGCCGACGGTGCCGGTCTCGTCGGCGCCGATGTCCTCCTGCCATTCCTCGACCGCCTCGGCGGTGTTGTCGGTGTACTCGTCGTCGGCCGTGAAGCCGGTGTAGCCGAGCGCGGCCAGGTTCGCCTCCAGCTGCTCCACGTCGATCCCCTCGTCTCCGGGGCCCAGGTCGCGGTACATCGGGATCACCCCGAGCAGCGCCGTCACCGGCCGCTCGTCCAGCCGGAACAGCTCCGTGCCGCGGGTGACCTCGGTGTCGGCCGCCGCGACCCGCGTGAGCGTGCCCTGAGCGGCCGGGATGCCGAGCGCGTCGCCGTGCCCGAGCGTGCCGGACCACGTCTCGGTGGCGGCGATCGTGTCGCGCACCACCTCGGCGGTCGCGGCCGGTCCGGTGGCCGCGTCCGCCGGCCGGCCGCCGTCGTCCTGCGTCGTGTACCAATACGCGCCACCGGCGCCGGCGACGCCGATCACGCCGAGCGTCAGCCAGAGCAGCCGGGTGCGGCGGCGTCGCGGCCGGTCCAGCTCCGCGTCGAGGTCGTCCTGGTGGTCCAGCGTCGCCGTCACTGGCCACTACCCGGGCCCGGACCGATCCGGATCGGTGCGCCGTCGAGCATCGGCTGGCACTCGGTCATGGCGGCCTGGAACTCGGCCGACTGAGGGTCGACGCCCTCGGGCATGCTCAGCCGGCCGTCGGCGGCGGGGTCGGGCATGTCGATGCCGTTCTCGCGCAGGCACTCGGTGAACGCGCGCAGCGACTCCAGGTCCTCGGGGGAGGTCTCCTGCATCTGCCCGCCGTTGGGCAGCAGCGTCCGGCACTCCTCCATCGCCGCCTCGGAGCCCGGGGGCAGCTGGAGCTGCACGCCCGGCTGGCCGGGGTCGGGGTCGGGCAGGTCGACGCCGTTCTCGCGCATGCACTCGTAGAAGTCCAGCTCGGCCTGCTCCTGGTCGGTCGTGCCGCCTCCGCCGCCGCTGTCCGACGTGCTGTCGCCGCCGCCGGTGCCGGCCGCGGCCACGTCGTCGTCGCCGCCGTCGGAGCCGCAGGCCGTCAGCGTCGCGGTGAGCAGAAGGGCGATGACCGGCAGCAGTCGGGTACCGCGCCGGGTGGATCGGGTCATGATGTCCTCCGGGACGAGTGGATGTCGGTGTTCCTGCCGTGCATCCGCCACGTTCCCGGCGCGGGATGAGACGTCCTTAGGGCCGGTCTAAGAGCGGGCTGAGAATCGCGGGTTCGGCCTGGCGAACCGGCACGACCAGCGTGAAGGCGGCGCCGCCGCCCTTGCGTCGCGACCCCGTGACGCTGCCGCCGTGCAGGTCGGCGGCCTGAGCGACGATGGCCAGGCCGAGGCCGGAACCGTGCCGCTCGCGGGCGGCCTGGCCGCGGTAGAACCGGTCGAAGATGCGTGGCAGGTCGGCGTCCGAGATGCCCGGCCCGCGGTCGAGGACGCGGATCCGCGCGCCCAGGGCGGTCTCGTCCAGCAGCACGTCGACGACGCCGCCCGGCGGGCTGACCTGGACGGCGTTGCGGACCAGGTTCGCGACCGCCCGTTCCAGGACGACCGGGCGCACGACCGCCTCGAACGGACGTCCCGCGACGGTGACGGTGACGGCGGGGTCGACCCGGCGGGTGCGGGCGACGGCGCGCTCGACCAGGGCGCGCAGGTCGGTCTCCAGCGGTGGTTCGGGCTCGGTGCCGCCGCGCGCCAGCTCGACGATCTCGCCGACCATGTCCGACAGCGCGGCCGCCTCGGCCTCCAGGTCGCGCAGCAGTCCGGCCCGGTCGGACGGGGTCAGCGTGCGGTCCGGGTGCTGTTCGCTGCGCAACAGGACGCCCAGGTCGTTGCGGAGCGTCGTCAGCGGGGTGCGCAGTTCGTGACCGGCGTCCTCCACCAGCTGCCGCTGCTGGGTCCGGGCGTCCTCGAGCGCGGCCAGCATCGCGTTCACCGAGCCGGCCAGCCGCGCGACCTCGTCGCGCGCGTTGCCGGGCGGGTCGATGCGGTGGGCGAGGTCCTTCGTCGTCGCGACCTGCTCGGCGGCGTCCACCAGCCGGTCGATGGGACGCAGCCCGGTGCGGGCCGTCGTCCAGCCCAGCGCGGCGGCCGCGGCCACGCCGACGCCGGTGATGCCGGCCAGCAGCCAGGCGATCCGGGTCAGCGTCCGCTCCACCCCGTCCAGCGGCTGCACCAGCCGCAACGCGCCGCCCCGCTCCAGCGCCGCGGTCATCACCCGGACGTCGACGCCGTCGACGACCTCGTTGCGCAGCAGCGGACTCTCGATCTCGCCGTCCAGCATGCGCCGCTCCTCCTCGTCCAGGACCAGCGCGTCCGGCTCGTTACCAGGCGGCAGCCCCGGCTCGACCGATCCGTCCGGGGTGATCGTCTGCAGGCCGAGCGGCTCGTTGCCCGCCACCAGCGAGATCCGCTGCCGGGAGCCGTCGGGCAGGTTCTCGGCGGTCTGCGCCATCTCCTCGATGTCGGGGACGCGTGCGAGGAGCCGCTGGTCGATCTCGTCGAGCAGGCTGGAGCGGATCAGCAGCCAGGCGGCGACGGAGGCCGCGACCACCGCCAGCGCCACCGCGGCCGACGTCAGCAGGGCCAGCCGCGCCCGGAGCGTCACGGCTCGGCGGCGCGCAGCGTATAGCCGACGCCGCGGACGGTGTGCAGCATCCGCGGCTCGCCGCCGGCCTCGAGCTTCTTGCGCAGGTAGCCGATGTACACGTCGAGGGAGTTCGTGGAGCCGTCCAGGTCGCAGCCCCAGACGCCCTCGTACAGCTGGGCGCGCGTGAGCACCTGGCGGGGATGCCTCATGAGCAGCTCGAGCAGGCCGAACTCCGTCCGGGTCAGCGAGATCTCCCGGTCGCCGCGGCGGACCTGCCAGGTCTGCGGGTCCAGCCGCAGGTCGCCCACCACGAGCGGCGCCTCGTCGCCCGTCGCCGCGGTGCGCCGCAGCATCGCCCGCAGCCGGGCCAGCAGTTCCTCGTGGGCGAACGGTTTGACCAGGTAGTCGTCGGCGCCGGCGTCCAGCCCGAGCACGCGGTCGCGGACGGCGTCGCGCGCGGTGAGCATGAGGACGGGGGTGCGGTCGCCGTCGCCGCGCAGTCGCCGGCACACCTCGATGCCGTCCAGGTGCGGCATCACCACGTCCACGACCAGCACGTCCGGACGCACGTCGGGGAACCGACGCAGCGCCTCGACCCCGTCGGCCGCGGTCGTGACGGCATAGCCCTCGAAGCGCAGCGATCGCGCGAGGGACTCCCGTAGCACCGGCTCGTCGTCGACGACAAGGACCCGCACGACGGCCAGTGTGCGGCGCGAGGTTAAGAACAGCCTGAGAAGGGCTCAGGCGGACAGCCGGAACGGCGGGTACCGGTCGGTGACCAGCGTGACCGCGTAGCCCGTGACCCGGTTCTGCCAGCGGATGACGCCCTCGACGTAGTCGAACAAGCCGCGGGGGTAGCGCCCGGTGAACAGCACCGCGAACCAGGCGACGACGACCGCGACGATCGCGCCGAGGTGGAGGAAGAACAGCACGACGTAGTGCGGAACGGCGAGCAGCCACTTCACCAGCGGCAGCCACCGGTTGAGCTCGGTCGGGACGTCCGGGTAGCGATAGTCCAGGTGGACGGTCTGGTGGTCGTCGGTGGAGGGGTAGCGGTCGTTCATCAGTGCCAGGTAGCACCCGACCCGGTTGGCGAAGCGCTGTAGTTCGAGGTTCCAGTCGAACCACCACCGCGGGTACTTCCGCCGGACGACGATCAGCAGCAGCGGGCCGAAGAACAGCAGGCCGCCGGCGCCCGCGGCGGCGGCCTCACCGTCGTCGTAGCTCCACTGCCACGTGCCGCCCGCCACGCTGCCGAGCACGATGAGGATCGGGATCGCCACGATGAGGCGGAAGAACGTGGTCACCCGGTCCAACTGGCGGTCGGGGTAGTCGACGGAGAACGTGACGGGGTAGGGCGGCGGGTCGGTTGGCTGCAGCTGCTGCATGGCGCACCATCCAGAGTCGGCGTCGTGAGCCCGTGATCAGGGCTCTCACCAGGTCTACTCCGCTTCCCGCCAGGGGGCGGCCGGTTCGGCCGAAGAGAGTGGCGGCGTTCGACTTGACTCGGCGCCGCCGATCTTTGTAAGTTCTCCGTCGGCTCGTGAGAGCGCGGGACGCCGCAAGGCGGCCCGGACTCACGGAGTCACCCCGTACGAACGGCCACCGCGGTGGACTCGCGTCCACTGCCGGTGCCGCAAGCATGGGGTGCTGGCCACCCAGCCGAGCGAAACAGATCAGCCTGACGGCTTGATCCGGTGAGAGCGGTGAGGTAAGCTAGCGGGGTTGCCCGGGCGAGGATCGTTCGATCGACAGCCAGTCGAATTCGAGAAAGACGCGAATTTGACTCGGAAGACCGGGAAAACCTAAAGTAACACCAGCGTCTCGCGGAGATTTCCGAGAGGAAATCAAGTGGGTGCGTCCGATTTTTGAGAACTCAACAGTGTGCCTGATGATGTTTGGTTGATGCCAATTGTTTGTGTCCTCGGGCTGACATCTTCTTTGTGGGGTGTTGGTTTTGGGGTTCCTTTGGTGACGCGATGGCCTCTTACCGGGGGTTGTCGTTGTTGCTGGGGTTGAGTTTCTTC
>NZ_QUAL01000030.1 GCF_003579925.1 Jiangella rhizosphaerae | reverse complement strand
CGCGGCGCGACGCCGCGCCGGCCGGCCAGACGATGAGCATCGGCGAGGTGCTCGCCCAGCTGCGGCCCGACTTCGCCGACGTCAGCATCTCCAAGATCCGATTCCTCGAGACCGAAGGCCTGGTCGAGCCGCAGCGCTCGCCGTCGGGCTACCGCCGGTTCACCCACGACGACGTCGCCCGGCTGCGCTACATCCTCACGGTGCAGCGTGACCACTACCTGCCGCTGCGGGTGATCAAGGAGCAGCTCGAGCAGCTCGACCGCGGCATGGAGCTGGTCACCGAGGGCGGCAGCACCGTCACGCCGTACACCGCGGCGGCGGGGTCCACCGACGAGGTGCTGCTGCCGCGGGCGTCGCTGCTGGAGGCCGCGGCCATCTCCGACGACCTGCTGACCGAGCTGGAGTCCTACGGGCTGGTGACGGCGCGCCGCGGGGGCGCGTACGACGCCGACGCCCTGCTGGTCGCCCGCACGGCCGGCGAACTGGCCCAGTACGGGCTGCAGCCGCGGCACCTGCGCGCCGTCCGGACCGCCGCCGAACGGCAGGTCGGGCTGGTCGAACAGGTCGTGGCGCCGATGTTCCGGCAGCGTGGCGCCGACTCCCGCGGCCGGGCCGAGGAGGCCGCCGCCGACGTCGCGCGGCTCACCGTCCGGCTGCACGCGGCGCTGGTCGACGCCGGGACGCGCCGCCTGTCACGCTGAGCGCCGCGCGCCGTGTCGCGCGGGCGCCGGGCCGTTCGCCGTCCCGCGGGCTGGTTCTCCCGCTGAGCCCGGCCCGATGCGGGGGTAGTGTTGAAGGCGTGCGCGAGCTAGACGTCGTGGGCGTCCGAGTGGAGATGCCCTCCAACCAGCCCATCGTCCTTCTGCGTGAGGTGGGCGGTGACCGCTTCCTGCCCATCTGGATCGGTGCCGTGGAGGCCACCGCCATCGCCTTCGCCCAGCAGGGCGTCGTGCCGCCGCGGCCCATGACCCACGATCTGTTCAAAGACGTGCTCGACGCCGTCGGCGTCACGCTCGAGCAGGTCCGCATCACCGAGGTGCGCGACAACACCTACTACGCCGAGCTGGTGCTGTCCGGCGGGCTCGAGGTCAGCTCGCGGCCGTCCGACTCCATCGCGCTGGCGCTGCGCACCGGGTCACCCATCTACGCCTCTGAGCCGCTGCTCGACGAGGCCGGCGTGCTCATGGCCGACCCCGACTCCGAGGAGCAGGAGGACGAGGTCGCCCGGTTCCGTCAGTTCCTCGACGAGGTCACGCCGGAAGACTTCAGCGGCTGAGACGGCTGTTACTGGTGTGACTCATGTGATTTCTGTCTAGAGCTGAAGTCGAGCTTGAGACTTGCCGCGTGTTGCATTGACCGCCGTGGGGCCCGGGCCTAACGTCACTCGTGTAACACGACGTCGCAATCGGCACGGACCATGAAGGGGTCGGCGTGAGCGCAGACAGCACATCCGGTACCGGCGCGGCAGGTGACGCCGGGCGTACCGCCGCGGCCGGTCGCGCCGCCACCCGCCAGGGCCTGTTGTTCGAGGGCATGGTCGGCCCGGTCCCCGAGGACGTCGGCTACCGCGGCCCCACCGCCTGCAGCGCCGCCGGCATCACGTACCGCCAGCTCGACTACTGGGCCCGCACCGGCCTGGTCGAGCCGAGCATCCGCAGCGCCGCCGGGTCCGGCAGCCAGCGGCTCTACTCCTTCCGCGACATCCTGGTGCTCAAGATCGTCAAGCGGCTGCTCGACACCGGGGTCTCGCTGCAGCAGATCCGCCAGGCCGTGCAGCACCTGCGCGACCGCGGGGTCGAGGACCTCGCCGGCATCACGCTGATGAGCGACGGCGCCAGCGTCTACGAGTGCACCTCCGCCGACGAGGTCGTCGACCTCGTCCAGGGCGGCCAGGGTGTCTTCGGCATCGCCGTCGGCCGGGTGTGGCGCGAGATCGAGGCCACGCTCGTCGAGCTGCCGGCCGAGCGGCCCGGCGAGCCGCCGGCCGAGCACCCCGGCGACCAGCTCGCCGCCCGCCGCCGCGCCCGTGCCGCGGGGGAGTAGCGGCACCCAGTTCACGACGGGCGCTCGTGGGTAGCTTCGTGGCATGACGAAGCTGACCACCAACGACTCCGGCGAGTTCGTCCGCGCCGGCAACCGCTTCGACGACCGCATCACCGCCGACGGATCGTCCGGCTGGCTGGTCGAGCCCGGCCGCTACCGCCTCGTCGTCAGCCTGGCCTGCCCGTGGGCCAGCCGGGCCGTCCTCGTGCGGCGGCTGCTCGGTCTGCAGGACGTCATCTCGCTGGCCATCGCCGATCCGATCCAGGACGAGCGCAGCTGGCGGTTCACGCTCGATCCGGACGGCCGCGACCCCGTCCTGGGCATCCGCTATCTCGCCGAGGCCTACGCCGCGGCCGACCCGTCGTACGACGGCGGGGTCTCGGTGCCGGCGATCGTCGACGTGCCGTCCGGCCGGCTGGTCACGAACGACTACCCGCAGATCACGCTGGACCTCAGCACCGAGTGGCGGGAGTACCACCGGCCCGGCGCGCCCGACCTGTACCCGCAGGAGTGGCGCGACGAGATCGACGAGATCAACGAGCTGGTCTTCACCGACGTCAACAACGGCGTCTACCGGGCCGGGTTCGCCGCGTCGCAGGAGGCCTACGAGCAGGCCTACGACGCGCTGTTCGCCCGGCTGGACTGGCTGTCCGAGCGGCTGGCGACGCGGCGCTACCTCGTCGGCGACCACCTCACCGAGGCCGACGTCCGGCTGTTCACCACGCTGGTCCGGTTCGACGCCGTCTACCACGGACACTTCAAGTGCAACCGGCACAAGCTGACCGAGCTGCCGGTGCTGTGGGCGTACGCGCGCGACCTCTACCAGACGCCCGGCTTCGCCGGCACGGTGAACTTCGACCACATCAAGCGGCACTACTACCAGGTGCTGGACCAGCTGAACCCGTCGCGGATCGTCCCCGCCGGCCCCGACCTGTCCGGCTGGCAGGACCCGCACCACCGCGAGGAACTCGGCGGGACCCCGTTCGGCCCCGACGGCACCCCGCCGCCCGACGTCTCGGAGCTCGGCGTGCGCTGACAGGTCAGGTGAGCTCGGCGAACCGTTCGGTGTCGGCGATCTTGCCGCTGACGATGAGGGTGTCGCCGTCGTGGACGACGGTGTCGGCGGTGGCGTAGGTGAACCCCTCGCCGGGCCGCTTGACCGCGACGACGGTGACCCCGTACGTCTGCCGGATGCCGGAGTCGCCCAGCCGGCGCCCGACGGTGTCGCGCGGCGGCGCCGTCTTGACCATGGCGAAGCCGTCGTCGAACTCGATGTAGTCCAGCATGCGGCCGCGGACCAGGTGGGCGACCCGCAGCCCCATGTCGTGCTCGGGCCGGACCACGTGGTGCACGCCCAGCTGGGTGAGGATGCGGGCGTGGGCGTGGCTGATGGCCTTGGCCCAGATGTTGGGGAGGCCGAGGTCGAGCAGGACCGACGCGGTGAGGATGCTGGCCTCGATGTCGCTGCCGATGCCGACCACGGCGCGATCGGCCTCGTGCACCGACACCTGGCGCATCGCGTCCTCGTCGGTGGAATCGGCGACGACCGCGTGCGTGAGCCGGCCGGCCAGCTTCTGGACCCGCTCGGCGTCGTGGTCGATGCCGAGGACCTCGATGCGCGGGTCCTCCATCAGCTCCAGGGCCAGTGACGTGCCGAACCGGCCGAGACCGACGACCACGACGACGAGATCCCGCGAGCGGCCGGTGCGGGCGGGCTGTCTAGCCAATGATCGGCCTCGCTTCCGGGAGCTCGTAGCGGCGCCCCCGCTGCCGCAGCGCGAGCGCGCTGGCGAACGTGATGGGCCCCAGGCGTCCGATGAACATCAGCACCATGATGGCAGCCTGTGCCCCGGACGGCAGGTCGGCGGTGATGCCGGTGGACAGCCCGACGGTCGCGAACGCGGACACGACCTCGAACAGCACCTTGTCCAGCGCGATGTCCGTCGCCTCGAGGATGAACAGCGTCGGGATCACGACGGCGGCCACCGCGAGCAGCGCGACGCTCAAAGCCTGGCGCTGGACGCGCGGCCCGACCCTGCGGTCGAAGACGTGCACGGACTCCTCGCCGCGCACCTCCGCCAGGATGACGAAGAGCAGCAGCGCGAACGTCGTCACCTTGATCCCGCCGGCTGTGCCCGCGCTGCCGCCGCCGATGAACATCAGCACGTCGCTGCCCAGCCAGGTGCCCTCGGTCATCGCGGCGACGTCGAGGCTGTTGAAGCCCGCCGTGCGGGTGTTGACGGAGTGGAAGAACGCGGCGAGCAGCCGCCCGGGTCCGTCCAGGGGTCCGAGCGTGCCGGGGTTCCGCCACTCGCTGATGGCGACGAACGCCGTCCCGCCCGCCAGCAGGACGCCGGTCGCCCAGACGGTGATCTTGGTGTGGAGGCTCCACCGCCAGGGCCGGCGCAGGTGGCGGCGCAGCTCCATCAGCACGGGGAACCCGAGGCCGCCGACGATGATCGCCAGGCAGATCGGCAGGCTCACCCAGGGGTCGGCGACGAACCGCATGAGATTGTCGCTGTAGAGCGAGAACCCGGCGTTGTTGAACGCCGACACCGCATGGAAGACGCCGAGGTAGACGGCCCGGCCCAGCGGCTCGTCGTACGCGATGGCCAGCCGGATCGTCAGGATCGCGGCGACCGCCAGCTCGACGGCGATGCTCACCTTCGCCACGCCGAGCAGCACGCTGCGCACGTCGCCGAGGCCGAGCGTCTTCGTCTCCGCCGCGGCGGTCAGCCGGGAGCGCAGGCCCATCCGGTGCGACACCAGCACGACCAGCAGCGACGCCAGCGTCATGATCCCGAAGCCGCCCACCTGGATGAGCCCGACGATCACCACCTCGCCGAATGTGCTCCAGTACGTCGGCGTGTCGACGACGACCAACCCGGTCACGCACACCGCCGACGTCGCCGTGAACGCGGCGTCGAGCAGCGAGGCGGAACCGGGACCCTCGCGCGCCACGGGGAGCATCAGCAGCACCGTGCCGATCGCGACCGCCGTCGCGAACGCCGCCACGACGACCTGCGCCGGATGCCGCAGGAACGGCGCTCGCCGGCCGGGAACGCCACGGTCACCACGCCGGCGCAGCCCACCCACGAGACGCCACGCTACACGCCAACCCGGCTGGCGAGGCGGTCATCAGCCGCTCCGCCGGTGCGTCGCCNGCGAGGCGGTCATCAGCCGCTCCGCCGGTGCGTCGCCGCCTGGCCGCGGCCCCCTCGTGGTGCCTTCCGGCGTGCTGGAGCTCTGCGGTCTGAATGGACAGCAGACCTCCAGCGCCACGACAGGTCGTCGGGCGGCCCGGCCATCGGCCGGCCGGGCCCGTCGTCCATGGGCGGGGCGGATCGGCGCCGTCGTCCACGTCTGCCGGTATGTCGCCGCTCGGCAGCGGCCCCCTCGTGGTGCCTTCCGGCGTGCTGGAGCTCTGCGGTCTGAATGGACAGCAGACCTCCAGCGCCACGAGAGGTAGTCGGGCGGCCCGGCCATCGGCCGGCCGGGCCCGTCGTCCATGGGCGGGGCAGATCGGCGCCGTCGTGCGCGTCTGCCGGTATGTCGCCGCTCGGCAGCGGCTCCGCATGATGCCCTTCCGGCGTGCTGGAGCTCTGCGGTCTGAAAGGACAGCAGACCTCCAGCGGCACGACAGGTAGTCGGGCGGCCCGGCCATCGGCCGGCCGCGTCCGTCGCGGCGGGTCGTCGGCGGCCGAACCCTCGGCCGACCGGCGCCCTGTCGTCCACAGGAGGGGCGGGTTGGCGCCGTCGTCCACAGATGGCGGTCGCGGCTCGGCGCGAGGTCGGTGCCGCGTGGTCGGATGGTTTCATGATCGATGACCCAGACGCCTCGATGCCGCGGCCGACGCCGCCGACGCCGGCCGAGGTTCCCGAGTGGGGGCACCAGGGCGCGGACCCGTTGTTCCGCGTCGCCCTCTCCACGGCGGGGTCGGTGCTGCGGACAGCGAGGGCGTACGCCGGGCTCAGTCAGCGGGAGCTGGCGGAGCGGGCCGGCGTCGCGTTGTCGGCGATCGTCCGGGCGGAGGCCGGCCGCACCGCACCTCGATGGCACCTGATGATGACGTGCCTGGAGACGTGCGGCCTCAGGCTGGCCGTCGTCACGCGCGAGGGCGAGCTGGTGATCCACGCTCCGCTGGTCCTGGTGCGCGACGCCGCGGACCGGCACTACCCGTCGCACCTGCCCGTGTGGAAGGTCAAGCGGGACGTGGACTGGTGGGACAGCCATCCGCTTCGGCGGGTGCCGGTCCCGCGCGAGCAGATGCCGCGATACAGCTTCCGCCGCCGATACTGCGACGAAGAGGGCAAACTCCGCTGGGAGCGTGACTGACCGACGCGATGCCCGGACCGCCCACCTCGCGCGTCCGCGTCGCCGGGCGGGGCGGGGCGAGCTATGCTGACGGCGAGCTGTGGACTCTGACCGGGAGAGTTCTCGCACCACCCGGGGTGCGAGGCGCCGAAGGGGCAACATCCCCGTCAACCTCTCAGGCAGCAAGGACCGGTCAGGCGAGGCCACTCTGAAGCCGTCGTGACGAGCGACGACGACAGAGGGGGAGCTGACTCGCCATATCCGTCCGAGGAGCTCCGTCGATGTCCCAGCAATTCCAGCCACTGTCCTCCGTGGCCAGCGAGGCACCCTTCGTCGCCCGGCACGTCGGGCCGCGCGACGAGGAGATCGCGAAGATGCTCGACGCCGTCGGGTACGAGACGCTCGACGCGCTCGTCGAGGCGGCCGTGCCCGATGCCATCCGCAACCTCGGCGCGCTCGACCTGCCGCCGGCCAGCACCGAGACCGAGGCGCTGGACGAGCTGCGGGCGCTGTCGCGGCGCAACCAGCGGCACACGCAGATGATCGGCCTCGGCTACTACGACACCGTCACACCGCCGGTCGTCGTGCGCCGCGTGCTGGAGAGCCCGGCCTGGTACACCGCCTACACGCCGTACCAGCCGGAGATCTCGCAGGGCCGGCTCGAGGCGCTGCTGAACTTCCAGACCATGGTGTCCGACCTCGCCGGCCTGCCGACGGCCAACGCCAGCCTGCTCGACGAGGCCACCGCGGCGGCCGAGGCGATGACGCTCATGCGCCGCTCCATCCGCGGCACCACCGGCAACACCGTCGTCGTCGACGCCGACTGCCTGCCGCAGACCATCGCCGTCATCCAGACGCGCGCCGAGCCGCTGGGCATCGACGTCGTCGTCGCCGACCTCGACGAGGGACTGCCCGACGGGGAGATCTTCGGCGTCGTGGCCCAGTATCCGGGCGCGTCCGGGCGCATCCGCGACCTCGCGCCCGTCGTCGAGGCCGCCCACGAGCGGGGCGCGCTGGTCACCGTCGCCGCCGACCTGCTCGCGCTGACGCTGCTCACGCCGCCCGGCGAGTTCGGCGCCGACGTCGTCGTCGGGTCGTCGCAGCGGTTCGGGGTGCCGCTCGGGTACGGCGGGCCGCACGCCGGCTACATGGCCGTCCGGGCGGGGCTGGAGCGCGGCCTGCCCGGCCGGCTGGTCGGCGTCTCGAAGGACGCGGCCGGCGCGCAGGCGTACCGGCTGGCGCTGCAGACCCGCGAGCAGCACATCCGCCGCGAGAAGGCGACGTCGAACATCTGCACCGCGCAGGTGCTGCTGGCTGTCGTCGCGTCGATGTACGCCGTCTACCACGGGCCCGAGGGGCTGCGCGAGATGGCCTCGCGGGTGCACGGCCACGCGACGACGCTCGCGGCGGCGCTGCGGGCCGGCGGCGTCGAGGTCGTCCACGACGCGTTCTTCGACACCGTCCTGGCCCGGGTGCCGGGCCGCGCGTCCGCCGTCGTCGCCGACGCCGCCGAACTGGGGGTCAACCTCGGCCGGGCCGGCAGCGACGACGTACGCATCGCGTGCGACGAGGTCACCACCGACGCCGACATCGCCAAGGTGCTGCGGGCGTTCGGCCTGACGGCCCAGGCGGCCGGCGCCGACACCGGCGCCGTCGCGATCCCCGAGGCCCTCCGCCGGCACAGCCCCTACCTCACCCACCCGGTCTTCAACACCCACCGCTCCGAGACGTCGATGCTGCGCTACCTGCGCAAGCTCGCCGACAAGGACTACGCGCTCGACCGCGGCATGATCCCGCTCGGCTCCTGCACCATGAAGCTCAACGCCGCCACCGAGATGGAGCCGATCACCTGGCCCGGGTTCGCCGGCATCCACCCGTTCGCGCCGGTCGAGCAGGCCGACGGCTACCTCGCGCTGATCCGCCAGCTCGAGGGCTGGCTGGCGACGGTGACGGGCTACGACGCGGTGTCGATCCAGCCGAACGCCGGGTCGCAGGGCGAGCTGGCCGGGCTGCTGGCGATCCGGGCGTTCCACCGGTCCAACGGCGACGAGCAGCGCGACGTCTGCCTCATCCCGTCCAGCGCGCACGGCACCAACGCGGCGTCGGCGGTCATGGCCGGCATGCGGGTCGTGGTGGTCGCGGCGGCCGACGACGGCACCGTCGACCTCGACGACCTGCGGGCGAAGATCGACGAGCACGCGGGCCGTCTCGCCGCGATCATGGTCACCTACCCGTCGACGCATGGGGTGTACGAGGAGGGCATCACCGAGATCGCCCGCTTGGTGCACGCCGCCGGCGGCCAGGTGTACGTCGACGGCGCCAACCTCAACGCGCTGGTGGGCCTGGCCAAGCCGGGCGAGTTCGGCGCCGACGTGAGCCACCTCAACCTGCACAAGACGTTCTGCATCCCGCACGGCGGCGGCGGACCCGGCGTCGGCCCCATCGGCGTGCGGGCGCACCTGACGCCGTTCCTGCCGAACCACCCGCTGCTGCCCGAGGCCGGCCCGGCCACCGGTGTGGGGCCCATCGCGGCGGCGCCGTTCGGGTCCGCGTCGATCCTGCCCATCCCGTGGGCGTACATCCGGATGATGGGCCCGGCCGGGCTGAAGCTGGCCACGCAGACCGCCGTGCTCAACGCCAACTACGTCGCCGTACGGCTGCGCGACCACTTCCCGGTGCTCTACACCGGCCGTGGCGGGCTGGTGGCGCACGAGTGCATCGTCGACCTGCGCCCGCTCACCAAGGCGACCGGCATCACGGTCGACGACGTCGCCAAGCGGCTGATCGACTACGGCTTCCACGCGCCGACCATGTCGTTCCCCGTCGCCGGCACGCTGATGATCGAGCCGACGGAGTCCGAGGACAAGACCGAGCTCGACCGGTTCTGCGACGCGATGATCGCCATCCGCGCCGAGGCCGACCGCGTCGCCGCCGGCGAGTGGCCGGCCGAGGACAACCCGCTGGTCAACGCGCCGCACACCGCGATGTCCGTCGTCGCCGAGTGGTCGCACCCGTACGACCGCGAGACCGCGGTGTACCCGTCGCCGGCCAGCCGCGAGGACAAGTACTGGCCGCCGGTGGGCCGCATCGACGGCGCGTACGGCGACCGCCACCTCGTCTGCTCGTGCCCGTCGCCGGAGGCGTTCCAGGACTGATCTCCTGGGGGCACCCCCGACGAAAGTCGGGGGTGCGGCTCCGCCTGAGGTCGCATGTGCGCGGCGCGTCCGCCACGTAGGGTCGGAGGTGACCACTCGGCGAACGGAGAACACGGGGGACCATGAACGACGCGATCATCGAGGCCGCACGCGACGTCATGGGGTCGCCCTGGGTCTACGTGGTGCTGTTCGCCATCTCCGCCATCGACGGCTTCTTCCCGGCCGTGCCCAGCGAGTCGCTGGTCATCACGGCCGGCGTGTTCGCCGCGGCCGACGGCGTGCCGAACCTGCTGTTCGTCATCCTCGCCGCGGCTGCCGGCGCGTTCGTCGGCGACCACATCTCGTACTTCATCGGCCGCACCGCGGGCACCAGGGTGAGGCACCGCATCGAGGGCGGCAAGAAGTCCGGCGCGATGTTCGCCTGGGCCGGACGCATGCTCGACCAACGCGGCGGCGTCATCATCGTCGTCGCGCGGTACATCCCGGGCGGCCGGACCGCGGTCACGCTCACCGCGGGGACCGTCGAGTACCCGCTGCGGAAGTTCTCCTTCTTCGACGCCATCGCGGCGCTGTCGTGGGGCGCCTACTCCGGCATGATCGGCTACGTCGGCGGGCACGCGTTCGAGGACAACCCGCTGCTCGGCCTCGGCGTCGGGCTCGGCATCGCGCTGAGCATCACCGGCCTGGTCGAGCTGATCCGCCACCGCATCGGCGTCCGCAACCGCCGGCGCGCCGAGCAGGCCGGGACCACCGAGTCCACGCCCGGCGCGGAGGGCTCACCGGACGAGAAGCCGCAGGAGCTGGTCTGACCCCGACGGCCGCCTCGCCCGACGTCTCCGCGCCGGACGAGGCACCCGCCCGGCTGACGGCGCCCTGGGTCCGCCTGGTCGCCGGCGTGGCCTGGCGGCGCACCGCCGGGCTCTGCCTCGGCGCGGTGACGGCGATCGTGTCGGCGGGCTTTCTGCTGCTCATCGGACTGGCGCTGCTGCCCGTCGCCGTGCTGCCCGGCGCGCGCGACCGGGTGCTGACGGCGGCCTCGCGGCCCGCCAACGTGCTGGTGACGTGGGAGCGGAAGCGGCTACGCGACTGGCTCGCGACGCCTGTGCCGCACGCCCCGGGGCGGCCGCTCGCATACCTCGCCGCCCGCACCGTCGTCGGGCTGCTCGGCGCTTCGATCCTGCTGCTGGTCGTCTGGGGCCTGGTGACCGTCGCCGTGACGGTGAGGATGTGGCTGCTCGGCTGGCCGCTGGACGCCGAGCAGGAGCCGGTGACCGGCCTGACCATCCTCACGCTGATCGTCCCCGGCGCCGTCCTGCTGTACCTGGCGGTCCAGGGGCTGGCCGGCGTCGTCGGGCTGGAGCGGCGGACGGCGCGGACGTTCCTCGGGCCGACGGAGAACCAGGTGCTGCGCCGCCGCATCGACGAGCTGGCCGAGTCGCGGGCCGGTGTCGTGGCCGCCGTCGACGCCGAGCGTCGTCGCATCGAGCGCGACCTGCACGACGGCGTCCAGCAGCGACTGGTCGCGCTGGGCCTGCTGCTGGGGCGGGCGCGGCGGGCGGCCGACCGCGACCGCGCGGCCGCCGACGACCTGCTGCGCGCGGCGCACGAGGAGTCGCAGCGCGTGCTGGCCGACCTGCGGGCCGTCGCATGGCGCGTCTACCCGGCGGCGCTGGACACCCTCGGGCTGGAGGAGGCGCTGACGGCGGTCGCGGAGGGCGCCGGCGCGAAGCTGTCCTACGCGGCCGGTGAGCCGCCGGAGCCGGTCGCGACGGCCGTCTACTTCGTCGTCGCCGAGGCCGTCACGAACGCCGTCAAGCACGCGTCGCCGACCGCGAGGTCCCAGGCGGCGGGTGAGTCCCGCAACGGAAAAGGGGAACAGCACGCCGGAGCCTCGTCGGTGCACATCGACGTGTGGCGGGCGGGCGCGGCGGTGCGGGTCCGGGTGACCGACGACGGCGCGGGCGGCGCCGACCCGGCCGGCGGCGGGCTGGCCGGGCTCCGTCGCCGGGTCGCCGCACTGGACGGCCGGTTCGCGGTCGAGTCGCCGCCGGGCCGCGGGACCGTCGTCGAGGCGGAGCTGCCGTGCGACTGATCCTGGCCGAGGACTCCGTGCTGCTGCGCGAGGGCCTGGCGAAGCTGCTGCGCGACGAGGGCCACGACGTCGTCGCGTCGGTGGGAGACGCCGAGGCGCTGCTGGCCGCCGTCGCCGCCGACCCGCCGGACGTCGTGGTCGCGGACGTGCGGATGCCGCCGTCGCACACCGACGAGGGCCTGCGGGCGGCCCTGCGGATCAAGACCGAATGGCCGGGGGTCGGGATCCTGGTGCTGTCGCAGTACGTCGAGAAGCGGTACGCCGCCGAGCTGTTCGAGTCGCACACTGTCGGCGTCGGCTACCTGCTCAAGGACCGGGTGGCGCACGTCGGCGACTTCCTCGACGCGCTGGACCGGGTGGCCGCCGGGGGAGCGGCGTTCGACGCCGAGGTGGTCCGGCAGCTGATCGCCCGGACCACGCACGGCGACCCGCTCCAGCGACTCACCCCGCGTGAGCGGGACGTGCTGGAGCTGATGGCGCAGGGCCACACGAACGCCGCCATCGGCGGCCGGCTGCACGTGTCGCAGAGCGCGGTCGAGAAGCACGCCAACGCGATCTTCGACAAGCTGGAGCTGACCGCCGAGGGCGGCTACAGCCGCCGGGTGCTGGCGGTGCTGCGCTACCTCGGTTCCTGACGGCGCACCCGGTGCCGGGCGCGCTCGCGATCGCGCTTGTTCGACCGAACGCGCAGGACGACGAACGCCACCACCGCGACGACCACCGCCGCGATGACCGCGTACTGCAGCAGGCCGACGTACTGCTCGACGGCGTCCCAGTTCTGCCCCAGCTGGTAGCCGAGGAGGATGAACACGGTGTTCCAGATGGCGCTGCCGAGCGCCGTGAAGAGCAGGAAGACCGGCAGCGACATCCGCTCGACGCCGGCCGGGATGGAGATGAAGCTGCGGAAGATCGGGATCATCCGGCCGAAGAAGATCGTCTTCACGCCGTGCTTGCCGAACCACGCCTCCGCCTTGTCGACGTCGGCCATCTTGACCAGCGGCAGGCGCGCCAGGATGCCCCGCGTGCGATCGCGTCCCACCGCCGCGCCCACGGCGTACCAGATGAGCGCGCCGACCACCGATCCGACCGTCGTCCAGATGATCGCCGCCGCCAGGTTCATGTCGCCGCGGCTGGCGGTGAACCCCGCCAGCGGCAGGATCACCTCGCTGGGCAGTGGCGGGAACAGGTTCTCGGCGGCGATGGCGATGCCGGCGCCGACGGCGCCCATGGTGTCCATGAGGTCGACGGCCAAACCGGCCAGGCCGGTCAGCTCGGTTTCCGGGGAGAGGCGGATGTTCACGCCTCTGACCGTACGGGATTCCGGCGGGCCGGCGCGATGAAGGTCACCGCCGAGATCACCCTGTGGTTCTCCGCAGGATGGGCGGTCTGAGGTGGAAAGCGTGGTCGGCGCGCCTCACCGGGTCTGAGGTGCTGCGCCGGTACCGTCGCACCTGCCGGGTTCTGACGGATTCGTCCTGAGTGGAGCGGGGTGGTGCCGGTGTCCAGAGAGCTCCGTGCTGCCCTGATCCTGTGCCTGATCGTCGGGGTCATCGTCGGCGCCGCCCGCAGCGAGCCGCCCGGCAGCACGTCGGCCGCCGCCGAGACCACCCAGCAGGCGCCGCCCAAGACGCGCGACCGGCTGCTCTCCCTGGTGCCGGCGGCCGAGAACGGGTCGGCGCCGGTCGCGGAGGTCGACGACGCCGGCACCCGCCGCCTCAACGGCCGCGACGGCCGCACCGTGGCGCTCACCTTCGACGACGGCCCGCACCCGGAGCAGACCCCGCAGGTGCTGCGGATCCTCCGCGAGTACGACATCACCGCCACGTTCTGCGTGGTCGGCGAGATGGCGCGGCTGTACCCGAAGCTGGTGCGCGACATCGCCGACGAGGGCCACCGGCTCTGCGACCACACCATCAGCCACGACACCTCGCTGCCCGACCGCGACCCCGAGGTGATCGAGGACGAGATCGGCGGCACGCTGGCCGCCATCGAGGACGCCGCCCCCGGCGTCGACGTGCCGTTCTACCGGGCGCCCGGCGGCAACTTCGCCGCCAACGTGAACGAGGTCGCCGCCGGCTTCGACCAGGTGCCGCTCGGCTGGAGCGTCGACCCCGGCGACTGGCGCAAACCGGGGGCTCGCGCCATCCACGACTACGTCGCCGAGCACGTCCACCCGGGCGCGATCGTCCTCCTCCACGACGGCGGCGGCGACCGCGCGGGGACGATCGAGGCGCTGCCGGCCATCATCGAGACCCTGCTCGACGCCGGCTACGAGTTCGTCGTCCCGCGCGCCTGACCGGTTGTGGCAGGCTTGCCGGCATGACGATGGGGGACCCTGTGCAGAAGCAGTCAGCCGGCCGGGCGGTCGCCCGGGTGATCGGCCACGGTCTCTGGATCCTCATCCCGATCCTCAGCCTGAGCATCCTCTCCTGGTTGCCGGCCACCCAGGCCTGGTGGCGGTCGCGGTCCGCCGGCTGGGCCATCACGGCGGTCGTGCTGGCCCTGGCCTGCGCCGGCATCGTCGTCGGCATGGTGGGCGATGCGGACGGTGCCGGCTGGGGCCTGCTGCTGATCGGCACGATGGTGGGCGGCGTGGTCGCCGCGGCGCTGGGACGCTCGGTCGTCTTCGGGAGCCGCCCGGCCGTCCAGCCCCGACCCGCCGCCGCACCAGCTCCGCCCACGTCAGCGCACCGCATCGCGGCCGACCCTGCCGTCCAGGCCGTCCTCGAGCGCCGCGAGCGGCGCACCCGGGCCCGCGAGATCGCGACCCACGACCTGCCCATGGCGTACGAGCTGGCCATCGGCCGGCCGGACCTGCCGAGAACCTTCGACGACGGCGGGCTCGTCGACCTCAACAACACCAGCGCCGACGGCCTGGCCACAGCGCTGGGCTGGCCGCGCGAGACGGCCGAGGCGTTCGTCGTCGCCCGCGACCTGCGCGGCGGCTACGCCTCGTGGGACGAGCTGGGCGCGCTGTCCGGGCTCGAGACCCCGCTGGTCGAGCGCGACGCCGAGCGGCTCATCCTCCTCCCGCACCGGCCGGCATGACGACGCCGGAGGAGAGCCGGTTCGAGCGGTGGCGCCGCACGGCCGAGGCGGCGGCAGCGTCGGCGGGTGAGACGCGGGCGCGGGTGATCCGAGACCTGGCTGCCGCGCTCGCCGTCCTGGTCCGGCGCGTGAAGGTGCCACTGCTCGCCGTTGGCCTGTTGCCGCTGCCGCCGGCGTTGGTGCTGCTGGTCGAGGGGTTCGCCGAGGACATCGGCCGCCGGTACTTCATCGGCGCCGCGGCGATCGTCGCGGCGCCGGGCCTCTGGGTGCTGTGGCGCCGTCGCCGGCTGGTGCGCGCCGTCGACCCGGTCGACGAGCTGGCGGCCGAGCTGGCGCAGGCCTACGACGTCGCCGGTGCGTGGGCGCGCGCCGGTGACGCGTTGCACCAGGTCAGGGCGGCCGGCCCCGGGCTGCGGGGCGCCGGCCGGGCGGCGCGCGGCGTCTGGGCCGGCATGCAGCTGACCAAAGACCTGTTCGACAGGTTCTCCGACCTGCCGCGCGTCGCGCCGTTCCTGCCGGTGTCGCTGCAGTTCACCGGCTACCTGTGCCTGGCGTCGGTGGTCGCCGCGGCGGTGGGCGTCGTCCTCGCCGTGGCGGGGTTCGGCGTCGTGCTGCTGGCGTAACTCTTCCGCTGTTGTGCGTGGGTTCGTCACCTCGTGTTGGGGTGGCGCCGACAGGGTGAGGTCTCGCAACTCCGTGCCCCCGAAGACCGGAGGAATCATGGCGAGACGCACCTGGCTCATGGGTGCCGGCATCACGGCGACGGTCACCGGACTCGGCGCGGCGGGCCTCGGCCTGGCCGGCGCCGAGACCGCACCAGAGACCGAGACCGCCACCGGCGTCGTCTACGACGACGCCAACCGCAACGGACAGCGCGACGACGGCGAGGCCGGCGTGCCGGACGTGTCGGTGTCGAACGGCCGCGACGTCGTGCGCACCGACGCGCAGGGCCGCTACAGCCTGCAGGTGGACGACCAGACCGTCGTCTTCATCAGCAAGCCGGCCGGCTGGATGGTGCCGGTGAACGACGTCCAGCTGCCGCAGTTCTACTACAAGCACTACCCGGAGGGCAGCCCGTACGACCTGCGCTACGGCGGCGTCGAGCCGACCGGCCCGCTGCCGGCGTCGGTCGACTTCCCGATGTACCGCGACGACTCCGTCGACGAGACGTTCTCGGCGCTCGCCTTCGCCGACCCGCAGACGTCGAACGTCGGGCAGATCGACACCATGGCGATCGACGTCATCGCCGGGATCATCGGGAACACCGACGCGCGCTTCGGGCTCACCGTGGGCGACATCGTCAACGACCCGCTGGACCTGTTCGCGCCGCACAACTCCGCCGTCGCGCGGATCGGCATCCCCTGGTGGAACACCCCGGGCAACCACGACCAGGACTACGACGCGCCGACCGACGCGAACGCCACCGACACCTACAAGGAGACGTTCGGGCCGACGGACTACTCGTTCGACTACGGCCAGGTGCACTTCGTGCTGATGGACAACGTCAAGCACGAGGGCCCCGACCACGGCTACATCGGCTACCTGAACGACGAGCAGCTGCAGTGGCTGGAGAACGACCTGCGCCACGTGCCGGACGACAAGCTGATCGTCATCGGGACGCACATCCCGCTGGCCACCGACGCCACCACGTCCGACGGAGTGAACACGACGAACCTGACCGAGTTGTTCGCGATCCTCGAGGACCGCGAGCACGTCTACACGATCTCCGGCCACGACACCAGCAACAGCTGGCAGATGTACATGGGCGAGGAGCACGGCTGGTTCGGCCCGAAGGACTTCCACCACCAGGTGCTCGCCGAGGTCCGCGGCAGCGGCTGGAACACCGGCCCGCGCGACTCGCGCGGCATCCAGGCGGCGGACATGTCCGACGGCAACCCGAACGGCCACTACGAGCTGTTCTTCGACGGCAACGAGTACTCGGCCCGGTTCAAGCCGGCCAGCCTGCCGGAGGACTACCAGATCCGGCTCACCTTCGACGGCGGCTGGGGCGACGAGGTGCGCATCCCGGGCGGCGTCAGCGGCGTCGACGGCTTCGCGCCCGGTGCGGTCACGTTCCACACCCGGGACTGGACCGGCGACGGCGTCCCGGCGCCGGCCGTGACGGCCAACGTCTTCGACGGCGGCGAGCGGCACACCGTCGAGATCAGCATCGACGGCGGCCCGTTCCGCCCGATGACCCACCTCGCGCCGCAGAACGACCCGTACATCTCGGTGCTGCGCTCGACGCTGACCGGCAGCCTGCGGCCGGCCGCGCCCGAGCCGTCGTCGCACCTGTGGTCCTACGAGCTGCCCCGCGGTCTGCGGCACGGCGAGCACACCGTCGTCGTCCGCAGCACCGACCCGTACGGCCGGGTCTCCACCACCGACGAGACCATCACGGTGGTCGGCGGGCGCCCGTAAGGGTCCGATGGCGGGTGGTTCGGTGGTGCTCTGGCGCCACCGAACCACCCGCCATCATGCGCGCGTCGGCCGGCCGCGCCGTCCGGCCCGCGCCGCGAAGTCGTCGAGTGCGGTCAGGATCTCCGTGGCCTGCCAGTAGCGGCCGCGGCGCTTGCCGGAGAACTCGGTGATCACGCCGGCCTCCTCGAGCTGGCGGATGGCCGCGTGCGTGTTCGCCGAGGTGGTGCCGAGCTCGGACTGGGCGACGGCTGCGTCGATGACCGGTTGTCGCACCAGCAGGTCGGCCAGCCGCCAGACGGCGGAGTCGCGGCGGGCCTTGATCCGCTCGGCCCAGCGGTCCCGGGTGGCCTGGAGGTCCGCGACCAGGTGACGTCCGGTGGCGACAGCGATGAGCGCCGCCTGAGCCATCGCGGTGACGATCGGGGCCGGGTCACCTGCCCGGAACGCCGTCAACGCGGCGAAGTAGCCGTCGGTGTCGGTGAGCAGCCCCGCCGACACGGGTACCGTCACGTTCCTGGTGAGGTCCTTGGCCCGGAGCATGGCGTGGATCAGCGCCCGTCCCGTGCGGCCGTTGCCGTCAGTGAACGGGTGGATGGTCTCGAACTGCGCATGCGCGAGCGCGGCGTGGACCAGGATCGGGATGTCGTCGCGGTGGACGAACGCCATGAGGTCGTCGATGGCCGATCGGACCCAGGCGTGATGCGGCGGTACGAAGGCCGCCTCGTGCGGCCCGACGTTCGTTCCTCCGATCCACACCTGTTGTTCACGCCAGCGGCCGGGGGTGTGGTCCGGCTCGTGCGCCATGAGCGCCGCGTGCATCGCCAGGACGGCGTCGGCGCTCAGCCGGTCGGCCAGGTCGATCGCCGCCTCCATGGCCCGGACGTTCGCCACGATCCGCGCCGCGTTGGACCGGTTGCCCTCGTCGATCTCGGCCAGTGCGATGGCCCGCGCGCCCGAGGTGAGGTTCTCGATCTGCGAGGACGAGGCCGACTCCGAGCGCAGCAAGAGTGCGCCGAACGGTGCCACGCTGGCCCCGACCTCGGCGTCGTACCTCGCGATCTCGACGGAGGCCTCGTCCGCGAGCGCCAGCACGGCCGACGGCAGGTCGACGCGGGCGGCCGCGATCGGCGGGACGACGGCGGCGCTGTACAGGCCGCTGTGGCGCTCGCGGAGCCGCCGGGACACGAGCTCAGGCGGCAGCGAGGAGCGCCAGGGGTGCTTCTCCCAGCCGATCGCCGGCCACGCGGTATCCGATGCCATTGACACAGCGTAGCATCGGATGTCTGAGTATCCGATGCTACGGCAACGGCCTCAGGAGGCCTGCGACACCGAGGACATGTTGAAGTCGGGCACCCGCAGCGCCGGCATGGCCGTGCGCGGGAAGTAGTCGCCCCACTCGCGGCTGAACGTCGGCACTGTCGCGCCCGCCGCCGTGAACCGGTCGAGCAGCGCCACCGGGCTCTCGTTGAACCGGTAGTTGTTCACCGCACCGGTGACCTCGCCGTTCTCCACCAGGTAGACGCCGTCGCGGGTCAGGCCGGTGAGCAGCAGCGTCTGAGGGTCGACGGCGCGGATGTACCAGAGGCAGGTGAGCAGCAGCCCGCGTTCGACGCCGGCCGCGAGGTCCTCGACGCCGCCGGAGCCGCCGTCGACGGTGAGGCCGAGGTTGTCGACGGCCGGGGTGACGGGCAGGCCGGTCAGCCCGGCGGAGTGGCGGGTCTGCAGCAGCGCCCGCAGCGTGCCGTCCGCGATCCACTCCGTGCGCCCGACCGGCAGGCCGTTGTCGAACACGCTGGACTCCGCCGACGACGCATGCGCGAACACCGCCGGCGCGCACTCCAGCCCCGGCGCGGCGGGGTCGGACCACAGCGAGACCGGGTGCTTGGACAGCCGCTCGCCGACACGGGTCGCGCCGCCCGGCGCGGAGTACACCGACCGGCCGTCGGCGGCGTCGCGGGCGCTCATCGTCCAGTAGGCGTAGATCATCAGGTCGGCGACGGCGGTGGGCGGCAGCACGGTGTCGTAGCGGCCGGCCGGCAGCTCGACCGTGCGCTGCGCCCAGCCCAGCCGCTTCGTCAGCTCCGCGTCCAGCGCGGTGACGTCGACGTCGGTGAGGTCGCGCGAGGACTGCCCGACCCAGGCCGAGCGGGTCTTGTCGGCGGACTTGCCGGTGATGCCGATGTGACCGGTCGGCTGCTCGTGCCGGGCCCGCAGCCCCGTCGACGACCCGAGGTACGTGGTGCGCACGCCGTGCTCGAGGTAGCCGTACAGCAGCCGCCGCTCGTCGTCGGCGCGGCTGAACGCGTCGCCGAGCGCCGGCGCGATGTGCGCGAACACGTCCGGCGACGTCTCGCCCGGCGGGTCGGCCCAGCCGGCCGCCGCGTCGCCGTCGACCAGCGGCTGGGCGTCCTCGGCCGGGCCGTTGTCGCGGGCGGCCTGCTCGGCGGCGCGGACCAGCGGCTCCAGGCCCTCGGCCGTGACGGCGCTGCGGGCGACCACGCCGGACGCGGTGCCGCCGGCGCCGTCGACCGTCGCGATGACCGTCACCGACCGGTCGCGGGTGACGCCGTTCGTCGTCAGCGCGTTGGTGGCCCAGCGCAGGTTCGCGGTGGACGTCTCGTCGACCAGCACGATCGTGCCGCTCGCCTTGGACAGTTCGAGGCAGCGCTCGACGATCTCCTGCGGCGTCATGGTGCCACTCACTGGCCACCCTCCTCGGCGGTGTTGAGGACGCGGATGTCGCGGAACAGCGCCGACGGGCAGCCGTGCGACACCGGCGCGATCTGCCCCGGCTGGGCCTTGCCGCAGTTGAACGCGCCGCCCAGCACGTAGGTCTGCGGGCCGCCGACCGCGGCCATCGAGCCCCAGAAGTCGGTGGTGGTGGCCTGGTACGCGACGTCGCGCAGCTGGCCGTCCAGCTCGCCGCCGCGGATGCGGTAGAACCGCTGGCCGGTGAACTGGAAGTTGTAGCGCTGCATGTCGATGGACCAGGACTTGTCGCCGACGACGTAGATGCCGTCGTCGACCTGCGCGATCAGCTCGTCGGTGGACGGGCCGCCGTCGGCCGGTTGCAGCGAGACGTTGGCCATGCGCTGCACCGGCACGTGGCCGGGGGAGTCGGCGAACGCGCAGCCGTTGGAGCGGCTGGTGCCCAGCGCACTGGCGTTGGCCGCGGCCATGGCGCGGTCGAGCTGGTAGCCGACCAGCGTGCCGCCGCTGACGATGTCCCAGCGCTGGGCAGCCACGCCTTCGTCGTCGTAGCCGACGGTCGACAGGCCGTGCGGCGTAATGCGGTCGCCGGTGACGTGCATGACGGGGGAGCCGTAGCGCAGCGTCCACAGCTGGTCGAGGGTGGCGAACGAGGTGCCGGCGTAGTTGGCCTCGTAGCCGAGCGCGCGGTCGAGCTCGGTGGCGTGGCCGATGGACTCGTGGATGGTCAGCCACAGGTTCGTCGGGTCGATGACGAGGTCGTAGCGGCCGGCCTGGACGCTCGGGGCGGCGAACTTCTCCGCCAGCAGCGGTCCCAGCTCGTCCAGCGCCGCGCCCCAGTCGACGACGCCGTCGGCGCCCGTCGCGTACTCCCAGCCGCGCCCGGCCGGGGCGGCGAGCGTGCGCATGGTCTCGAACCGGCCGGTCTGCGGGTCGACCTTCACCGCCTCGAAGACCGGGTGCAGGCGGACCCGCTGCTGGGTGGTGATGGTGCCGCGGGTGTCGGCGTAGAACTTGTTCTCCTGCACCTGCTGCAGCTGCGCGGTGACGTGGTCGACGTCGGGCTGGGCGAGCACCCGGACGGAGTGGCCGACCATGCGGTCGATCTTCTCGGTGTCGGGGACGTCGAACGGGTTGACGTCGTAGGCCGACACCCAGGTGACGTCGGGATACACCGGCTCGTCGGCCAGCTCTGTGCGGGCCGGGCTGAGCCGGCGCGAGACCTTCGCCAGCTCGACCGCTCGTTCGGCCGTCTTCGCGGCGTCGTCGCTGGTGAGGTCGACGGTGGCGGCGAACCCCCAGGTGCCCTCGTGCAGGACGCGGACGGCGAACCCGACGTCCTCGCCGTCGCGGCTGCCCTCGAGCTTGCCGTCGCGGAAGGAGAGGTCCTGGGAGCGGATGCGCTCGAACCGGAAGTCGGCGTGCTCGACGCCGAGGTCGCGGGCGCGCTGCAACGCGGCGTCGGCCAGCGAACGCATCGGCAGGGCGATGAAGGTCGGATCGATCTCGTGCGGCACCCTGCCGAGCCTAGACCAGCGCCCCAGCGGCCAGCACGGGCATTACCGCCGTAGCGCGCTCTCGTTGCTGAGGATGGGGTCGGGCCGCCCGGCTTTCGACACGTCAACCTGGCAGGAGGCCGTCCATCAGGTCGCGCATCGCGGCGTTGTCATCCAGGGAGACGGCGGGCCGTTCGCTGTCTCCGTCGTCGACGAGAGCGAGCCGTCCGGCACCGCGCGGAAGATCGATGACGCGCTCTGCCACGATCTCCTCGAGGACGTCGCGAATGCGTCGTCCTTCGGCCCTTCGGCGGCCAGAGCGGACTTCAGCTTGCCGCCTAGCTCGTCGGGATCGGGTCCTGTGGTCTCCCGCCGGTCGGGGCGGCCGCCAGAGCGTGGGAGAATTCGAGCATGCTCAGATGGCTGACAGCGGGGGAGTCGCACGGGCCGGCCCTGGTCGCGATCCTCGAGGGACTTCCGGCCGGGGTCGAGGTCACGACGGCCGACATCGACGCGGCGCTCGCGCGGCGCCGGCTCGGCTATGGCCGCGGCGCTCGGATGAAGTTCGAGGCCGACGAGGTGACGATCCTCGGCGGGGTGCGGCACGGCCGCACGCTCGGCAGCCCGGTCGCCGTCCAGGTGGGCAACACCGAGTGGCCCAAGTGGGAGCAGGTGATGTCGGCCGATCCGGTCGACCCCGACGTCCTCGACGGCCTCGCCCGCAACGCGCCGCTGACCCGCCCCCGTCCCGGCCACGCCGACCTCGCGGGCATGCAGAAGTACGCCTTCGACGAGGCCCGCCCGGTGCTCGAGCGGGCCAGCGCCCGCGAGACCGCGGCAAGGGTGGCGCTCGGCGCGGTCGCGTCGGCGTTCCTGCGCCAGGCCTACGGCGTCCGGCTGGTCAGCCACACCGTCGAGCTCGGGACCGTCGCGGTGCCGGCCGGCTCGCCGCTGCCCGGCCCCGACGACGTCGAGTACCTCGACGCCGACCCGCTGCGCTGCTTCGACGCCGACACCAGCAAGCTCATGGTGGCCGAGGTCGACGCCGCGCACGACGAGGGCGACACGCTCGGCGGCGTCGTCGAGGTGGTCGTCACCGGCCTCCCGCCTGGCGTCGGCAGCTACGTGCACGGCGACCGCAAGCTCGACGCCCGCCTGGCCGGCGCGCTCATGGGCATCCAGGCCATCAAGGGCGTCGAGATCGGCGACGGGTTCGAGCTCGCCCGCACCCGCGGCTCCAAGGCCCAGGACGAGATCGTGCCGGTCGACGGCGGCGGCGTGCGGCGGACGTCGGGCCGGTCCGGCGGCATCGAGGGCGGCATGTCCACCGGCGAGACGCTGCGGGTCCGCGCGGCGATGAAGCCCATCTCGACGGTGCCGCGGGCGCTGCGCACCATCGACACCGCCACCGGCGAGGTCGCCAAGGCGCACCACCAGCGCTCCGACGTGTGCGCCGTCCCGGCCGCGGGCGTCGTCGCCGAGGCCATGGTCGCGCTGGTCGTGGCCGAGCTGGCGCTGGAGAAGTTCGGCGGCGACTCCGTCGCCGAGACCGCCCGCAACCTCGCGACCTACCTCGACGCCATACCGGCCCGGCTGGCGGTGCGCTGATGGCCCCGCGCGTCGTCGTCATCGGCCCGCCCGGCGCCGGCAAGACCACCGTCGGCACGCTCGTCGCGCAGCGGCTGGGCACCACGTTCCGCGACACCGACGCCGACATCGAGCGCATCGCGGGCAAGCCGATCACCGACATCTTCGTCGAGGACGGCGAGCCCGCGTTCCGAGCGCTGGAGCGCGCCGCCGTCGCGGCCGCCCTCGACGAGCACGACGGCGTCCTCGCGCTCGGCGGCGGGGCCGTCGTCTCGCCGGAGAACCGCGCGCTGCTCGCCGGCCACCTGGTCGTCTTCCTCGATGTCGGCCTGGCCGACGCCGTGTCGCGCGTGGGGCTGAACCGCGACCGGCCGCTGCTGCTCGAGAGCCCGCGGGCGCAGCTCAAGCGGCTGCTCGACGAGCGCCGGCCGGTCTACGTCGAGGCCGCCACGGTCACCGTCGACACCGGCGGCCGCAGCCCCGAGGACATCGCCGACGAGGTCGTCAAGCATGTCGGGTGACGCCTTCGAGCCGACGAGAGTCCACGTCGGCGGCGACCACCCCTACGACGTCGTCATCGGCACCGGGCTGCTGGGCGAGCTGCCCGGCCTGCTCGGCGACGGCGTCCAGCGCGTCGCCGTCATCCATCCCGGCGCGCTGCGCGCGACCGCCGACGCCGTCCGCGACGACCTCCTGGCGCAGGGCTTCGAGGCGCACGCCGTCGAGGTCCCCGATGCCGAGGACGCGAAGACCGCCGAGGTCGCGGCGTACTGCTGGTCGGTGCTCGGCCGCATCGGCATGACCCGCTCCGACGCCGTCGTCGGCATCGGCGGGGGAGCGACCACCGACCTCGCCGGGTTCGTCGCGGCATCCTGGCTGCGCGGCGTGAAGTGGGTGCCGGTCCCGACGACGGTGCTCGGCATGGTCGACGCCGCCGTGGGCGGGAAGACCGGCATCAACACCGCCGAGGGCAAGAACCTGGTCGGCGCGTTCCACCCGCCGGCCGGCGTGCTGTGCGACCTCGCCGCCTTGTCGTCGCTGCCGGTCAACGAGTACGTCGCCGGCCTGGCCGAGGTCGTCAAGGCCGGGTTCATCGCCGACCCCACCATCCTCGACATCGTCGAGGCCGACCCCGCCGGCGCGGCGCGCCCCGACGGCCCCTACGTGCGCGACCTCGTGGTGCGGTCGGTGCGGGTGAAGGCCGACGTCGTGGGTGCCGACCTGCGCGAGTCGGGGCTGCGCGAGATCCTCAACTACGGGCACACGCTCGGCCACGCCATCGAGAAGCTCGAGCGGTACAAGTGGCGGCACGGCGCGGCGGTCTCCGTCGGCATGGTGTTCGCCGCGGAGCTGGGGCGCCTGGCGGGTCGGCTCGACGACGACACCGCCGACCGCCACCGCCGCATCCTCGAGCTGCTCGGCCTGCCGACGTCGTACGACGGGTCCGCCTGGCCGCGGCTGCTCGACACCATGCGCATCGACAAGAAGAGCCGTGGCGACCGCCTGCGGTTCGTCGTGCTCGACGCGCTCGGCAAGCCCGGCATCCTCGAGGCGCCCGACCCACAGCTGCTCACCGCCGCGTTCACCGAGGTGGCCCGCTAGCCGAACCGCCAGCGGGTGGGGTTGTAGTCGCCCTCGCCCGACCCGTAGCCGAACGCCTTCGACGGTGTCAGCGCGTAGACGTCGTACGGGCCCGGACCGGCCGTCGGCGCGCCCTCGGCGTGGAAGGCGCCGTCGCGGATCTCGACCGGCCAGTCGTATTGCTCGAGGTAGCGCTCGGCGGCCGCCTGCAGCACGGGCTCGTCGCGCACGGCGGTGGCCCGGCCCTCGACCGCGAGGTCGATGCCGCCGGCGTTGACGGCGACGACGCAGCGTGGGTCGCTGGCCAGGTTCTGTCCGGCGACGCTGCCCGGCCAGGCGGCGAAGTGGAACACGCCGTCGACCACGACGCCCAGGATCGGGACGACATGCGGCCGGCCGTCGGGTCGCACCGTCGACAACCAGTACGTGTCGGCCGCGGCCAGCGCCGCCACCGCGTCGGCCCACGGCGTCGTGGCGGCGCCGTCGCTCACCATCGACGTGGTCTCCGGTTCATCGCTCATGCCTCCATCGTGGCACCAGCAGCGGCGCGCCGAACATGTCGTGGGCCCGGCGGGACCGCTCGGCCAGTCGCGCCATGACGGCGTCCGGGTCGCGGTGGATCTCGGCTCCCGTCCAGCGGGTGACGACGAAGCCGAGGTTCTCGAGTCGCTCCTGGCGCAGCTTCTCTTTCCACAGCACCGGCTCGCCGGTGGACCACGGGTCGTCGTACTTCACCCGGCCGTCCGCCTCGCCGAGCAGCCGATGCCGTCGCCAGGTGAAGTCCGCCCGAACGCCGCCACGCCGCTCGTCGGTGAGCCAGGCGTTGCACTCGGGCAGCGCGAGCCCGCGCCGGACGAACAACGCGTACGAGGCCGACTCGAGCGGCGACTCGCGCCGGCCGGACGCGTGGGCGGAGACCACCCGCGCATCCGCCACCCCGGGCCAGCCGGCCAGGTCGGCGACGACGGTGGCGAGGTCCGCCGAGGTCGTGAGATTCCGCCGCAGCGCTGCGTCTGCCACGACGAGCCCGGCGGCGGCGCCGTCGGTGCGGGCGATGTCGAGCACAGTGCGGGCCACCGTCAGGACCGGCAACCCGTACAGCGTGGTCCGGTGCGCCGGCGGGACGGCGGCCGTCCGGAACCTGACACCCGGGTACGACATCCGGCCGGCCGTTCTCACCGGGCGGGTCAGCGTGACCACCTCGTCCCAGCCCGACGGCAACGGCAGATGCTGCAGCGCCGCGCCGGAGTAGTGGCTCACCCACGCGCCGCCGAGCGACATCAGCACCGCGCGGATCTGCAGTTCGTGCCGCAGCCGTACGTCGCCGCTCATCCGGTCCCACACCTCGCGCGAGCAGTACACGCCGTGGCGCACCTGGATCAGCCGGCCCTGCCGCACCCGGTGGCGGACGGCGCTCTCGGTGAGCCCGGCGGACAGCGCGCCGGAGTACGTGACCAGCACTGGTAGTTCGCGCACGGCAGAGCCCCTTCGTTCGCCTGCCGGGCGGGTCGATCATCGCTCACGACGGGCGGAACGGTCGAATCCGTTGCGCCTTGGCAATGTCCGCCATCCTCTTGGCAAGGCTGGTCGTCGCGCCGCTGTCCGAAATGCCCGGTTTGGAGCGACGGTCAGCCTTGCCAAGGCGGGCGAGCCCGGGACGATCAGCCGGATAAGCTCGCCGGGTGAGGTACATCGACATCGGCGGCTCGGGACTGCGCGGCTCGGCCGTCATCCTCGGCTGCATGCGCATCGACCAGCTGTCCGAGGACGAGGTCGCGGGGCTGATCGGCGCCGCCGCCGACGCCGGCATCACCATGTTCGACCACGCCGACATCTACGGCGGCGGGCAGTGCGAGGAGGTGTTCGGGGCGGCCCTGGCCAGGTCGCCGGTCCGCCGCGAGGACGTCGTCGTCCAGACGAAGTGCGGCATCCGGTCCGGGTTCTTCGACTTCTCCGCCGAGCACATCCGCGCGTCGGTCGAGGGGTCGCTGCGGCGGCTGCGCACCGACTACGTCGACCTGCTGCTCCTGCACCGGCCCGACACCCTCATGGAGCCCGATGAGGTGGCCGCGGCCTTCGACGACCTCGTGACGGCGGGCAAGGTGCGCCACGTCGGCGTCAGCAACCAGAACCCCGCCCAGCTGGACCTGCTGCGGGCGCACGTGCGCCAGCCGCTGGTCGCCAACCAGCTGCAGTTCGGACTGGCGCACACGCTGCTGGTCGACTCCGGTCTCAACGTCAACACCGGGTTCGACGGGGGCGTGGTCCGCGACGGCGGCGCGCTGGAGTACTGCCGCCTGCACGGCATCACCATCCAGCCGTGGTCGGTACTGCAGCACGGCCACATCGCCGGGACGTTCCTCACCAACCCCGACTATCAGGAGCTCAACGAGGCGCTCGCGACGGTCGGGGCCGAGGCCGGCGCCACCCCGGCGACGGTGGCCGTCGCGTGGATCCTGCGCCACCCGGCGCGGCTGCAGCCGGTCGTCGGGACGACGAAGCCGGCCCGCGTCGCCGAGCTGGCTCTGGCGGCCGACATCGAGCTCAGCCGCGAGACCTGGTACGCGCTCTACCGGGCGGCCGGCAACCGCCTCCCGTGACGATATTGTGCAGGCCGTGACGACGCGCGTACTGGTGCTCAACGGTCCCAACCTCGGCCGCCTGGGGTCCCGCGAGCCGGACGTCTACGGCAGCACGACGTTCGCCGGCCTGGTGGAGCGCTGTCGCAAGACCGCCGCCGGCCTCGGGCTCGACGCCGACGTGCGGCAGACCGACGACGAGGCCGAGCTGGTGCACTGGCTGCACGAGGCCGCCGACGCCGGCACGCCGGTGGTGCTCAACCCGGCCGCGTTCACGCACTACTCCTACGCGCTGCGCGACGCGTGCGCGCAGCTGCGGGCGCCGCTGGTCGAGGTGCACATCTCCAACCCGGCCGCGCGCGAGGAGTTCCGGCATACCAGCGTCGTCGCCGGCGTCGCCACGGGCACCGTCGCCGGCTTCGGGCTCGGCTCCTACGACCTCGCGCTGCGCGCCGTCGCCGACCTCGTCTGAGCGGCCCGCCGGTCACAGCCGGTCGACGATCTCCTTCGCCTTCCTGAGGTCCAGGTCCGGCGCGTTGTCGAGCAGCAGTTTGATCGCCTGGATCTTCTTGCCCTCCGCCACCAGCGCCTGAACCCGCGCCATCACCTCGTCGGTGCGGTCGGCGGGCGGCTCGGGCGGCTCGGCCGCCAGCACCACCGCCGACTCGGCCATGCGGTCGACGGTGAGCTTGGCCTCCCGGAGTCCCAGACGGGTGTGCTCGCGCAGCTCCTTGACCGCCTGCAACTTCTTGCCCTGGGCGACGAGGTGCTGGATGCGCGCCATCGCCTCCGGCGAGATCGACGCCCGGGGTGACTGCGGCGGCGGGGCCGAGTCCGCTCCGGCGGCCAGCCGGTCGGCGTACGCCTTGGCCTCGGCCAGGCCCAGGCCGGTCTGCTGCCGGATCAGCTTGACCGCCGGGATGAGCCTGCCCTCGGCGAGCAGCGCGCCGACGGCGGCGTCGAGCTCGGCTCGGTCCAGGACGGGTCGCTCCGCGCCGGGTGACGACGGCGTCGGCCCGCTCACCGCGTCGGCCCGGGCGCGCACCAGAACGATGCCGAAGCCGATCACCAGCGCGGCCCCGAAGGCGATGACGACGATCAGCCAGAAGTCCACGGGGCGACGGTACCGGTCAGACGGGGACGAAGCCCAGGTCCGCGGCGGCCGCGCGCTGCGCGGGGTCGTGCGAGGCGAACCCCACCCGCTCGCCCGAGCGGACCAATGGCCGCGCACCGAGGTCGGCGATGGCCAGGTGCAGGGCGTCGCACGCGCGGAGGCCGAAGCGGCGGACGAGCACCCGGGCGGTGTTCTCGGTGTCGAGGATGTCGGCGCGGATCAGCGCGATGGGACCGGTGGGCGAGACCTCTTCGTAGAGCTTGGCCAGCAGGGTGTCGACGTCGCCGAAGCGGCGGGTGCGCGCGGCCCGGACCAGCGCGGACGACGCCTCCAGCAGCGCCAGCGTGGAGGTGACCAGCAGCGTGCGGCCCTCGATCAGGCCGCGCGCGACGGCGTGCTGCGGCTCGTCGGCGAGGTAGGAGCGCACCAGCACCGAGGAGTCGACGTAGGTGAGCATCCTCATCGGCCGTCGGACCACAGCTCGTCGACGACCGGGCCGACCCCCTCGGTGGCCTTGAGCGCGCGGGTGAACTGGGCCGGAGGGACCGACGGTGCCGGGTTCTCGACGAGGAGGCCGAGCTCGCGCGCCTTCTCGCGCAGCTCGAGGCGGCGCACGTCGATGTCGTCGTCGGACGGGGGAGGCGGCGGCGCCGCGGCGGAGAGCACCTTGTTGGCCAGGGCGTTGATGGAGACGCCCTCGCGCTGCGCTCGCGCGCTCAGCCGCCGGTGGAGATCGTCGGGGATCCGCAGCAGCAACTGGCGCATGCCCGAGATGCTATCACCGACGGTGGTAGTGATATCAAGACCGAAGTTCGGGTCCCAGCACGGGTCAGAGGGCGTCGAGGAACCGCCGGGCGTCGCGGCTGTTCATGCCGGTGCGCTCCTTGAGCAGCCGGATGGCGGCCGTACGGCGCAGGCGGTCCTGACTGACCAGGCGGCGCAGCGTCGCCAGCAGTTCGGCGTCGATGGCGCCGCGGCGGCGGGCCGGCGTCGACGGCGCGGTGCTGACCGGCTCGGGCTCCGGGAACACCTGTCCCGCCTGAAGCGCGTAGACGATGGCGGTAGCCTGCGGTAGTGGAAGGCTTGCCCGCTTCTGCAGGATTTTCACGGCTTGGTCGGTATTGCCGCGCGATGCGACATCACGAGCCTCGTCCTGCAACTCGCGGGGGAGCCGTACACCGGGGGGCGGTGTCAACGACGAAGAGAAGGTGCGCGCGGTGGTTGTCTCGGGCCCACGCCGAATGACGAGAAAGCTCATGACGAGGGCCAGAATGACGATGACGACCAGGCCTAGGATGAGCATGATCACGAGCGTAGTCGAGCGGTGATCAACTGCGAAGCACCCGTCTCAATTATTGAAATACCACGACATCTACACAGGTCAGCAACGGTAGAGAGGGCGTAGAAGATGGCGGAGACCCACGCGAAGCGACGCGCTGAACTGGCCCGGAGGCTGGTTGATGACAAGATTGACGCGGCGCTAGTCACAAGCCTGGTCAACGTCCGTTATCTCACCGGCCTCGACAGCAGTAACGCGGCATTGCTCCTGAGCTCGGACGGTTCGGCCGTGCTTGCCACGGATAGCCGTTATTCTACGGCGGCGAAGGCCGTGGCAGAAGACGTCGAGCTGCTGGTCGAGCGGAGTGTCGCGGCGTCGCTCGCCGCGCGTGCGGCGAAGGCCGGGGGGAGTCTACGGCTCGGCGTCGAGGAGCACGCCGTCACCCTCGAGCTCTGGGAGTCGGTCCAGGCGGCGCTCGACGCCGAGCCGGCCGCCGTCGAGAGCGTCCACCTGGGCCGCGCCGTCGAGCAGCTGCGCGCAGTCAAGGACGAGGACGAGATCGGCCTGCTGGCCGAGGCCTGCGCCATCTCGTGCCGGGCGCTCGAGGACCTCTACGCGGCGGGCGGATTCGCCGGGCGGACGGAGAAAGAGATCGCCCGCGACCTGGAGTGGCGGATGTTCGGCCACGGCGCCGACGGCATCGCCTTCGAGACCATCGTCGCGGCCGGCCCGAACAGCGCCATCCCGCACCACCGGCCGACGGACCGCGTGGTCGAGCGCGGCGACCTGCTGAAGATCGACTTCGGCGCCGTCTACCGCGGCTACCACGCCGACTGCACCCGCACGTCTGTCATCGGAGCCCAGCCGCAGGACTGGCAGCGGGAGATCTACGACCTCGTCGCCACCGCCCAGCGGGCCGGCACCGAGGCCGTCGCCGTCGGCGCCGAGTGCATGTCGGTCGACCACGCCAGCCGCGCCGTCATCGACGATGCCGGCTACAAGGAGAACTTCGGCCACGGCACCGGACACGGCGTGGGCCTGGAGGTTCACGAGGCGCCGACGCTCGGGTACTCCGCGACGGGTACACTGGCCGATCGCATGGCTGTGACCGTCGAGCCCGGGATCTACCTGCCCGGCCGCGGCGGCGTCCGCATCGAGGACACGCTGGCGGTTCGGGCCTCCGGCGGTTCCGAGCTGCTCACACCCACCACCAAGGACCTGCTGGTCCTGGACGCCTGACGCGACCGGGGCCGCGACCAAGACGACGAAGAAGGCAAGAGCGACGTGGCGACGACCAACGACCTCAAGAACGGCATCGTGCTCAACCTCGACGGGCAACTGTGGAGCGTGGTGGAGTTCCAGCACGTCAAGCCCGGCAAGGGCGGCGCGTTCGTGCGGACGAAGCTCAAGAACGTCATCTCGGGCAAGGTGGTCGACAAGACGTTCAACGCTGGCGTGAAGGTCGAGACCGCCAACGTCGACCGCCGCGAGATGACCTACCTCTACCGCGACGGCGACGACTTCGTGTTCATGGACACCCAGAGCTACGAGCAGACGCACGTCCCGGCCGGCGTCGTCGGCGACGCCGCGAACTTCATGCTCGAGAACCAGGACGCCACCGTCGGCCTGCACGACGGCACCCCGCTGTTCGTCGAGCTCCCGGCCTCGGTCGTGCTCACCATCGAGTACACCGAGCCGGGCCTGCAGGGCGACCGCTCCACCGGCGGCAACAAGCCGGCCCGGCTCGAGACCGGCTACGAGGTGCAGGTGCCGCTGTTCATCACCAGCGGCGAGAAGATCAAGGTCGACACCCGCGACGGCTCCTACCTCGGCCGCGCGGGCTGACGGGCGCCGGGGCATGCCAGCCAGGAGCCGCGCCCGCAAGCGCGCGCTCGACATCCTGTACGAGTCCGAGCTGCGCGGCCTCACCCTCGGCGCCACGCTGTCGCACCGCATGGCCACCGCCGAGCAGCCGCTGAACGAGTACACCGTCCAGCTGGTCGAGGGTGTCATCGCGCATCGTGAGCGCATCGACGAGCTCATCTCGACCTACTCCGAGGGCTGGACGCTGGAGCGGATGCCGGCGGTCGACCGCAACGTCCTGCGCATCGGCGTCTACGAGGTGCTCTACCGCGACGACGTCCCCGACCCCGTGGCGCTCGACGAGGCGGTGTCGCTGGCCCGCGACCTCTCGACCGACCAGTCGCCGACGTTCGTCAACGGCCTGCTCGGCCGGCTGGTCGCGATCAAGCCCAGCCTGAGCGTCTAGCCACCCGTCCGCCCGGTTCCGCTCCGGGAGCGCCGTCCACCTCCCATCAACGTGGGGCCGGGGACGGGGTCAGCGGGGGACGGGGACGCGGGACGGCGTCGGCGGGTGACCTCAGGCGTCGTCGGGGCGGCGGCGCAGCCGTTTGGTCTCGCCGGCCCGGCGCTTCTGCTCCACCCGGCGAGCCCGGGCCGCTCGCGACGGCTTCGTCGGCCGGCGGGGCGGCGGAGGCGGCCGCAGCGCATCCTCCAGCAGCGCCGCCAGCCGTTCCTGAGCCGCCTCCCGGTTGCGCAGCTGCGACCGGTGCTCCGACGCGACGACCGTCAGCACGCCGTCGACCAGACGGTGCCGCAGCCGCTCGGCGATCCGGGCCCGGGCCGTCGCGCTGAGCACTCGCGACGCCGTCACGTCGAAGGACAGCTCGACCCGCGAGTCGGTGGTGTTGACGCCCTGGCCGCCCGGTCCGCTCGAGCGGGAGAACCGCCAGGACAGCTCGTCGTCGGGGATGACGAGCGTCTCTCGGACTCGGACCGGCGCCACCAGCCGATTATCGCGCCCGCTGACGCGTGCCCGTGCTGCCGCTTACTCCCGTCGCAACCGGTCACAACGCCCCGTCCGGGCCGTAGACTCGCCGCAAGCGGCCGGCCACGGGCACGGCCGGCCGCGGCCTTCGGGGGGAGGTGCGGCGTGGCCATGTCCGTCCAGCCGGACCAGCGCCGGCCGGTGCTGGTCGTCATCGAGCACGCTCATGACACCGCGGGCCAGGGGCGCATCGCCGATCAGCTGCGCCGGCGCTACGGCGGCGACTACGACGTCGTCGACGAGCGCAGCGGCGCGGCCGGGCTGACGACGCTGGAATCGCTGCGCGACCGCGGACTGCAGGTCGCGCTGGTCCTGTGCGACCGTCCGCCGCCCGCGCCGGGCGAGGACGACCCCGCCGACGCCGTCTTCGGGCAGGTCAAACAGCTGTACCCGGAGGCCAAACGGGCGCTCGTCGTCGACTGGGGCGCGTGGGCCGATCGCGCGACCGCCGACGCCATCCACCGGTTGATCGCGCTGGGCAAGATCGACTACTACGCGCTGCGGCCGTGGCGCTCGCCGGACGAGTACTTCCACCGCACGGTCACCGAGTTCCTGCTGGAGTGGGAGCGGTCGGTCTCGGCCGCGCCGCGCGAGGTGACGGTCGTTGCCGAGCGCTGGTCGCCGCGCGCCCACGAGCTGCGCAGCCTGCTGGTCCGCAACGGCGTGCAGCACCAGTTCCACCCCTCCGACACCGACGAGGGCCGGACGGCGCTCGCGGCGGCCGGCCTCGAGGACGCCACGGCGCCGGTGGTCCTGCTGCACGACGGCCGGGTGCTGGTCGACCCGACGAACACCCAGCTGGCCGACGCCTACGGGGTCGACACCACGCTGGGCGCGGAGACGGACTTCGACGTCATCGTCGTCGGCGCCGGGCCGGCGGGGCTCGCCGCCGCCGTCTACGCGTCGTCGGAGGGGCTGCACACCCTCGTGGTCGAGCGGGAGTCGATCGGCGGGCAGGCCGGGTCCAGCTCGCTGATCCGCAACTACCTCGGCTTCTCCCGCGGCATCAGCGGCGCGGAACTGGCCCAGCGGGCCTACCAGCAGGCGTGGGTGTTCGGGACGACGTTCCTGCTGATGCGCGAGCTCGTCGACCTGACCTCCGAGGACGGCTGGTACGTCCTGACGGCGGCCGACGGGCAGCGGGCCCGGGCGCGCGCCGTCGTGCTGGCCACCGGGGTCAGCTACCGGCGCATCGGCGTGCGGTCGCTGGAGGCGTTCGAGGGAGCGGGCGTCTTCTACGGCGCGTCGGTGTCCGAGGCCCGCGCGATGGCGGGCGAGCCGGTCTTCGTCGTCGGCGGCGGCAATTCGGCCGGGCAGGCCGCCATGCACCTGTCGCGCTACGCGAGCTCCGTCACGCTGCTGGTGCGCGGCGCGTCGCTGGCCGACAGCATGTCGCAGTACCTCATCGACGCCATCGACGCGGCCGGCATCCGGGTACGGCTGCACACCGAGGTGGTCGACGGTGGCGGCAGCGGCCGGCTGGCCTGGATCGAGCTCCGCGACCGCGACACGGGTGAGACGCACACCGAGCCGGCGACGGGGCTGTTCGTGCTGATCGGGGCCGAGCCGCACACGTCCTGGCTGCCCGAGCGGATCGAGCGCGACCAGTGGGGCTACCTGTTCACCGGGCCGGACGTCATGGACAGCCACGCCGCGCGGCGCTGGCCGCTGGAGCGGCAGCCGCTGATGCTCGAGACCTGTGTGCCGGGCGTGTTCGCGGTCGGCGACGTCCGCCGCGGGTCGGTCAAGCGGGTCGCGTCGGCCGTCGGCGAGGGGTCGGTGGTGATCCAGCAGGTGCACCGGGTCCTCGCGGCCACGGATCCGAGCGTGGCACGGCCGTGACCGGGACGCCCGCGGACCCGCCGGCGCGCGCCGTCGCGCCCCGCCTCGGCCTGGCGGCGCTGCTGCTGGCGCTGCCGATCGCCGGGCTCGTCGTGCTGCTCGCGGTGCCGGAGTGGGACGGGACGTGGCAGCACCACCCCGCGCACTTCTGGCTGGTGCTCGGGGCCGCCGCGCTGAGCACCGGGCTGGCCTACGCGACGGGAACGGCCGCGCGCCGCCGCAACGACGCGCGCGTCTTCCTGGTCTCGCTGGCGTTCCTGGCCGCGGCCGGGTTCCTCGGGCTGCACGCGCTGGCGACGCCCGGCGTGCTGCTCGACGCGCCGAACGCCGGATTCGCGCTGGCCACGCCCGTGGGGCTGCTGGTCGCGGCGGTGTTCGCGGCGGCGTCGGCGACGGAGCTGGGCGGCGGGCGGGCGCACGCGGTCATGCGGCGGGCCGGTCTGATCCGCGGCGCGCTGCTGGCGGTCCTGGTGCTGTGGGGCGCGGCGTCGGTGGGCGGCCTGGCGCCGCTGGACGACCCCGCGCCGCCGGAACGGGCGTCCGGCCCGCTGGTCTGGCTGGCGGTCGCCGCCCTGCTGCTGTACGTGTTCGCCGTCGTGCGGTACCTGCGGCTGCCCAGCCACCCCGGCTCGGTGACGTTGCTGCTGGCGATGGCCGCGGCGTTCGTGCTGCTGGCCGAGGCGTCGGTCGCGGTGGCGTTCGGACGCAACTGGCACGCCAGCTGGTGGGAGTGGCACCTGCTGATGCTGGCGGCGTTCGCGCTGGTCGCCCTCAGCGCACACCGTCAGTGGTACGAGGAGCGCTTCGCCGGCCTCTACCTCGGCGACACCGCCAAGGGGACCCGTGAGCTCAGCGTCCTCTTCGCCGACCTGCAGGGGTTCACGTCGTTCTCCGAGCGCACCCGCCCTCAGGACGTCACCGAGATGCTCAACGCGTACTTCACCATCGCCATCCCGCCGGTCGTCGAGCGGTTCGGCGGCACCGTCGACCGGCTGGTCGGCGACGCGCTCATGGTGACGTTCAACCGCGACGGCGACCAGCCCGACCACGCGCGCCGGGCGGCCGCCGCGGCGCTGGCGATCCAGCAGGTGACGGCGACGGTGGCGGCCGCGCATCCGGGCTGGCCGCGGTTCCGCGTCGGCGTCAACACCGGTGAGGTCGCCGTCGGTCTCCTCGGCACGGCGGGCGGGCGGACGTTCACCGTCATCGGCGACACCGTCAACCTCGCCGCCCGCCTGGAGAGCGCGGCCCCCGTCGGCGGCGTCCTCATCGGCGCGGAGACGGCGCGGCAGCTGTCCGGTGCGCGGACCGAGCGGGTCGAGGGCCTGGAGGTCAAGGGCAAGACGGGCGTCGTCGAGGCGTACCGGCTGCTCGGGCTGTGAAGCGGCGGGGTTAGGCTCGCAGGCGTGCGTCGAGATGCCCTGCCCTTCTACCGCGTCATGGCCTACACCACCGGTGTGGTGCTGCTCCTGCTGTGCGTGGCGATCTTCGTCCGCTACGGCCCGCCCGGCGACGCGACCATGAGCCGCACGGTCTCGCCGATCCACGGCTGGCTGTACGTGATCTACCTCGTGGCCACCGGGCTGCTGGTGCACCAGCGCGGGTGGAAGGCGAGCTGGGCGGTGCTGATCGCGCTGGCCGGGACGGTGCCGTTCGCGTCGTTCTTCGCCGAGCGGTTCGTCGTCAGGAAGGCGCGTGAGACGGAGCGGGTGCGCTGACGTCGTCGTCGCCGGCGCCCTCGGGCGAGGCGGCCGCGAGCCGGCGGGTCCGGACGCCGTTGCGGACGATGCTCACCCAGAACACGACCGCGGCCAGCGCGAAGACCCACCACTGCGCCCAGTAGGAGAGGTTCTGCCAGGGGCTGACGTCGCGGATCGGCGCGACGGTGTCGACGTCGAGCACCACGGGCGCGGCGGCCGGCTCCGGCGACTCCTCGCGCAGCAGCAGGTAGCCGTGCAGGGCCGTGGCCTCGCCCACGCCGGCGCGCTGGGCCAGCTGGTCAGGTGCGATGTAGGCCATGCGGCCGTCCTCGAGCTCCTGGCCGGTGCGGACGGTCGCGTGGTCGGGCGTCTCGGGCGGCAGCAGGTAGCCGGTGACGGTGACCTCGCCGGACGGGACGGCGGTGCCGGCGTCCTCGGGGTCGTCGACCCAGCCGCGCAGCACCGGCACGACCATGCCGTCGTCGGTCCGCAGCGGCGTGACCACGAACGAGCCGAGCGTGCCGTCGTGCACCCGGCTGGGGACGAGCTGCTGCTGATCGGGTAGGTAGGTGCCGGTCGCGACGGCCTGACGGTCGGCGGCGTCGCCCAGTTCCGCGCCCGGCGAGGCCAGCTCGGCGACGGCGACCGGCTCGCGGTCGCGCAGCTCGTGCCGGCCGTGGCTGTCCTGGTAGACGTCGGCCTGCCACCAGCCGAGCACCAGGCAGCCGGCCACCGCCGCCACCGCCACGGCGTGCAGCAGCAGCCAGCGAGGCGTCAGCAGGAACCGGTACACACTGACACCGTAACGGCCCCGTGGGCGGCCCGGTGCGTGCGGGTGAGCCGCAGCGGGCAGTATCAGACATTTATGTCCGGATGGCCCCATGATCTTGGTTGCCGGTTGGGTAGGCTTCGAACAGTCTCGTTCGGGGGACGGGCGCAACATCCACCCTGGTGAACGATCACGATGGAGAGAAGATCGAGATGAGCCGACCGCACCCGCTGAGCGCGATGAAGGAGTGGGAGTGGTCGCAGGCCTGGGAGCAGCAGCAGGAGATCGTCGATCGGCTGAACGCCAAGCGCGGCTCGTGGCTGCCCAACGTCGTCGAGAAGCGCCCGTGGGGTGCCGTCCGGTGGACGTCGGGCCGCCCCGCGCATGCGGCCACGTCCGGTCAAGCGGTCCCTGAGACGTTCGCCGTGCTGCGGCCCGGACTGAACGACCAGCCGCTGCGCGACCGCGTCGCCGAGGCGCTCGCCCAGCCCGGTCCGATGTTCCAGGTGCTCGGCGTCGGGCTGCGCCGCCATCAGCTCGTCCCGGCCATCGCGGGCGCGGTCGTCGGCGCGGTGCTGCTGGTGGTGCTGGCGCTGGTGATCGGCCTCGGCGTTCTCGGTGCGGTGCTGGGCGGGCTGATCGGTCTCGTCGGCGGCGGCGTGGGCGGGGCCGCGCTCGGCCAGTACCTGTTCGACCGCGACCGCGACGCCGTCCTCAAGGAGGGCGACCGCGTCCGCGTCGTCACCGGCCGCTACGCCCCCACCTCCTGGTCGCGCCTCGTCGACGCCACCACCGGCCTCGAGACCGCGGCGACGGCCGCCGCCGACGACCAGACGGCCAACGCCGTCCAGACGGCGCTGTGGGAGGCGGCGGGGCTGCTGCTGCGCTCGTCCGACCACACCGGCGTCGAGGTGCTCGCGGACGGGATGGAACGGCTGGCGCAGGCCCACCGGGGCATCAGCGGCGGGCGCTGAGGTTCGCCCGGTTGGCTTCTTGAGCGTCGGTGGGTCCTCGGCCTCCTGCTGTTCGAGTGTCGAGGGCGCGGCGGCGCGCCTCGAGCGGACTGGTGGGCGCTTCGCGCCGGCGAGACCGCTTGACCCGCGCCGCCGCGCCCTCGGGGAACAGCATCAGGCGGCCGAGGAAGAAGTGGCCCGGGCGTTCAGGTCCGCGGGCTGGTCGCTGTTCGCTGGCCTCTTGCGGTGGGCACCCTGGGGCGACCGACTCCGCTGTTGGTGGCGGGTCCGCTGCCCGCCGTCTGGCCGCTCGTGGATCGGCGACCGACTCCGCTATGCGTTGCTGTCCGCTGGCCGCTGGCGGGTGTGCTGGCAGAGGAGTCCTCCGGCTCTGCCGCGGCGCCGGAACTCGCCTTCCCCATGATCATCGGCAATCACTGGTGCCATAACGCCAGCGATCGCCGATGATCATGGAGCGCGGGTGGTGGTGAGCGCTTTCCTCCGGGTGGGGTGGGCCGTCATGAGGTTCTCTCGACCGTCGACACGATTGCAGGCGTAGTACGACACGGGTTTTCGTCGTGAACGTGATCATCTCGGGGCCGGAGGAGGCCAGCGAGCCCGTCACGACAGCGGAGTCGGTCGCCGGATACCACCTACGGCCGGTGAGCCGGCAGCGGAGCCGGACACCAGCGGGCCTTGGGGCCGGGGCCGGCCAACGCTACGCGTGCACGGGCCCACGTATGGCCAGCACCGACTCGATGGTGTCGGCCTCAGCGGCGGGCTTGTCGGGACGGTGACGCAACACGCGGGCGAACCTCAGCGCCACCCCGGCCGGGTAGCGCGGCGATGTCTGGACGCCGTCGAAGGCGATCTCGACCAGCAGCTCCGGCCGCACCCGGACCACCCAGCCGTCCGTCGGCCCGTCGGCCAGGGACAGCAGCTCGGCGGTCTGCCAGGTGAGCATCTGGTCGGTCAGGCCCTTGAACGTCTTGCCGAGCATCACCCAGCCGCCGGCGGGACCGTAGGCGCCGGACGGGTCGCGGGCGCCCAGATGCAGGTTGGACAGCCAGCCCTGCCGCCGGCCGTGACCCCACTCGGCGGCGAGGATGGCGAGGTCGAGGGTGTGCCGCGGCTTGACCTTCAGCCAGCCGGCGCCGCGGCGGCCGGCCTCGTAGGGGACGTCGAGGTCCTTGACGATGACGCCCTCGTGGCCGTGGGCGATGGCGTCGTCGAAGAAGGCCTGGGCCTCGTCGGCCGACGCCGTCACCAGGCGCGGGACCCGGGCTGACTCCGGGACGACGGCGGACAGCGCGGCCCAGCGGTCGGTGCCGGGGGAGCCGATGAGGTCGGCACCGTCGACGTGCAGGGCGTCGAAGACGAAGAGGGACAGCGGCACCTTGGCCCGCGCCGTCGCGACGTCGACCCGGCTGCTGACCCGCGAACCGGTGCGCTGGAACGGCAGCGGACGGCCGGACGGATCGAGCGCGATGGTCTCGCCGTCGAGTACGACGGAGCGGACGGGCAGCGCCAGCGCGGCCTCGGCGAGCTCGGGCACGTTGCCGGTGATGTCGTCGAGCGTGCGGGTGAACACGGCGACGTCGTTGCCGTCGCGGTGGATCTGGACCCGGACGCCGTCGACCTTCCACTCGACGGCGGCCTCGCCGGTGCGCTGCAGCGCCTCGGCGATGTCGGGCGCGGGGGAGGCCAGCATGGGCCGCAGCGGCGACCCGACCGTCAGCCGGAACCGCGCCAGACCCTCCGGGCCCGCGGCCAGCACCGCGGCCGCGACCGGCACCAGAGCACCCGCGACGGTGACCGCGCGGCGCACGTCGGCGGCCGGGACCTCGGCGGCGCGCGCCACGGCCTCGGTGAGCACGCCGTCGAGTGCGCCCTGCCGCAGCTCGCCGGAGACCAGTCCGGCCAGCAGCCGCTGCTCGGACGGCGTGGCGCGGGCCAGGATCTCGCGGAACCGCTCGCGCCGCGCCGCCGTGGAGCCCTTGCCGGACAGCTCGGCGATCGTGCCGAACGCGGCGTCGACCTCCAGCACGTCCAGCGACGCGGACTCGGCCGGCGGCGGCAGGTCGCGCAGGGACGCGTAGCCGAGCCCGGTGCGGCGCTGCCGCAGCTCGCCGGCCAGATAGCTGGCGACGACCGGCGCCTCGTCGGGCGCGGCCCGGCGCAGGCACCCGGCGAGCAGGTCGATCTTCGCCAGCCGCCCGGAGACCCCGGCGACGGCGGCGGAGGTGTCGGCGACGTCCTTCAGCAGCACGCTCCCAGTCTGCCCGCCCCCACCGACAACCTCACCCACACACGAGAACGCCCCTCCAGAACACGCACCAGGTTCTGGAGGGGCGTTCGGCCCGGACGACGGCGTCGGCTCAGCTGGTCTGCGCGTCGCTGCCCAGGGTCACCGTGGTGGTCTGCTCCTGGCCGTCGCGCACGTAGGTCAGCTCGATCTCGTCACCGGGACGGTGCGACCGGACGGCCGCGATCAGGGAGGTCGCGTCGCTGACGACGCGGTCGCCGACGTGGGTCACGACGTCGCCCTCCTGCAGACCGGCCTCCTCGCCGGGGCTGCCCGGGTTGACCTGGGCGATCAGGGCGCCGCGGACGTCGCCCTGCTGCGCGTCGTTGACGCCGACGCCGATCTGGGCGTGGGTGGCCTCCTGGCCCTGGCGCAGCTCCTCGATGATCGGCTTGGCCTGGTCGATCGGGATGGAGAAGCCCAGCCCGATCGAGCCGTTGCCGCTGCCGGTGGTGAGGATCGCGCTGTTGATGCCGACCACTTGGCCGTCCATGTTCACCAGCGGCCCGCCGGAGTTGCCGGGGTTGATGGGCGCGTCGGTCTGGATGGCGTCGATGACGGAGTTGACGCCGGCCTGCGGCTGACCGTCGCTGCTCGCGGCCATCGGCCGGTTCAGGGCCGACACGATGCCGCTGGTGACGGTGCCGTCGAGGCCCAGAGGTGAACCGATCGCGACGACCTGCTGGCCGACGGCGAGGTCGCCGGAGTTGCCCAGCTCGGCCGGCTGCAGGCCGGACACGTCCTGCGCCTTGATGACGGCGAGGTCGGTGAGCGGGTCGGTGCCGATGACCTCGGCGTCGGCGGTGGTGCCGTCGGAGAACGTCACCTGCACCGTGCCGCCCTGACCGACGCTCTCGACCACGTGGTTGTTCGTGACGATCTCGCCGTCGGAGGAGATGATGACGCCGGTGCCGCCGGCCTGGCCGAACTGGCTCTGCGCGGTGATCGACACGACGCTGGGCAGGACGTCGGCGGCGACCGCCGACACGCCCGTCAGGTCGGACGCCTGCTGGCCGCCGTCGTTGCTGGAGTTGCTCAGGTCGCTGCGGGTCACCGGGGTGGCGCTGTCGCCGTCGCCGTCGTCGTCGACGACCGCCACGACCCCCGCGCCGGCCGCGCCGCCGATGATCGCGCCGAGCGCGACGCCGGCCAGCACGAGTGGGGCGCGACGGCGCTTGGGCTCGGGCTTGCGGTCGTGCTCGGTGGGCGGCTCGTGCGGCGGCGGGGAGCCGGCCGCGCCGGCCTCGGCGGTTCCGGTCGCACCCGCCGG
>NZ_QUAL01000029.1 GCF_003579925.1 Jiangella rhizosphaerae | reverse complement strand
CGGGACCACGCCGCGCGCCGGCGGCCCGCGGGTCGCCGGCCGCCCGCTCGGAGTCGTCCGGGCGGCCGCCCCGCGACCGCCCGGTGTTGCTGCTCACCACGGCCTCAGAAGTCGACCGGGGCCTCTTCGACGGCGGCATCGACCTTCGGGCCGACGCCGAGCTTCTCCTTGATCTTCTTCTCGATCTCGTCGGCGAGGTCGGGGTTGTCCTTGAGGAAGTTGCGGGCATTCTCCTTGCCCTGCCCCAGCTGGTCGCCCTCGTAGGTGTACCAGGCACCGGACTTGCGCACGATGCTCTGCTCGACGCCGAGGTCGATGAGCCCGCCCTCGCGGCTGATGCCCTCGCCGTAGATGATGTCGAACTCGGCCTGCTTGAACGGTGGGGCCACCTTGTTCTTGACCACCTTGACGCGGGTGCGGTTGCCGACCGCGTCGGTGCCGTCCTTGAGCGTCTCGATGCGGCGGACGTCGAGGCGGACGGAGGCGTAGAACTTCAGCGCCTTACCACCGGTGGTGGTCTCGGGCGAGCCGAAGAACACGCCCACCTTCTCGCGTAGCTGGTTGATGAAGATGGCGGTGGTCTTGGACTGGTTGAGCGCACCGGCGATCTTGCGCAGCGCCTGACTCATCAGCCGGGCCTGCAGACCGACGTGGCTGTCGCCCATCTCGCCCTCGATCTCGGCACGCGGCACCAGCGCCGCCACGGAGTCGATGACGATGATGTCGAGCGCGCCGGAGCGGATGAGGGTGTCGGCGATCTCGAGCGCCTGCTCACCGGTGTCGGGCTGGGAGACGAGCAGGGAGTCGGTGTCGACCCCCAGCGCCTTCGCGTAGTCGGGGTCGAGCGCGTGTTCGGCGTCGATGAAACCAGCGACGCCGCCCGCGCGCTGGGCGTTGGCCACCGCGTGCAGCGCGACGGTGGTCTTGCCGGAGGACTCCGGTCCGTAGATCTCGATCACCCGGCCGCGGGGCAGCCCGCCGATGCCGAGTGCGACGTCGAGCGAGATGGCACCGGTGGGGATCACCTCGATGGGCACCCGGGCCTCCTCGCCCAGCCGCATCACCGAGCCCTTCCCGAACGAGCGCTCGATCTGCGCGAGCGCGGCATCGAGTGCCTTGTCGCGATCAGCGGGAACAGCCATGGGCACCACCTGGGGTCGACGGGCCGGCGCACGGCCCTGCGTTTTCTTGGTCATCGCCGGAGACGTTACGCGGTGCCACCGACAAGATCGAGAACGAATTCCCGAGACTGTGGACAACCTCGCCGACCGGTCACCGGTGTGGACAGAATCGACTCTATGCCGAACGGGTGTTCGAGAGCGAGCGACACGCCGGAATCAGCATCGCGGCCACCGGAGCGGCCAGCAGGACGGCCGCCGAGGCGTTCAGCACCCCGTACCCGAACGACCCCACCACGATCCCCGCCAGCGCTCCCCCGCCGGCCGCGGCCAGCCCCATCAGCAGGTCCGACGCGCCTTGCACGGCCGGCCGGTCGGCCGCCTCCACCGCATCGGTGAGCAGCGTCGAGCCGGCCACCATGCACGCCGACCAGCCCAGGCCGAGCAGGAACAGCCCGGCCGTCAGCCCCGGCGAATGGCCCTCGTGCGCCGTTCCGGCCAGCGCCACCGACGCGAGCAGGACCAGCACGCCGCCCAGGATGACCGGGACTCGGCCGACGCGGTCGGCCAGCCAGCCCATGACCGGCGACAACGCGTACATGCCGGCCACGTGCACGCTGATGACGAACCCGATGACGGAGATCGAGGCACCACCGTGCGTCATGTGCACGGGCGTCATGACCATGACGGTGACCATCACGGTGTGGCCGACGACGACGGCGAGCAGCCCGAGCACCGCGGGCGGGCTGGCCGTGATGGCCGTCCACCCGGCGCGCAGCACGCCTCGCCGGCGCACGGGCGGATCGCCGGACGCGCTGCCGAGCTCGCGCGCCGTCAGCAGGGGGTCGGGGCGCAGGCCGGCCAGGATCACCACCGCACCGATGCCGAGCACCACGACACCGAGGAGGAACGGCCCGGCCAGCGGTTCGATGCCCAGCGACGACGCGAGGTCGCCGGCCGGTCCGGCCAGGTTCGGACCGGCGACGGCGCCCACCGTCGTGGACCAGACGACGACGGAGAGCGCGCGGCCCCTTCCGCCCGCCGGCGCGAGGTCCGTGGCGGCGTAGCGGGCCTGCAGCCCGGCCGCCGTCCCGCCGCCCAGCAGCGCCGTGCCGAGCAACAGCAGCGGGAAGACCTCCAGCTCCGTGGCGACCAGCGCGATCAGCGCGCCCACGGCGCCGAGGGCGTACGCCACGCCCAGCCCGACGCGCCGCCCGTACGACACCGCCAGCGACGCGGCCGGCATGGCCAACAGCGCCGCGCCGAGCACCTGCGCGCTCTGCACCAGGCCGGAGAGATCTTCACGGCCGAACACCTCGGTGACGACGACGGCTCCGACGGCGATGGCGGCGGAGATGCCGAGCCCACCCGCGACCTGGCTCGCCACGAGCGTTCGCACGGTGTGGCGCTGGACGGACCGGACCGCCTGGACGTCGCTCACCGCAGCAACAGCCGTTCGATGCGCCGGGCCGCGAACAGCACTCCCGCCACGCCCATGACCACGAGGTACGCCACGTGCGCCAGGATGCCCCATGCGACGTCGCCGAGCATGAGGTCCCTGATCATCGCGACGCCGTGGTACAGCGGCGTCGCCTGCACCACCCACCGAACCGACTCGTCGTACGTCGACAGCGGGTAGAACGTGGCCGAGAACAGGAACATCGGCAGCAAGGCCAGCTGGATGTAGTCGAAGTCCTGCCAGCTGCGCAGGTACGTGGTGACGGACATGCCCACGGCGGCGAAGGCCAGGCCGATGAGGCTGGCCGCGGGCAGCGCCAGCAGCGCCCACCACGAGTGCACGACGCCGGCGGCCGCGGCGACCAGCAGGAACGTCGTCGAGTACAGCAGCCCACGCAGCAGCGCCCAGCTGATCTCGCCGACCGCGACGTCGCGGGGCCCCAGCGGCGTGGCCAGCACGGAGTCGTAGAGCTTGGCGTACTTGAGCTTGAAGAACAGGTTGAACGTGGAGTCGAAGACGGCGCCGTTCATGGCGGCCGCCGCCATCATGGCCGGCGCGACGTAGGCGGCGTACTCGACCATGCGCCCGCCGCCGGCGTCGACGTCGCCGATCAGCGCGCCCAGCCCGACTCCGAGCGAGAACAGGTAGAAGACCGGCTCGAACACGCCGCTGACCAGCGTGACCCAGCCGTGCCGGAACGCCCGGGCGTTGCGTTCGACCAGCGTGCGCGCGAGTCCGGCGCCGGCCGGGATGGGCAGCGCGCGGGCGATGGTGCTGACGGCGCTCATGTGACCAGCCGCTTCCGGAAGCTCGCGAACGCCAGCCACAGCCCGCCGGCCACCCACAACGCCAGGTAGGCGACGTGCCCGAGCGAGCCGGCCGGCGTCGCCGTCCCCATGACGAGGCTGCGGCACAGCTCGACGCCGTGCCACAGCGGCGTGACCTTGGCGACCGCCTCGAGCACGGCGGGCAGCTGCTCGACCGGGAAGAACGTGCCGGAGAACAGGAACATCGGCATGACGATGAACCGGAACAGCACGTTGAACCCGCTGTCGTTGTCCTGCCGGGCGGCGAACGCGAACACCGGCGTGGTGAACGCCAGCCCCGTCAGGACGGCGGCGAGCACCGCGGCGACGACCCACCAGGAGGTGATGGCGCCCAGCGCGACGGCGACGATGGCGAACGCCACGCTGGTGATGGCCACCCGCATCGCGACGAACGCGACGTGCCCGAGGACGATGTCGGCGATGCCCAGCGGCGCGGCCAGCATGGCGTGGTACTGGCGCTGCCACTTGAGCGCGCCCATGACGGGGAACGTCGACTCGCCGACGGCGGTCTGCATGGCCTGCGCCGCCAGGATGCCGGGCGCGATGAACTCGACGTAGCCGGGCGTGCCGAGCCCGCCGGCGTCGGCGTCGACCAGCGCGCCCAGCCCGAACCCCATGGCGACCAGGAAGAACAGCGGGCTGAGGAAACCGCTGATGATCGTGCCGCGCCACACGCGGCGGTAGTTGGTGAGCCAGAACGCGAAGGCGCGGCCGGCCATGCGTCCCTCACGTGGCTGCGGCGCCGCCGTCGTCGCCGTCGTCATCAGTCCACCAGCGTCCGGCCGGTGAGGTGCAGGAACACGTCCTCGAGCGTCGAGCGGCGGGCCAGCACCGACAGCGGCTCCAGCCCGCGCCCTTGTACCGCGGCGGCCGTGGCGTCGCCGTCGTCGGTGTAGAGCAGCAGCCGGTCGGGCAGCACCTCGACGCGTTCGGCGAGGTCGGTGACCTTGGCGGCGTACGGCGTGTGGTCGTCGGCGGCGAACCGCAGCTCGAGCACCTCGCGGGTGGAGTGCAGCGCGATCAGCTCGCGCGGCGACCCCTCGGCGACGATGCGGCCGCCGTCCATGACGACCAGGCGGTCGCACAGCTGCTCGGCCTCGTCCATGTAGTGCGTGGTGAGCACGAGCGTGACGCCGGAGCGTTTGAGCCGGAAGAGGCGGTCCCACAGCACGTGCCGCGCCTGCGGGTCGAGGCCGGTGGTGGGCTCGTCGAGCAGCAGCAGCTCGGGGTCGTTGACCAGCGACCGGGCGATGGTGAGCCGCCGCTTCATGCCGCCGGACAGCGGCTCGACGACGCTGTTGGCCCGCTCGGTGAGCTGGGCGAACTCGAGCAGCTCGTCGGCCTTCGCGCGCACCTGGGCCCGCGACAGCCCGAAGTAGCGGCCATACACGAGAATGTTCTCGCGCACCGTCAGCTCCTCGTCGAGCGTGTCGCGCTGCGGCACCACCCCCAGGCGCGCCCGGATGGACGGCCCGTCCGTCGCCGGGTCGAGGCCGAGGATGCGCAGGCTGCCGTCCGTCGGCGGCGAGACGCACCCGATCATGCGCATGGTCGACGACTTGCCGGCGCCGTTGGGCCCGAGGAACCCGAACGCCTCGCCCCGCCGCACCTCGACGTCGATGGCGTCGACCGCCGTGAACTCGCCGAACCGCTTCGTGAGGCGGTGGGCGCTGATCATGGGCTGGTCGGGGTGCGGCGTCACAATTCGGGACGCTACCCCGCCGGTCCGACAACCGGCATCCGAGTTTCCGGCCGGGTTCTGCCGGATCGGTGGGCTGGATGGGCGTTCGCCAGGGCTCCCCGTCCCCCTGCTGCCCCATTCTCTTGCCGCGCAACCGCGCCTCAAGCGGACAATTGGGCGCTTCGCGCCGAAGATGACCGCTTGACCCGCGGCTCCGCGGCGAAGAACGGGCAGCTATCAGGGGGACGGGGAGGATGTGGGCACGCCTCACGCTTGGCGTGCCCGTTTCGCCCTGCTTTGTCGTGTCGTGGGCGGCGATGATCATCCAGGATCGTCTACATCACGAGGATTTCGTGAGCTTCACCATGACTGTAGGGGTGTTGACGCTGGGGTAATCCTCGTGATGGCCCGCGAATCACGGCGAAATCTCACCAGGTGGACGCTCAACGNATGGCCCGCGAATCACGGCGAAATCTCACCAGGTGGACGCTCAACGACACCAACGCCACACAGTAACGGGGCCAACGCCCCCGGCAGCCGTCGCCACACTCCCCCGTCCCCCTGATAGCTGCCCGTTCTGAGCCGCGGGCGCGCGGGTCAAGCGGTCATCGCCGGCGCGAAGCGCCTCTCTCGGTCCGCTTGAGGCGCGCGCCCGCGGCAAAGATCATCGGGCAGCAGGGGGACGGGGCCAACGCTGCATCAGGAATCGCGACGGGGCGCGGCGAAGGTCAGCGCTCGCTGGGCGGCAGACGCAAGGCGTCGGCGACCGCGCGCCAGACCACCTTGGTGTCCTCGCCGGCCTCGAGCGCCTGGTGAACCGTCCGTCCGCCGAGCCCCTCGATGACGTAGTCGCGCGCCCACGAGTCGGCGTACGCGGGGCCCAGCTGGCGCTCCATGCGCTCCCAGAAATCCGTCAACCGCACCAGTTCAGTATCCCCCACCGCGAAACCGCGCCGACCTTGTCGGTGCCGCGAGCGATGATGGGTCCATGGGTGACGTCCTCGAGCTGTTCGGCCCGGCCACGCGCGCGTGGTTCGCCGGGTCGTTCGCCGCGCCCACGGCGGCGCAGGAGGGCGCCTGGCGTTCGGTCGCGGCCGGCAACAACGCGCTGGTGGTGGCGCCGACGGGTTCGGGCAAGACGCTCGCGGCGTTCCTGTGGGCGCTGGACCGGCTGGCGTCCGAGCCGGCGCCGGACGATCCCACCCACCGTTGCCGCGTCCTCTACGTCTCCCCGCTCAAGGCGCTGACGGTCGACGTCGAGCGGAACCTGCGCTCGCCGCTGGCCGGCATCGGGCACGCCGCCGCCCGCCTCGGCCTCGCCGCGCCCGGCATCACCGTCGGCGTCCGCACCGGCGACACCCCCGCCGACGAGCGGCGCAAGTTCGCCAAGCACCCGCCCGACATCCTCATCACCACGCCCGAGTCGCTGTTCCTCCTGCTCACCTCGCAGGCGCGCGAGTCGCTGCGGCACGTCGAGACCGTCGTCGTCGACGAGGTGCACGCCGTCGCCGGAAGCAAGCGCGGCGCGCACCTGGCGCTGTCGCTGGAACGGCTCGACGCGCTGCTCGAGCGGCCGGCGCAGCGCATCGGCCTGTCCGCGACGGTGCGGCCCATCGAGGAGGTCGCCCGGTTCCTCGGCGGCAACCGCCCGGTCGAGGTCGTCACGCCGCCCAGTGAGAAGCGGTGGGACCTCCGCGTCGTCGTCCCGGTGCCCGACCTCGACGAGCTCGACGCCGTCGCGCCGCCGGTGCCGGCGCCCGTCGGGTTCGACGAGGACGGCGACGGCGGCAACGCGTCCATCTGGCCGCACGTCGAGCAGCGGGTCGTCGACCTCGTCGAGCAGCACCGCTCCACCATCGTCTTCGCCAACTCGCGGCGGCTGGCCGAGCGGCTCACGGCCCGGCTGAACGAGATCGCCGCCGAGCGCGCCGACGATGTGCCCGACGACCAGAAGCCCACCACGAACCACCCGCCGCCGGCGTCGCTGATGGCGCAGGCCGGCAGCACGCACGGCGGCACCGCCACCATCGCCCGCGCCCACCACGGCTCGGTCAGCAAGGAGCAGCGGGCGCTCATCGAGGACGACCTCAAGTCCGGCCGGCTGCCCGCCGTCGTCGCCACCAGCAGCCTCGAGCTGGGCATCGACATGGGCGCGGTCGACCTCGTCGTGCAGGTCGAGTCGCCGCCGTCGGTGGCCAGCGGGCTGCAGCGGGTCGGCCGGGCCGGTCACCAGGTAGGGGCGGTCTCCAGTGGCGTGCTGTTCCCGAAGTACCGCGGCGACCTCGTGCAGACGGCGGTCGTCGCCGAGCGCATGGTGTCCGGGCAGATCGAGCAGTTGACGGTCCCGCGCAACCCGCTCGACGTGCTGGCACAGCAGATCGTGGCCATGGTGGCCATGGACGACTGGCCGGTCGACGAGCTCCTGACGCTGGTCCGGCGGGCGCACCCGTTCGCCACGCTGCCGCAGTCGTCGTATGACGCCGTCCTCGACATGCTGGCCGGTCGCTACCCGTCCGACGAGTTCGCCGAGCTGCGGCCGCGGCTGGTGTGGGACCGCACGGCCGGCGTCCTCAAGGGCCGCCCCGGCGCCCAGCGGCTGGCCGTCACCAGCGGCGGCACCATCCCCGATCGCGGCCTGTTCGGCGTCTTCCTGGTCGGCTCCGATCCACGGCGCGGCGGCGCCCGGGTCGGCGAGCTGGACGAGGAGATGGTGTACGAGTCGCGGGTCGGCGACGTGTTCGCGCTCGGCGCCACCAGCTGGCGCATCGAGGACATCACGCACGACCGCGTCATGGTGTCCCCCGCGCCCGGGCATCCGGGCAAGCTGCCGTTCTGGCACGGCGACACCCTGGGCCGGCCGGCCGAGCTGGGTGCGGCCGTCGGCGGCTTCGTCCGCGAGATCAACCGGCTGCCCGAGCCGAAGGCTCGCGAGCGTGCGGCGAGCGCCGGGCTCGACGAGTGGGCCGTCGACAACCTCCTCGACTACGTCCGCGACCAGCGCGAGGCCACCGGTCACGTGCCCGACGACCGCACGCTCGTGGTCGAGCGGTTCCGCGACGAGCTCGGCGACTGGCGGCTGGTGGTGCACTCCCCGTACGGCGCCCGGGTCCACGCCCCGTGGGCGCTGGCCATCGGAGCCCGGTTGCGCGAGCGGTACGGCGTCGACGTCCAGGCCGCGCACGCCGACGACGGCATCGTGCTGCGCATCCCCGACACCCTCGACGGCATGGGGCCCGGCGTCGCCGACGTCGGCGGGCCCGGCGCCGAGGCGCCCGACGCCCGGCTGGTGGTGCTCGACCCCGACGAGCTGGACGAGATCGTCACCAACGAGGTCGGCGGATCGGCGCTGTTCGCGTCGCGGTTCCGCGAGTGCGCCGCGCGGGCGCTGCTGCTGCCCCGTCGCTCCCCCGACCGCCGTTCGCCGCTGTGGCAGCAGCGGCAGCGCTCGGCCCAGTTGCTGCAGGTCGCGTCGAAGTACGGCTCGTTCCCGATGCTGCTCGAGACCATGCGCGAGTGCCTGCAGGACGTCTACGACCTCGACGGCCTGCGCGACCTCATGCGCCGCGTCGCCGGCCGGCAGGTCAAGGTGGTCGAGGTGGAGACGCCGACGCCGTCGCCGTTCGCGCGGTCGCTGCTGTTCGGATACGTCGCGGCGTTCATGTACGAGGGCGACTCCCCGCTGGCCGAACGGCGGGCGCAGGCGCTGACGCTCGACTCCGCGCTGCTGGCGGAGCTGCTGGGGCAGACCGAGCTGCGCGAGCTGCTCGACCTCGAGGTGGTCGAGCGCACCGAGGCCGAGCTGCAGCGGCTGGTCCCCGAGCGGCGGGCGCAGAACGTCGAGGCGGTCGCCGATTTGCTCCGGCTGCTCGGCCCGCTGACGACGGAGGAGGTGGCGGCCCGCTCGGCCGAGCCGGCCGACGCCGCCGGGCACCTCGACGATCTCGTGCGGCAGCGGCGGGTCATCGGGGTGCGCATCGCCGGTCAGGAGCTCTGGGCGGCCGTCGAGGACGCCGCCCGGCTGCGCGACGCGCTGGGTGTGGCGCTGCCCGGTGGCGTGCACGACGCGTTCACCGCGCCGGTAGCCGACCCACTCGGCGACATCGTCGCGCGGTACGCCCGCGCCCACGGCCCGTTCCACGCCGCTGACGTGGCGACGCGGTTCGGACTGGGGGTCGCGGTGGTCGTGTCGACGCTGCGCCGGCTGGCCGCCGAAGGTCGGGTCGTCGAGGGCGAGCTGCGGCCCGGCAGCAGCGGCACCGAGTGGTGCGACGCCGAGGTGCTGCGGCTGCTGCGCCGCCGGTCGCTGGCGGCGCTGCGCAAGGAGGCCGAGCCGGTCGACGCCGCGACGCTGGGCCGGTTCCTGCCCGCGTGGCAGTCGGTGGGCAGTTCACTGCGCGGGCCTGACGGCGTGCTGCGGGTGGTCGAGCAGCTGGGCGGTGCGGCGGTGCCGGCCAGCGCGCTGGAGTCGCTGGTGCTGCCGGCCCGGGTCGCGGCCTACACGCCGGCCTGGCTCGACGAGCTGACCGCGGCCGGCGAGGTCGTGTGGTCCGGGCACGGGACGCTGCCCGGCTCGGACGGCTGGGTGTCGCTGCACCTGGCCGACGCCGCGCACCTGACGCTTCCCGACGTCGACCTGTCCGAGGCCGACGGCGAACTGCACCGCGCCGTGGTCGAGACGCTGACCGGCGGCGGGGCGTACTTCTTCCGGCAGCTCAGCGACGCCGTGGCGGCCCGGGTCGAGGCGCCGCCCGAGGACGCGGCGCTGACCACGGCGTTGTGGGACCTGGTCTGGGCGGGACTGGTCACCAACGACACGCTGGCGCCGCTGCGGTCGCTGCTCACCGGCCGGCCGGCGCATCGGTCCCGGCCCGCGCGACCCCGCTCGCGCTATGCCCGCGGCCGCCCGGCGATGCCGTCGCGCACCGGTCCCCCGGCGGCCGCCGGCCGCTGGTCGTTGCTGCCCGACCGCGACACCGACACCACCCGCCGGGCGCACGCCGCCGCCGAGGCGCTGCTCGACCGCCATGGCGTCGTGACCCGCGGCGCGGTGCAGGCCGAGCGGCTGCCGGGCGGGTTCGCGGCGGCGTACCGCGTGCTCTCGGCGTTCGAGGACACCGGCCGCGCCCGGCGCGGCTACTTCATCGCCGGCCTGGGCGCGGCGCAGTTCGGCACGCCCGGCGCGGTCGACCGGCTCCGCTCGTTCGCCCAGGTCGACGACTCGCGCCCGGCCAGCGCGCTGGTCCTGGCCGCCACCGACCCCGCCAACCCGTACGGCGCGGCGCTGCCCTGGCCCGAGCGCGGCGAGTCCGGATCGGCCGGACACCGGCCCGGCCGCAAGGCGGGCGCGCTGGTCGTGCTCATCGACGGCGAGCTGGCGCTCTACGTCGAACGCGGCGGCCGGACGCTGCTCTCCTGGACCGACGACCCGGGCCGGCTGCGCGCCGCCGCCGACGCGCTGGCCCTGTCGGTGCGCGAAGGTGCGCTGGGCGCCCTGCGCGTCGAGCGAGCCGACGGCGCGCAGGTCACCACCACTCCGCTCGGCGAGGCGCTGACCGCGGCCGGCTTCCACGTGACGCCGCGCGGCCTCCGCCTGCGCGGCTGACGGAAGCGACGAACCCCACCACACCAGCCGACGCCGCACGGTCGCTACGCCGCGCCGCCGCCGACGAACCCACCACACCAGCCGACGTGCATTGGCGTCGAATGCCGCGCCGGGACGAGACCAGCACGACTGCCGACGCCCACCGGCTCGGTACGCCGCGCCGCCGACGGCCACGACGAACCCCACCACGTCAGCCGACGCACACTAGCTGGTATGCCGCGCAGTGACGGGACCAGCACGGCTGCCGACGTCGCGTGTCGGCCACGCCGGCGTACCCGGCGCACACGCCCATCTCCACGCCGACGCCCTCGCCCGGGGCACACGCCCGGCGCCGCACCCACGTCTAAGTTGATCTTGGAGTTGTTCGGGTATCTATCGGACATTTCGCCCCACGATTGCCGAACAACTCCAAGATCAACGCGGCGGCGGCGAGACGGGCGGACTCGGGCGAGCGCCGACGCCGGCGCCGGCGCCGGCGCCGAGTAGCCTGACCGGGTGATTCTCGCGACGCACGCCGGCTACGAGGTCGACGACGATCAGGAGCGGCTCGATCTCGACGTCATCACGAGCTTCCTGCTGACCACCTACTGGAGCAAGCACCGGTCCCGCGAGACGGTCGAGCGCGCGATCCGCCGGTCGTTCGGCGTCGGGCTGTATGCGCCCCGCGGCGGCCAGGCGGGGTTCGCGCGCGTGGTCGGCGACGGCACGACGTTCGCGTGGCTGGCCGACGTGTTCGTGCTGCCCGAGCATCGTGGTCAGGGGCTGGCTCGGGTCCTGGTCACGGCCGTGCTGGAGCACCCGGACCACGCCGGCGTCGAGCGCTGGATGCTGGCCACGCTGGACGCGCATGGGGTGTACGCGCCGCTCGGGTTCGGGCCGATCGAGTCGCTCGACCGCTTCATGATCCGCTCCGGCCCGACGGCGTCGCCGGTCATCCGCTGACGGACGGTGGGGTCAGCGCACCTCGGTGCCCGGCTCGTAGTAGCGCCGGTCGACGTGCACGAGGGGCACCGAGCCGGCCGCGTCCGGCGCGACGGCGGTGACGCGGCCCAGGGCGATCGTGTGGTCGCCGGCGTCGACGAGGTCGTACGGCACGCACTCGACGGCGGCGACGGCGCCGGTGAAGATCAGTTCGCCGCGAGCGGCCCGCCGCGTCGGCCACCGCGAGAAGTCGTCGCGGGCGCCGGGATGGCGGTCGCGGGCGGCGTAGTCGGACAGCTCGAGCTGGTCGGCGGCGAGGAAGGACAGCGACCACCCGTCGGCGACGAACAGGGCGTCGTGGATGAAGCCGTCCTTCTTGACGCAGGCCAGCACCAGCGGCGGCTCCAACGACACCGACGACACGGCGGTCACGGTGAGGCCGCAGTCGCGCCCGACCGGGTCGAGCACCGTGAGCAACGCCACACCGCCCGCCAGGCGGGCCATGGCGTCACGGAACTCCGGAGCGGGCTTCGACCGCGGCGTGGACTCCGGCAGCAGCGTCAGCCGACCTTGACGACGTCGCGAGGCCGGGCGGACTCCCGGGGACGCAGCTCGGTGAGGGCACCCACCGCCGCCGCCTCGACGCGCATCATCTCGTCGCTGACCTCACGCAGCACCTCGGACATCGGCAGGTCCAGAGCCTCGCAGATGGCCGCGAGCAGCTCAGACGACGCTTCCTTGCGGCCGCGCTCGACCTCGGAGAGGTACCCGAGACTCACGCGTGCCGCGGCCGAGATCTCGCGAAGGGTGCGGCCCTGCTCGATCCGGCGACGCCTCAAGACATCGCCGACGAGCCGTCTGATGAGAACCATCGGCTACCCCTCTCGCGATTCGTCTCGACTGTGCTTGAGTCCACCGTACCTTCTGTTTCGTACGTTTGCGTTTCCAGCCTCGCCGGGAAAGACGGGGTGCACAGAAGAATTCATCTCAAGCCTTGAAACGTCACGGCACGCTCAGGGATTCCCGGACACCGGGACGGCGTCTCAGACCTCGGACAGCAGCGCTAGCACGGCTCGGACGGTCGCCGCGCGCACCTGCTCACGGTCGCCCGGCAGCGCCTCGTCCCCCGTGAACGACCGCACCCGCACGTCGCCGGCCGTCGCGACCGCGACGTGGACCGTGCCGGGCGGATGACCGTCCTGAGGGTCCGGCCCGGCGACGCCGGTGGTCGCCAGGCCGACGTCGGCGCCGAGCCGCTGCCGGACGCCGCCGGCCATCGCCGCCGCCGTGGACGCCGCGACCGGCCCGTCGGCGCTCAGCACGGCCACCGGCACGCCCGCCAGCGAGGCCTTCAACTCGGTCGCGTAGACGACGACACCACCCCGGACCACGGCGGACGAGCCGGGCACCGACGTCAGCGCGGCGCAGACCAGCCCGCCCGTCAGCGACTCCGCGGCGGCCACGGTCAGCCCGCGGGCGATCAACCGGCGGACGACGGCGTCGGGTGTGCTCACGGCGTCGCGCTGCGCCGCAGCCGGATGGCCGACAGCACGTAGTCGACGCCGGTGACGACGGTGACGATGACGGCGACCGCCATGACCGACGCCTCGACGGGGTCGAACCAGCCGGGCAGCGGCAGGATGTACAGGCCGAGCGCCAGCGCCTGCAGGACGGTCTTGAGCTTGCCCCCGCGGTTGGCCGCCATGACGCCGTACCGGATGACGGCGAACCGCAGCACCGTGATGCCCCACTCGCGCACCAGCACGACCACCGTCACCCACCAGGGCAGCTCACCGAGCAGCGACAGCCCGACGAACGCCATGCCGGTAAGCGCCTTGTCGGCGATCGGGTCGGCGATCTTGCCGAAGTCGGTGACCAGCCCGCGGCGCCGCGCGATGTCGCCGTCGAGCCGGTCGGTCATCATGGCGACGCCGAACGCGAAGAACGCCGCGACCCGGGACGGGTCGTGGTCGCCGCCCTCGCGCAGCAGCAGCCAGCCGAACAACGGGACCAGCACGACGCGCAGGATGGTCAGCGCGTTGGCGATGTTCCACGCGCTGGGCGGGACGGTCGACGGTTCGGCCACGGGGAAAGGCTAGAGGAGATCAGGCGACGGCGACGAGGTCGGCGCCGTCGCTTCCGGTGACGGTCGCCGTGACGATGTCGCCCACGGCGGCGCGCGCGCCGGTGACCGTCGTGGTGCCGTCGACCTCCGGGCCCTGGTGCTCCGCCCGGCCCTCGGCCGAGCCGTCCGCACCCACCGACTCGACCAGCACCGACACCGTCTCGCCGACGCGGTCCTCGGCGCGCTGGGCGACCAGCTCCTCGACCAGGTCGCCGACGCGCTCGACCCGCTCGGCGACCTCGTCGGGGTCGAGCTTGCCGTCGAACGACGCCGCCTCGGTGCCGTCCTCGTCGGAGTAGCCGAACACGCCGACGACGTCGAGCCGGGCCTGGGTGAGGAACGACTCGAGCTCGGCGACGTCGTCCTCGGTCTCGCCGGGGAAGCCGACGATGACGTTGGACCGGATGCCCGCCTCGGGCACGCGGTCACGGATCGACGAGATCAACTGCAGGAACGACTCCGTGCCACCGAACCGCTTCATCCGGCGCAGCAGCGGCGTGCTGGCGTGCTGGAAGGACAGGTCGAAGTACGGGACGACCCCCGGCGTCGACAACATGGCGTCGACCAGTGTCGGGCGCATCTCGGCCGGCTGCAGGTAGGAGACGCGCACCCGCTCGATGCCGTCGACCTCCGCCAGCTCGGGCAGCAGCGTCTCGAGCAGCCGCAGGTCGCCGAGATCCTTGCCGTACGACGTCGAGTTCTCGCTGACGAGGAACAGCTCGCGCACGCCCTGCCCGGCCAGCCAGCGCGCGTCGGCCAGCACGTCGGACGGACGGCGGGAGAGGAACGAGCCGCGGAACATCGGGATGGCGCAGAACGTGCACGCGCGGTCGCAGCCGCTGGCCAGCTTCAGCGGCGCCATCGGCCCGCCGTCGAGGCGCCGCCTTACGGACCGCGGGCCGGACGCGGGCGCCATGCCGGCCGGCAGGTCGGGGGCCGCGTACGCGGCGGCCTGCCGCTCGACCGGCGTGACGGGGAGCAGCTTGCGGCGGTCGCGCGGGACGTGTGAGACGTGCGGTGTGCCGCCGAGGATGCCCCGCAGCCGCTCGCCGATGGCCGAGTAGTCGTCGAAGCCCAGGACGGCATCGGCCTCGGGCAGCTCGCCGGCCAGCTCGACGCCGTACCGCTCGGCCATGCAGCCGACGGCCACGACGGCCTTGGTGGCGCCGGACGCCTTGAGGTCGGCGGCTGCCAGCAGGGAGTCGACGGAGTCCTTCTTCGCCTGCTCGACGAAGCCACAGGTGTTGACCAGGACGGTCTCGGCGGCGGCGGGGTCGTCGACGAGCTCGTAGCCGTCGGCGTCGAGGCGGCCGGCCAGCTCCTCGGAGTCGACCTCGTTGCGGCTGCAGCCCAGCGTCACGATGGCGACGGAATGTTTGCTCATGTCGCCCGACACTCTACCGTTCGGCGCCGCCCGCTAGGTTCTCACGCATGTCCGACGCCGAGCTCATCCCGCTGCCTCTCGTCCACGAGCGCCACTCCGGGACCTTCACCGTCGACGCCGGCACCACGATCGGCGCGGACGGCGACGCCCGGCGCGCGGCCTGGGTGCTGCACGACGTGCTCGCCGGGGCCGGGGTGCGCGCGCCGGTCGTCCCCGCCGCCGACCCCGGCGCCTCGATCGTCCTGCGCGCCGGCGAGCCGGTCCGCGACCACCCGGAGGGCTACCGGCTGACGGTGACGACGGAGCGCGTGGTGCTCGAGGGCGGCACCGAGGCCGCGTTGGCGCGGGCCGTCCAGACGTTCCGCCAGCTGCTCCCGCCGTCGGCGCTGCGCCGGGCACCGGTCGCCGACGGCCCGCTCACGGTCGGGTGCTGCCACGTCGAGGACGCGCCGCGGTTCGAGTGGCGCGGCGTGCACCTCGACGTCGCGCGGCACTTCATGCCGGTGTCGTTCGTGCTGAGGTTCGTCGACCTCGCGGCGCTGCACCGCCTCAACGTCGTGCACCTGCACCTGACCGACGACCAGGGCTGGCGGCTGGAGGTCCCGTCGCATCCGCGGCTCACCGAGGTGGCCGCCTGGCGCGCCGAGACCGTCGTCGGCAGGACCGACGCCTTCGACGGCACGCCGCACGGCGGCTACTACACGCTCGACGACCTCCGCGAGATCGTGGCCTACGCGGCCGAGCGGTCCATCACGGTCGTGCCGGAGATCGATCTGCCCGGTCACGTGCAGGCGGTGCTCGCGGCCTACCCGGAGCTGGGCAACACGGGCCGGCCGATCGAGGTGCGCCGGACGTGGGGCATCTCGCCGCACGTCCTGGCGCCCACCGACGAGGCGCTGGCGTTCGCCCGCGACGTGCTCGGCACGGTCCTGGACGTGTTCCCCGGGCCGTGGGTGCACCTCGGCGGCGACGAGTGCCCGCGCACCGAATGGCGTGAGAGCCCCGCCGCGGGCGCCCGTGCCGCGGAGCTCGGCCTGGGCTCCGTCGACGAGCTGCAGAGCTGGTTCCTGCGAGGGCTGCACGCCGACGTGACGGCGTCCGGCCGGCGGGTCGTGGGCTGGGACGAAGTGATCGACGACGGCGGCATGCCGGCGGACACCGTCGTCATGGCCTGGCAGAACGGCGCACGCGGACCCGCCGCGACGGCCGCCGGCCACGACGTCGTCATGTGCCCGCAGCAGGTGACCTACTTCGACCACTACCAGTCCGACGGTGCCGGCGAGCCGCTGGCCATCGGCGGGCTGACCACCGTCGAGGACGTCGCCGCGTGGGAGCCCGACGCCGGCGCCGGGCCCGGCCGGCTGCTCGGCGTCCAGGGCCAGCTCTGGACCGAGTACCTGCCGACGCCCGCCACCGTCGAGTACATGGCCTTCCCGCGGCTGAGTGCCCTGGCCGAGGTCGCGTGGACCGCGCCGGCCCGCCGCGACGCCGGCGACCTGCTGCGGCGGCTGCCAGAGCACCTGCGACGCCTCGACGCGCTGGACGTGAACTACCGGCCGCTCGACGGCCCGCTCCCCGGCCAGCGCGGCGGCACCGGACGCCGTCAGCGGGGCTGATCGGGAGCGGCGAGCCCCGTCCGGGTGAGGACGAAGCGGGTCACCTCGCGGTGCCAGGCCGACGGGTGGCGCAGCATCGCGTGCCCGTCGCCGGCCACCGGGACGTACCGGCACGACGCCGCGACCCCGTCCAGCCGGGCGGCCAGCGCCGCCGTCGCCCGCGGGTCGGTCGTGGTGTCGGCGGTGCCGTGCATGAGCAGCACGTGCTTCCCGCCCAGCAGCTCCGGCGGCTCCGACGGCGTCAGCCACGGCGCCAGCCCGGCGACGGCGACGACGCCCGCGGCCGCCGGCTCCCCCGCCACCCGGATCGCCGCCCGGCCGCCCATCGAGTACCCGACCAGCGCGACCGGCACATCCGGGTCGCGCGAGCGGACGGCGGCCAGCGCCGAGCGCACGTCGGCCAGCCGCGACTCGTCGGCGCCGTTCCAGCCGCGGATCGTGTAGCGCAGCCGCCACACCGTCAGCCCCAGCGGGCCGCCGGAGCGCCGCAGCCGCGTCGCGAACGGGATCAGCCGCAGCACCGACGGCTGGCGCCGCCGCACCGGCTCCCTGCTCTCCGACCGGCCGCCGTGCAGCAGCAGGACGGCCGCGCGGACGTCGCCGCGCGGCCGCTCCTCGGTCAGGACGTACGCCGGCTCAGCCACCGCGCAGGGCGTCCAGCACCTCGTCGAGGTCGTCGGGCTTGATCAGCACGTCGCGCGCCTTGGACCCCTCGGACGGGCCGACGATGCCGCGGCTCTCCATGAGGTCCATCAGCCGGCCGGCCTTGGCGAACCCGACCCGGAGCTTGCGCTGCAGCATCGACGTCGAGCCGAACTGCGTGTTGACGACCAGCTCGGCGGCCTGGCAGAGGAGGTCGAGGTCGTCGCCGATGTCCTCGTCGACCTCGCGCTTGGCCGCGGCGGGCGCCGTCACGTCCTCGCGGTAGGTCGGTTCCAGCTGCTCCTTGCAGTGGCCGACGACAGACGCGATCTCCGTCTCGGTCACCCAGGCGCCCTGGACGCGGATCGGCTTGCTCGCGCCCATCGGCAGGAACAGTCCGTCACCCTGGCCGACCAGCTTCTCAGCACCCGGCTGGTCGAGGATGACGCGGGAGTCGGCCAGCGACGACGTCGCGAACGCCAGCCGCGACGGCACGTTGGCCTTGATGAGGCCGGTGACGACGTCGACCGACGGGCGCTGCGTCGCCAGCACCAGGTGGATGCCGGCGGCGCGGGCCAGCTGGGTGATGCGGACGACGGAGTCCTCGACGTCGCGCGGGGCGACCATCATGAGGTCGGCCAGCTCGTCGACGATGACCAGCAGGTACGGGTACGGCGTCAGCACCCGCTCGCTGCCCTCGGGCGCCTTCACCTTGCCCGCGCGGACGGCCTTGTTGAAGTCGTCGACGTGCCGGAAGCCGAAGTTGGCGAGGTCGTCGTAGCGCATGTCCATCTCGCGCACGACCCACTGCAGCGCCTCGGCCGCCTTCTTCGGGTTGGTGATGATCGGCGTGATGAGGTGCGGGATGCCCTCGTAGGCCGACAGCTCGACCCGCTTCGGGTCGACCATGATCAGCCGCACCTCGTCGGGCGTCGCCCGCATGAGCACCGACGTGATCATCGAGTTGATGAAGCTGGACTTGCCGGAGCCCGTGGCGCCGGCGACCAGCAGGTGCGGCATCTTCGCGAGGTTGGTGACGACGAAGCCGCCCTCGACATCCTTGCCCAGGCCGGCCACCATCGGGTGGTGGTCCTTGCGCGCCACCGGCGAGCGGAGCACGTCGCCCAGGCTGACGATCTCTTTGTCGGTGTTGGGGATCTCGATGCCGATGGCCGACTTGCCCGGGATGGGCGACAGGATGCGCACCTCGGCGCTGGCGACGGCGTACGAGATGTTCTTCGACAGCGCGGTGACCCGCTCGACCTTCACCGCGGTGCCGAGCTCGACCTCGTACCGGGTGACCGTCGGGCCGCGGGTGTAGCCGGTGACGACGGCGTCGATGTTGAACTGGTCGAACACGCCCATGAGCGAGTCGACCACGGCGTCGGACGCGGCCGACTTGGCCTTGTGCGGGCTGCCCTGGCGCAGCAGGTCGCTGGAGGGCAACGTGTAGGTGATGTCGCCGGACAGCGCCAGCTGCTCGACCCGCTGCGGGATCGGCGAGTGCGGCGGCGGCTCGACCGGGCCGTCGCCGGCCTTCTTCTTCCTGCGCAGCTCGCGGGCGATGATCGCCGGCTCCGTCGGGACCTCGTCCTCGCCGTCGCCCAGGCCGCCGAGCTCGGCGGTGTCGGCGTCGCCGTCGGGCTCGGGGTCGCTCTTGCGCTTGCGCTTGGGCTTCTCGCGCAGCACCGGCGAGTCGTACGGCTCGTCGTCGGTGGGCGCGAGGCGGTCGCGGCGGCCGTCCTCGTCGTCGGCGGCGACCGGACGGCGGAAGCCCAGCCACCCGCCGACGACCAGCGCGCCGGCGCGCAGCTGCGCGGTGACCTCGTACAGCGGGATGCCGGTGATGACCAGCACGCCGAACAACGTCAGCAGCCCCAGCAGCGGGCCCGCGACGTACACCGTCAGCAGGTCGGCGAGGATGGTCGACGAGACGTACCCGATGGCGCCGCCGGCCCGCTCCATGGCCGCCTGTCCGTCGACCGGACGCGGCATGCCGCCGGCGATGTGCGCGAGACCCAGCGTGCCCAGCGCGAGGCAGGCCCAGCCGATGACCTGGCGTCCGCCGGGGCCGTTGCGGTCGGGGTGGCGCAGCGTGCGCCAGGCCGCCATGAGCAGCAGCACCGGCGCGACGTACGCACCGGTGCCGATGGCGCCGGCGATGCCCTGGTAGACGGCATCGTAGACCTTGCCGTCGAGCGTCCACCACACCGACGCCGCCACGATGAACGCCGCGCCGATGAGGAACAGCCCCACGCCGTCGCGGCGCTGGTCGGCCTCGAGACTGGTGGCGGTGCGCCCGACACTCCGCGCGATGCCGCCGATGAGATGGGCGATGCCCATCCAGATGCCGACGATCATCCGGCCGATGCCGCCGAAGAACTGAGCGGCGAGACTCGGTTCCGGAGGTGGCGGCGGCGGGGGCGGCTCTGGTGCGCGACGCTTCCGGCCGCGAGCCGGGGTACGCCGCTTCGGGGTACCCGACGAGCTTCGCGACCGTGCCGTAGCTGTTCGGGTCGCCATGGAGATCACACTACATCCGACACAGGCGCATCTTCAGTCACACGAGTCCCGGCGCGTCGGGCGAAATGTCCGTTCCCGCTGGTCGTGCCGTTCGCCGGTCGCGCCGTTCGCCGGGTCCGCTGGGTTGGCCGTCCCCCTGCCGCCCATTCTCTTAGCCGCGCAATCGCGCCTCAAGCGGACTAATGGCGCTTCGCGCGACGATGACCGCTTGACCCACGGCCGCGCGGTCTAAGAACGGGCAGCTGATATGAAACTGGCCGTGAGTGGGCAGGGGGTTGCTGCCGACGGAGCTTGCGGAGTCGGCTGGGG
>NZ_QUAL01000005.1 GCF_003579925.1 Jiangella rhizosphaerae | reverse complement strand
GTGGCCGCTGGGCCGGTGGCGGCCGGGCGGGTGCCGGCCGGGCGGGTGGCGGCCGGGGCGCCGGGCGGTGGCGGGGTGAGGGCCGGGTCCTCGGTCAGGATGGCCCGCTCGAGCTCGCGCAGCTCCGGTCCCGGCTCCAGGCCGAGCTCCTCGACGAGGGTCGTGCGGGCGCGCCGGTAGACGTCGAGGGCGTCGGCCGTGCGGCCGGACCGGTGCAGGGCGAGCATCAGCTGGCGGTACAGCCGCTGGCGCAGCGGATGCGCCGCGACCAGCGCGGTCAGCTCCGGGACGAGCAGGTCGTGCTGGCCGCGCTCGAGGTCGGCCTCGATGCACAGCTCGGCCACCGCCAGCCGCAGCTCGCCGAGGCGCGCGGCCTCGAGGTCGACGGCGCCGGTCTCGGCGACCTCGGCGTAGGCCGACGGCCCGCGCCAGAGCGCGGCGGCGCGGTGGAACAGCTCGGCCGCTCGTGCGACGTTGCCGGTGGCCAGGGCGGCACGGCCGTCGGCGGCCAGCCGCTGGAACTCCTCGTCGTCGGCCTCGCCGGGACGCACCTCGAGCTGGTAGCCGGAGCGGTGATGGACGATGCGCGACTCGCCGAGCACGCGCCGCAGCCGGTGGACGTAGCTCTGCAGGTTCGCCCGCGCCGAGCGTGGCGGGCGGCCGTCCCACAGCGCCTCCAGCAGGGTGTCGGCGGACACCCGGGTGTTGCGGCGGACGAGCAGGACGGCGAGCAGCGACCGCTGCTTGGCGGAGGTCAGGGGCACGGCCGTGCCGTGGTCGTCGTGGACCTCCAAGGGGCCCAGGACGCCGAACCTCATCGCACCTCCCCGCCGGCCGCCGCGCCTCGTAGCGTACTTCACGAGCAGAGGACGCCCTGCCGGCCGACGACGGGGCGCCCGGCCTGGGGGCTCGTACGTCCCCCGGCAGCGTGGCACCCCGCCCGGCTGGGTCGGGTCCTGCGGAGCGGGCACCGACGCCGGCCCGGAGCGCGGTTCTGCGCATGGGGCTCCTCGGCATTCCGTGGGTGCTCGCGGCTTGGCACGCTCCAGTGTCGTGCTTGGCTCGTTGAGGGTGACCTACCGCGCCCGAAATGCCGCGTTTGTGGAGCGCTTCAGCGTGCCAAGGCGTCCCGCACCTGGCCGGGCCAGGTGCGGGACGGCGGGCGAGGACTCCCGGGCGGGTCAGACGACGTCGCGGTGCCGCATGAGCAGGGCCGCGGCGGCGGAGAAGACCACCAGATACACCGCCACCAGCAGCGTCGCCGGGCCGGCGTCGAGCACGGTGAGCACGCCCGGCGCGCCGTCGGGCTCGCCCGCGCCGCCGGCGCCCAGTGCCCCGGCCAGCGACCCGGCCGCCGTCCCGGGCAGCACGTTCGTCACGTACTCGACGCCGCTGAGCAGGTTGCCGACGCCGCGCAGCAGGTTCTCGATCACCAGCGACCACACCAGGCCGAGGCCGACCGCCAGCGCCGGGCTGCGGGTGAGCACGCCGACCAGCACGCCGGCCGCCGCCCACATCCCGAAGATGAGCAGGCCGCCGCCGACTGCCTCGGCCAGCGCGCCGAACTCCGGCCAGGCGATGCTCTGGCCCTCGAAGACGGCGATCAGCGTCGACGCCGCGACGTCCAGGACCAGCGTCGCCGCGACCACGCCGACGACCGCCAGGCCGACGGCGGCGAGCGTCCCGCCGAACGCGGACAGCCGGCCCGGACCCTGGGTGAGGACGGTCTTCCAGCTGCCCCAGCCGAACCCGCTCCCCGCGGCCAGTGCGCCGAGGATGAACATGATCGCGCCGCCGAACATCGGCATGCCGCCGGTGAACACCGACGGGATCGCCGCCGGCAGCAGCTCGGGGAGCAGGGACTCCGGTGCGACGCCCTCGTTGGAGAAGCCGGAGGACCCGGTCGCGTACGCGACGTAGTTGAAGATGTAGGCGAAGGTCAGGTTGAGCAGCAGCCACACCGTCGCCAGCACCCAGACCGCGGGCCACTTGCGCAGCCGCAGCAGTTCGGCGCGGGTGCTGGAGACCAGGCCGCCGAGCGCGGTCGGGACGGCCCTGGTCTCGCTGCGGGCGGCGGGCCGGCCGGTCATCGTCGCGGTGCTCATCGGTTCTCCTCCTGGTCGGTCGTCATCTCGAAGAACACGTCCTCCAGCGAGCGCTCGGCCGTCCGGATCTCGCGGATGTCGGCGCCTGCCTCGACCAGCGCGCGGGCCAGCTCGGGCGCCCGGTCCTCGGGCAGCTCCAGCCGCACGCCGGTGTCGGTGAGCTGGACGGCGTCGTCGCCGGCCACGCGCATCGACACCGCGAGCGCCAGCTCCAGCGGCTCCGCGCGGACCAGCAACGTGCTGGCGCCGCGCAGCTCGGCGACGGTGCTCTCGGCGAGCAGCCGGCCGTGCGCGATGACGCCGACGCGGTCGCAGATCTCCTGCACCTCGGCCAGCAGGTGGCTGGACAGCAGCACCGTCTGGCCCTGCTCGGCGAGGTCGACGACGAGCTTGCGCATGTCCGCCATGCCGCCGGGGTCCAGGCCGTTCGTCGGCTCGTCCAGGACCAGCAGGTCCGGCTCGCCGAGCAGCGCCGACGCGACGCCGAGCCGCTGCTTCATGCCCAGCGAGTACGACTTGAACGCGTCGCCGCCGCGCTCGGACAGGTCGACCCGGGTGAGCGCGTCCTCGACCGCGCGGTCGGAGATGCGCTGGTAGCGGGCCATCACGCGCAGGTTGTCGCGGCCGGAGAGGTACGGGTAGAAGCCGGGACCCTCGACCAGCGCGCCGACCCGTGCCGTCGCGCCGGACTCGCCGGGCGCGTGACCCAGGATCGTCGCGGTCCCGCTGGTGGGACGGACCAGGCCGAGCAGCATGCGCAGCGTGGTCGTCTTGCCGGCTCCGTTCGGTCCGAGGAAGCCGTACACCTCGCCGCGCCGGACGGTGAGGCTCACGTCGCTGACGGCGAGCCGGTCGCCGTAGCGCTTGGTCAGCCGGTCGGTGACCACGATGGTGTTCGTCATGGCTCCACGCTCCCGCGCCGCCGCCGTCGCGGGCGTCGGCCGCAGAGCGGCATCGCGCGTACGCAGATTCGCGTAGTCCGGTTACGCCGCGTTGCCGACGCCGGTGCCCGTCGCGCGCGTCTATGGTCGAACCCGTGGAGAGGTTCGCCCGTTTCCGGATATCGCTGCTCGACGTGGGCATGGCGCTGGTGCTGGTGGTCGTCGGCATCGGCGGGACCCATGGCGCCGCCAGCGGCCAGCATTGGGCCCGGCAGCCCGACGCCCTCGGGTTCACGCTCGTCGTGATCGCGATGGCGTCGCTCGCGCTGCGCAGCCGGTTCCCCCGGACGGTCCTCGTCGTCAGCGGCGCGGCTGTGCTGGTCTATCTCGCGGCGAACTATCCGTACGGGCCGATCATGTTCACCATCCTCGTGGTCGCGTTCACGCTGGGCTACCAGCTGCCGCATCTGGTCGCGATCCGCTGGGTCGGCGGCTACTACGCGGTGTTCTTCGTGGTGTCGGTGGTGCGGCTGGTCGACGACTCCGGCACCGACCTGTGGCGGCAGGGCACCGCCTGGGCCATCGCGTCGCTGGCCGCGTTCACCGCCCCGCTCGCGATCGGCGGGGCACTGCGGACGCGGCGCGAGTCGCAGGCCGACGTGCGCGCGGCGCTGGCTCGCCGGGCGGTGTCGGAGGAGCGGCTGCGGATGGCCCAGGAGCTGCACGACTCCGTCGGCCACGGTCTCGCGGTCATCGCGATGCAGGCCGGCGTCGCGCTGCACGTCCTGGACCGCAACCCCGAGAAGGTGCGGGCGGCGCTGGAGGCGATCCGCGACACCAGCAAGGCCTCGCTCGACGGCCTGCGGGCCGAGCTGCAGGTGCTGCGCAGCCCGGTCACGGACGCAGCGCCGCGCCGGCCCGACCTCGGCCTGGCCGAGCTGGACGTGCTGCTCGACCGCATCCGGGCCGGCGGGGTGCAGGTCGAGGCCGACGTCGACGGCCACACCGAGCTGCCGCCCGACGTCGACGTCGCGGCGTACCGGATCCTGCAGGAGTCGCTGACCAACGTGCTGCGCCACGCCGGCGCCACCCGGGCGGCGGTACGCATCCGGCGCTCCGGGGACGAACTGCTGCTGGACGTGACCGACGACGGCGCCGGCGTGGAGGATGCGCCCGCGCACCGGCCGGACGGGTCCGGCACCGGGATCGCCGGCATGCGAGCCCGCGCCGAGGCGCTCGGCGGCCGCCTGCAGGCCGGGCCGCGCGCGGGCGGCGGGTTCGCCGTCCACGCCCGCCTGCCCCTCGCCCACGCTGACCGCGAGGCGGACATGTCAGGATCGACGTCATGAGCGACGGCGTGATTCGTGTGGCGGTGGTCGACGACCAGGCGCTGGTCCGGATGGGCCTGACGACCCTGCTGGAGACCGAGGACGACACCGAGCTGGCCGGCGAGGCCGCTGACGGCCGCGAAGGGCTGGAGCTCGTCCGGCGGACCAAGCCCGACGTCGTGCTCATGGACATCCGCATGCCGGTACTCGACGGACTGGCGGCGCTGCGCGAGATCACGTCCGACCCCGAGCTGTCCGGCGTCAAGGTCATCGTGCTGACCACGTTCGAGCTGGACGAGTACGTGTTCGAGGCGCTGCGCGGCGGGGCCAGCGGGTTCGTGCTCAAGGACTCGCCGCCCGACGAGCTGCTGCACGCCATCCGGGTGGTCGCCGACGGCGCCAGCCTGCTCTCCCCGTCGGTCACCCGCCGGGTCATCGAGCAGTTCAGCGGGCGCGACGCGCCGGCCAGCGCGCCGCACCCCGAGCTGGACCGCCTCACCGAGCGCGAGCGCGAGATCGTCGCCTGGGTCGCGACCGGCCGGTCCAACGACGAGATCGCCGCGGAGCTCGTCGTCAGCCCGGCCACCGTGCGCACCCATGTGAGCCGCGCGATGGTGAAGCTGCACGCCCGCGACCGCGCCCAGCTGGTCGTCTTCGCCGTCCAGTCCGGGCTCACGCTGCCGTGAAGGTCGTCGCGACCGATCTCGACGGCACCCTGCTGCGCAGCGACGGGACGGTGTCGCCGCGCACCCGGGCGGCGCTCGCCCGCGCCGAGGACGCCGGCGCGACCGTCGTCTTCGTGTCCGGGCGGCCGCCGCGCTGGATCGACGTCCTGGCCGAGGAGGTGGGGTCGCACGGACTGGCCATCTGCGCCAACGGCGCCCTCGTCTACGACGTGCGCCGGCGCGAGGTGGTCGAGGAACACGGCCTGCCCGGCGACGTCGCGCTGCAGGTCGCCCGGGCCATCCGGGCCAGCGTGCCGGGGGCGACGTTCGCCATCGAGCGCCGGCTGACGTTCGGCCAGGAGCCGTCCTTCCGCGGCACGTGGCCGGCGCCCGACGGCACCGTCGTCGCCGAGCTGGAGGAGCTGCTGGCCGAGCCGGTGTCCAAGCTGGTGGTCACGCACCCGGAGCTGGACGCGCCGGAGTTCATCGAGCGGGCCGCGGCGGTCGTCGGCTCGCTGGCCGCGGCCACGTACTCCGGGCACGCGCCGGTGCTGGAGGTCAGCCGGGCCGGCGTCTCGAAGGCGTCGGCGCTGGCCGCGCTCTGCGGCTCCCTCGGCGTCGACGCCCACGACGTCGTGGCGTTCGGCGACATGCCCAACGACGTCCCGATGCTCACCTGGGCCGGCACGTCGTACGCCGTCCGCAACGCCCACCCCGACGCCGTCGCCGCCGCCACGCACCGCTGCGCGTCCAACGACGAGGACGGCGTCGCCCAGGTGCTGGAGCGCCTCTTCCCCTGACGCCGCCACCCCCTACCAAGATCAACAACAGGTGGGGGTGGGCGGAGGTCAGGCCGCCGCGAGCACCGCGGCCAGTTGCTCGTCCAGCGGCCGGGCGCCGCGGCGGTTGTCGATCTCGGTGTGCGGCGCCGGAGGCGGGACGTCGGGCAGCGTGGCGGCGGTGAACTCGGCGAAGTTGGCCAGCTTCTGGCCGTCGCGGTCGTGGCCGCGGCCGATGATCCGCTCGCGCAGCGTGTCGCCGTTCGACCGCACCCACAGCAGGTGCACGGGGTCGCCGCCGAGGCGGTCGACGTAGGCGGCCCAGGCGTCGAGGTCGCGGATCTGGCCGGTGAACGGCGCGACCAGGATCGCCGGGCAGCCGGCCGACCGGATCTCCGCGGCGGTGTCGGCGAGGCCGGCGTACTCGTGCACCTTGATGTGCTCGTCGTACCAGGGGCCCTCGCGCTCGCCGAACGGCCGCCCGTTCGCCTCGAGCGTCGCGACCACGAACGGCGCGTAGACGGTGTCCTTGTCCAGCAGCGCGGGCGTGGGGTCGAGGAGCGCGGCCAGCTTGCGGGCGACGGTGGTCTTGCCGGCGCCCGGCGCGCCGGCGATCATCCAGACGGCGGGTGTCACGTCTGACGACCCTACCCAGGCGCCGCGACCCCCACGAGCAGCCGGTGGTGCCGTGGCCGCTCGATCTCGTCTGCGACGGCCACGGCGAGGTCGGCATACGTGATGCGCGCGGCGACGGAGCCGGGGACGAACCGGTACCCGCCGGCCGGCGTGCCGCCGTGGTCGAAGTCGCCGGCCGGCGCGACGACGAGCCAGTCGATCGCCGTCTCGGCGTTCCTCCGGAAGACGTCCAGCCCGGCGCCGTGGCCGAGCATGAAGTCGCGGTACTCCGACGGGTAGCCCGGCGTGTCCAGCAGCGGCGTCCCCGTCACGTCCGGCAGCTGCGACGCCAGCCCGACGGCGACCAGTCGCGGCACCCGTGCGGCGGCCAGGCCGGTGAGCAGCGCCGACGCGGCGGCGGGGAAGAACTCGCCGGCCGGGACGGCGAGCGAGGCGGCGGCGTGCACGGCGGCGTCGTGACCCGCGGCCAGCCGTTCGACGGCGTCCGGGTCGGTCCCGTCGCCGGCCGCCAGGGTGACGCGGGCGCCGTCGCCGCCGCTCAGGTCCGCGTGCCGCGCGGGATCGCGCACCACCGCCGTCACGTCCCAGCCCCGCCCGGCCGCCTCGGCCAGCACCGCCCGCCCGGCCCGTCCGCCGGCTCCGAAGACCACGATTCTCCTCATGCGGCGCACGCTAGGCGACCGCCTGGTCAGCCCGGGCTGACCACGCAGGTCAGTAGGCTCGACCCATGCCGAGGAAGCTCGATCCCGACATGTTCGACCCCGTCTGCCCGTCGACCCTCATGCCGCTGCGGTTCTCCGACAAGTGGGCCGGCATGGTCATCCGCTGCCTCGAGGACGGCCCGCGCCGCTTCTCCGAGCTGCGGGTGCCGCTGCGCTCCGTCAGCGCCCAGTCGCTGACCACGTCGCTGCGGAACCTGCAGCGCGACGGCCTGGTCGAGCGCACCGAGCGGCCCGGCCCCGAGCGGAGCGTCGAATACGCGCTGACGCCGCTCGGCCGCAGCATGCTGCCGGTCATCGAGGCGCTGTGCGAGTGGGGCGCGCAGCACTGGGACGAGCTGCTGGACGCCCGCGAGGCGTCCTCGGCGTCGGCCGCCGCGCGCACCGCCTGATCAGCGGACGATCGGCTCGCCCTCCAGCCGGACGCCGGCCGCGCGCAGCTGCTCCAGCGCCGCCGCCGTCGTCTGCGCCGCCACGCCGGCGGTGAGGCTCAGCAGCACCGTCGTCTGCAGGCCGTTGCGGGCGGCGTCGAGGGCGGTCGCCCGGACGCAGTGGTCGGTCGCGATGCCGACCACCTCGACGGCGCCGACCTCGTGAGTGCGCAGCCAGTCGGCCAGCGGGACGCCGTCGTGCGACGTCCCCTCGAAGCCGGAGTAGGCGGCCTGGTACTCGCCCTTGTCGAACACCGCGTCGAACGGCTGCGGGTCGAGGTTCGGGTGGAACGCGACGCCGTCGGTGCCGGCCACGCAGTGGGGCGGCCAGCTGTCGACGTAGTCGGGGTGATCGGAGAAGTGGCCGCCGGGGTCGATGTGGTGGTCGCGCGTGGCGACGACGTAGTCGTAGCGGCGCTCCCACGGCTCGCCGTCGGTCCAGCGCTTGAGCACCTCGGCGATGCCGAACGCGACGTCGGCGCCGCCCGCGACGGCGAGGCTGCCGCCCTCGCAGAAGTCGTTCTGGACGTCGACGACGATGAGTGCGCGCTTCATGGGCGATCCTCCCAGCGGGTGGGGATGGCGGGCTCACCGCGCGACAGCTTGAGCGCGGTGGGGGGAAGCTCGGCGCGGGATCGTTCGTGGCGGTGGCGGGCGGCGGCCAGGGGCTCGCGGCCGACGATCTCGCCGTCGCGGACCAGCGGGATCAGCAGCGGCCGGTCGTCGCCGTCGTCGACGGGCTCGCGGCCGACGCCGATGACCTCGGCCTCGGCGACCCCGCGCGCGTCGCGGCGGCGCAGCGCGTACTTGCGGCCGCCGTGGCTGACCTTGCCGGCGCTCTTCTTCTCGACCGACACCATGGTGCCGTCGTCGTCGGCGCGGGCCACGAGCTTGTAGACCATGCCCGCCGTCGGTGAGCCGGCGCCGGTGACCAGTTGGGTTCCGACGCCGTACGCGTCGACCGGCGCGGCGGCGAGCGCGGCGATGGCGTGCTCGTCGAGGTCGCTGGTGACGACGATGCGGGTGTCGCGGGCGCCCAGGGAGTCGAGCAGCGCGCGGACCTCCTTGGCCTGCGGCAGCAGGTCGCCGGAGTCGAGCCGGACGGCGCCCAGCTCAGGGCCGGCGATCTCGACGCCCAGGCGGACCGCCTCTTCGACGTCGTAGGTGTCGACCAGCAGCGTCGTGCCCTTGCCCAGGGAGTCGACCTGTGCGGTGAACGCGTCGCGCTCGGAATCGTGCAGCAGCGTGAACGAGTGGGCGCTGGTGCCCGTCGTCGGGACGCCGTACGTGCGGCCGGCCTCGAGGTTGCTGGTGGTGGTGAACCCGGCGATGTACGCGGCCCGCGCGGCGGCGACGGCGGCCCGCTCGTGGGTGCGCCGCGAGCCCATCTCGATGCACGGGCGGTCGCCCGCGGCCGTCGTCATGCGCGAGGCGGCCGTGGCGACGGCGGAGTCGAAGTTGAGGACGGACAGCGCCAGCGTCTCGAGCACGACCGCCTCGGCGAACGACGACTCGACGATGAGCAGCGGGGAGTTCGGGAAGTACGCCTCGCCCTCGCCGTAGCCCCACACGTCGCCGGTGAACCGGTACGTGGACAGCCACTCCAGCGTCGGGGCGTCGACGACGGCGTTGCGCTCGAGGAAGCCGAGCGCGTCGTCGTCGAAGCGGAACTCCTCGAGCGCGTCGAGCAGCCGGCCGGTGCCGCCGACGACGCCGTAACGGCGTCCGCCGGGTAAGCGTCTGGCGAACACCTCGAACACGGAGCGGCGTCCGGCGGTGCCCCGGGCCAGCGCCGCTTGGAGCATCGTCAGCTCGTAGTGGTCGGTGAGCAGGGCCGTCGTAGCCGACACAAGCACCAGACTATGCGGCTGCGTCACGAATGGCCCGGATCCCGCGCAGACTGGCGAAGGCGTTGCGTCGGGTGGATGATGAGATGTCGGGGACCGGCGGGAACACCGTGGGTCCAGAGCACGGTTGTGCATGTCAGCGCAGGACGGCGCGGGGTGATGGCCGGAAGATGACACCATTGGGGGCCGTGATGACCGCACCCGTGGAGATCGAGCGCCCGGAGGCCGCCGAGGTTCCGGTGGCGGACGTTCCGTGGGTCACCATCGTGTGGAACGACCCGGTCAACCTCATGTCCTACGTGACGTACGTCTTTCAGGCATACTTCGCGTATCCGAAGACCAAGGCCGAGAAGCTGATGCTCGACGTCCACGAGAAGGGGAAGGCCGTCGTGTCCTCCGGCACGCGGGAAGAGATGGAGCGCGACGTCGAGGCCATGCACTCGTACGGCCTGTGGGCCACGCTGCAGAAGGCGGGGGACCGAGTCTGAGCACCGCGTTCCGTCGAGCCCGCGGGGGCGTCGTCGCCGCGTCGTTCCACGTCGTCGAGGTCGAGCTGCTGCGCTCACTGGTGGGTCAGCTGCTGGAGCTGGTGCGCGACGAGCCCGCCGACCCCTCCGCCGGCGACGGCTGGGCGGCCGAGCTCGGCCTGGCCGACGAGGCCCCGTCCCGCCCGACCGACCCGGTCCTGCTCCGGCTGTTCCCCGACGGCTACCGCGAGGACGCCGAGGCCGCCTCCGACTTCCGCCGCTTCACCGAGCGCGGCCTGCGCGACCGCAAGGCCGCGACGGCGGCGACGGTGCTCGCCTCGCTGGCCACGGCCGACGGCGCCGGGCTGCCGGCGAAGAGCCGCGAGAAGATCCGCATCGAGCTCGACGCCGCCGAGAGCGAGGCCTGGCTGCGGACGCTCACCGACCTGCGGCTGGCCCTGGGCACCCGGCTCGGCGTCACCGAGGGCGACGAGGACGACTGGCTGGCGTTGGACGAGAACGACCCCCGGCGCCACGTGCACGACGTGTACGACTGGCTCGGCTGGGTCCAGGAGACGCTGGTCCGCACCCTCTCGTCCGCCCTGGACTAGTCCCCGCCGGCGTCCTGGGTGTGACGCGCCTCAGACCCAGGACCCGAGCCTCCGTATCCTGACTACCGTGCTGACCATCCGCCGTGACCTCGTCGACGCCATCGTGGAGCATGCCCGCAAGGACCACCCGGACGAGGCGTGCGGCGTCATCGCCGGCCCGGCCGGCAGCGACCGGCCGGAGCGGTTCATCCCGATGCTCAACGCGGCCCGGTCGCCCACGTTCTACGAGTTCGACTCGATGGACCTGCTGCGCCTCTACCGCGAGATGGACGACAACGACGAGGAGCCGGTCGTCATCTACCACTCGCACACGGCGACCGAGGCCTACCCGTCGCGCACGGACATCGCCTACGCGAACGAGCCGGGCGCGCACTACGTCCTGGTCTCGACCCGCGACGACGACACGCACGAGTTCCGTTCGTTCCGGATCGTGGACGGCGAGGTGACCGAGGAAGAGGTCCAGGTCATCGATGGGGAATGATGGGACCCGGCACCACCGTTGCGGTGAGTGACACCCGAACCAGCCGAACCGAACCAGTCCACAGGAGCCGTCCGATGGCCGTCGAGGTCCGCATCCCCACGATCCTGCGCCAGTACACCGGTGGCGCGAAGACCGTCGAGGGCACCGGCGACACGCTGGCGGCCCTCATCGACGACCTCGAGACGCGGCACCCGGGGCTGCGCGACCGGCTGGTCGAGAACGGGTCGCTGCGCCGGTTCGTGAACGTCTACGTCAACGACGAGGACGTCCGGTTCCTCGGTGCGGAGAAGGCCACGCTGTCCGACGGCGACTGCGTCACCGTCCTCCCGGCCGTCGCCGGCGGCGCGCCCGCCGCACGCTGACCGGCCGCGGGCCGATGCGCTACGACTCCCTCCTCGACTCCCTCGGCCGGACGCCGCTGGTCGGGTTGCCGCGGCTGTCGCCGTCGCCCGAGGTGCGGCTGTGGGCGAAGCTGGAGGACCGCAACCCGACGGGCTCGGTGAAGGACCGCCCGGCGCTGCGGATGATCGAGGCCGCCGAGGCCGACGGCCGGCTCACCCCGGGTGCGACGCTGCTGGAGCCGACGTCGGGCAACACCGGCATCGCGCTGGCCATGGCGGCCAAGCTCAAGGGCTACCGCATGGTGTGCGTCATGCCCGAGAACACCTCCGAGGAGCGCCGCCAGCTGCTGCGCATGTGGGGTGCGCAGATCATCGCCTCGCCGGCGGCCGGCGGGTCGAACGAGGCGGTGCGGGTCGCGAAGCGGCTCGCGCAAGAGAACCCCAGCTGGGTCATGCTCTACCAGTACGGCAACCCCGGCAACGCGCTCGCGCACTACGAGACCACCGGGCCGGAGCTGCTGGAGGACCTGCCCGAGATCACCCACTTCGTCGCCGGCCTGGGCACGACGGGGACGCTCATGGGCGTCGGCCGCTACCTGCGCGAGAAGCTGCCCGACGTGCAGATCGTCGCGGCCGAGCCGCGGTACGGCGAGCTGGTCTACGGGCTGCGCAACCTCGACGAGGGGTTCGTGCCCGAACTGTACGACGAGTCGGTGCTGACGTCGCGGTTCTCGGTCGGCCCGCGCGACGCCGTCCAGCGGACCCGGCAGCTGCTGGAGCTGGAGGGCATCTTCGCCGGCATCTCGACCGGCGCGGTCCTGCACGCCGCCCTCGGCATCGCGAAGAAGGCGGTCGCCGGCGGCCGCCGCGCCGACATCGCGTTCATCGTCGCCGACGGCGGCTGGAAGTACCTCTCGACCGGCGCCTACGAGGGCACCGTCGACGAGGCGGAGGACCGGCTCGACGGCCAGCTCTGGGCCTGACGTACGGTGCTCTGATGCGCCAGTTGGTCTACTACATCGGCCAGTCCATCGACGGGTTCATCGCCGGCCCGAACGACGAGGTCGACTTCTACCCGGTGCCCGAGGAGTACTCGACCTGGATGTTCACCGAGTTCGGTGATGCCCTGCCGACGCACGCCCGGAAGCTCGCCCGCGTCGACGACGTCCCGAACTCGCGGTTCGACACCATCGTCATGGGCCGGCGCACCTACCAGCCCGCGCTCGACGTCGGCATCACCAGCCCGTACGCCCACCTGCGGCAGTACGTCGTCTCCAGCACGCTGACGGATGTGCACGACCCCGCCGTTGAGGTCGTCGACGGCGACCCGCTGGAGCTCGTGCGCCGGCTCAAGGCCGAGGACTCGCCGCTGGACGTCTACCTCGCCGGCGGCGCCGCGCTGGCCGGCGCGGTGCTGCCGGAGATCGACCGCCTGGTGGTCAAGCAGTACCCGGTCGTCGCCGGGGCCGGCGTGCCGCTGTTCACGACCGGGTTCGCGCCGACGGCGTTCGAGCTCACCGACGTGCAGTCGTTCGGCAGCGGTCACGTGGTCCTCGACTACCGCCGCGCCTCGGCCTAGAGCGGCGGCGTGGCGTTCGCCACGTCCGGGCTCCACAGTCCGCCGGTCGGCGTACGCTCTTGCGACGATGAACGACGCACCGATCGGGATCTTCGACAGCGGAGTGGGCGGTCTGACGGTCGCCCGCGCCGTGCTCGACCAGCTCCCGCACGAGCCCGTCCTGTACGTCGGCGACACCGCGCGCGGCCCGTACGGACCGCGGCCCATCGCGCAGGTGCGCGAGTTCGCCCTCGACGTCATGGACACCCTCGTTGCCGAGGGCGTGAAGATGCTGGTCATCGCATGCAACTCGGCCAGCAGCGCGGTGCTGCGCGACGCCCGCGAGCGCTACGACATCCCCGTCGTCGAGGTCATCCAGCCGGCCGTGCGCCGGGCCGTCGCCGCCACCCGCAACGGCCACGTCGGGGTCATCGCCACCCGCGCCACCGTCACGTCGCGCGCCTACGAGGACTCCTTCGCCGCGGCGCCGCAGCTGCGCATCACCACGCAGGCCTGCCCGCGGTTCGTCGAGTTCGTCGAGGCCGGCATCACCCACGGACCGGAGCTGGAGTCCGTCGCCCGCGAGTACCTCGAGCCGGTCCGGGCCGCCGGCGTCGACACCCTCGTTCTCGGCTGCACCCACTACCCGCTGCTCACCGGCGTCGTCTCGTACGTCATGGGCGAGGCGGTCACGCTGGTCAGCAGCGCCGAGGAGACCGCCAAGGACGTCTACCGCACGCTCGTCGACTACCGGCTCATGCGCGACGACACGCTGCCGCCGCCGCGGCACCAGTTCCGCTCCACCGGCGACGCCCGGCCGTTCCGCGAGCTGGGCCGCCGCTTCCTCGGCCCGGAGATCGCGTCGGTCGAGGAGACGTCGGAGCTGCCGGTCGTCGGCCGCAACCTGGCGGTCGGGTCTTGAGACTCACCGTCCTCGGCTGCTCCGGCTCGATGCCCGGACCCGGTTCGCCCGCCTCCGGCTACCTGGTCGAGGCCGACGGCGTCCGCCTGGTGCTCGACCTCGGCAACGGCGCGCTCGGCCCGCTGCAGCAGCACGTCGGCGTGAGCGGGCTGGCCGACCTGGACGCCGTCGTGCTCAGTCACCTGCACCCGGACCACTGCATGGACCTGTGCGGGCTGTACGTCGCGCTGCGCTACGGGGTGCCGTCGCAGCGGCGCATCCCGGTGTACGGGCCGGACGACGCCGCCGAGCGGATGGCCGCGGCGTACGGCAAGGAGCCCGATCCCGGGCTGTCCGGCGAGTTCGACTTCCGCCGCCACTCCGACGCGCCGGCCGGCGGGTTCGCCGTCGGATCGCTGACGGTGCGGGTGGCGCGGGTCGAGCACCCGGTCCCCGCGTACGCGATCAGGGTCGAGCACGGGGGCCGGTCGCTGGTGTACTCCGGCGACACCGCGGCCACGCCCGTGCTGGTCGAGCTGGCCCGCGACGCCGACCTGTTCCTGTGCGAGGCCGCCTATGCCGACGGTGAGGACAACCCGCCCGGCATCCATCTGACCGGGCGCGAGGCCGGTGAGCACGCCGCGGCCGCGGGAGCCCGTCGACTCGTCGTCACGCACGTGCCACCATGGGGCGATCCGCAGCGCGCGGCCGAGCACGCGAGCGCGGTCTACGACGGCCCGGTGGAGCTCGCCGTGCCTGGGGGTCACTGGGAGGTCTGATGACGGAGCACGAGGTCGCGCCCGAGGAGCCGGTGACGGAGCCGTTGCCGGAGCCGCCGTTCCCGATGCCGACGACGCCGCTCGAGCCGCTGCCCGAGGACTGGGAGCGGGCGCTGGTCATCGCCGCCCACCCCGACGACGTCGAGTACGGCGCCGCCGCGGCCATCGCGCGGTGGACCGGGCAGGGCAAGCGCGTCGTGTACTGCATGGTCACCAGCGGCGAGGCCGGCATCGACTCCATGCCGCCGGAGCAGACCGGCCCGCTGCGCGAGAAGGAGGAGCGCGACGCCGCCGCCGTCGTGGGCGTCGACGAGGTCGAGTTCCTCGGCTATCCCGACGGCGTCGTCGAGTACGGCCTGCCGCTGCGCCGCGACGTCGCCCGGGTCATCCGCCGGCACCGCCCGGACATCGTCATCACCGGCAACTTCCACGAGACGTTCGGCGGCGTGATCCTCAACCAGGCCGACCACATCGCCGTCGGCAAGGCCGTGCTCGACGGCGCCCGCGACGCCGGCAACCGGTGGGTGTTCACCGAGCTGCTCGACGAAGGCCTGGAGCCGTGGAACAAGGTGCGGGCCATCTGGGCGGCCGGCTCCCCGGACGCCAGGCACGGCGCCGACATCACCGAGACGTTCGACCTGGGCGTCCGATCGCTGGAGGCGCACGCCGGCTACCTCGGCGCGCTGCCCGGGCACCCCGAGCCGGCCGACTTCCTCGGCATGTTCGCCCGCCAGGCCGGCACCCGGCTCGGCGTCCAGTACGCGTCGGTGTTCGAGGTCTACCCGCTGATGTTGTACTGAGGGACGTTGGCCGTCCCCCTGCTGCCCCATTCTCTTGCCGCGCAACCGCGCCTCAAGTCCGCGCGCGTCGTGGCTGAGCTTCGCCGTGGTCGGGGCGCTTGGACTTGACCCGCGGTTCCGCGGCCAAGAACGGGCAGCTATCAGGGGGACGGGGAGGATGTGGGCACGCCTCGGCGTTGTCATGCCCGTTTCGCGTGTTTTGTCGGGTCGTGGACGGCGATGATCATCGGCGATCGTCTACATCACGAGGATTTCGTGAGCATCAACACCCCTACAGCCGTGGTGATGCTGGGGTAATCCTCGTGATGGCTCCCGAATCACGGTGAAATCTCACCAGGCGGACGCCCCACGACACCAAACTCACACCGAAACCGGCCAACGCCCCGGGCAAGCCGTCGCCACACTCCCCCCGTCCCCTGATAGCTGCCCGTTCTTAGCCGCGGGCGCGCGGGTCAAGTCCAAGCGCCCCAACCACAGCAAAAGCCCGACCACAACGCGCGCGGACTTGAGGCGCGCGCCCGCGGCCAAGACAATCGGGCAGCAGGGGGACGGGCCAACGCGGCAACCCGGCGAACCGAACCGAACCCCGAAGTGCCCGCGATCGCCCCCGATCGCCCCTTCGGGAGGCCGCCGTCAGCCGGCGGCGGTGTCGCGCGGCCGCTCGTCGACCAGGACGCCGGTGGCGTACATCCGCTTCTCCGAGCCCCACCGCGGCCAGCACGTCGTCAGCGTCAGCCGCGCCTCGTCGGGCTCGGTGCCGGCGGGCTCGCCGGGCACGGGGTCGACGACCCACAGCTCGGTCGCCTCGATGACGTTGCCGTCGCTGTCGCCGTCGGGGGCGTCGTCGAGCTCGTACCGGAACACGCCGTCGATCGTCTCGACCTCGATGATGTCGCCCTCGCGCAGCTCCGCGAACCGGGCGAACGGCTCGCCGTGGCCGGACCGGTGGGCGGCGACGGCGAAGTTGCCGAGCCGGCCGGGGTCCGCGCTGTCGGCGTAGTGGCCGGGGCCGTTCTCGAGGTCGTCGGGGTCGGTGCCCTCGACGATGATCCGCTCCCAGTTCTCGCCGAAGCGCGGGATGCGCAGGATCCCGTAGGCGTCGCCCAGCTCGAGCGGCGCGGGCTCGGCGACGGCCTCGTCGTCGCCGCCGGTCTCGGGGCCGGCCGGTTCCTCGGCGCGGCTGAGCAGGTGCTGCTCGAACTCGTCGCGCAGGTCGTCCTGGGCGGCCGCCGTCTGCAGGCCGGTGCCCCAGAACGTGTAGACGACGAACAGCAGCGCGAGCACGCCGGCGGTGAGCAGCAGCTCGCCGGCCACTCCGGCGGCGACGAGCGCGATGCGGCGGCCGGACGGCCGCGACCCGGACGCCCGGCGGTGCTTCGGCGCCGCCCTGCGCTGCATGGTCCCGAACGTAGCCGGGACACCGGCCGGTACGCAGGCGATTCGGGTTGTTCGCCGGGGGTCGGCGCTGCACGCGGCCGGTAGGCGATAGCTTGGGCGCATGACCACCCGCATCGACGGCCGCAGCGCCGATCAGCTCCGCACCGTCCGGCTCACCCGGGGCTGGCTCGACCACGCCGAGGGCTCGGTGCTCGTCGAGTTCGGCAAGACCCGCGTGCTGTGCGCCGCGTCGGTCACCGAGGGCGTGCCGCGCTGGCGCAAGGGTTCGGGCCTGGGCTGGGTGACGGCGGAGTACGCCATGCTGCCGCGGTCGACGAACACCCGCTCCGACCGCGAGTCGGTGAAGGGGCGCATCGGCGGGCGCACGCACGAGATCTCCCGGCTCATCGGCCGGTCGCTGCGCGGCATCATCGACACCGCGGCGCTGGGCGAGAACACCCTGGTCATCGACTGCGACGTGCTCCAGGCCGACGGCGGCACCCGCACGGCGGCCATCACCGGCGCCTACCTCGCGCTGCACGACGCCGTCGAGTGGATGCGGGCGCAGAAGCTGCTGGCGTCCGAGAAGGTGCTGACGGACTCCGTCTCGGCCATCTCGGTGGGCGTCGTCGACGGCGTGCCGCTGCTCGACCTCTGCTACGAGGAGGACGTGCGCGCCGAGACGGACATGAACGTCGTCATGACCGGCGACGGCCGGTTCATCGAGGTGCAGGGGACCGCCGAGGGCGCCCCGTTCGACCGCCAGGAGCTCGACTCCCTGCTCGCCCTGGCCGGCGCCGGCTGCAAGGAGCTGACCGACCTGCAGAACGCGGCGCTGGTGGGATGACCTCGGTGCCCAAGGTCGTCCTCGCCACCCGCAACGCTCACAAGGTCCCCGAGATCTCCCGCATCCTCGCCGGAGCCGGGGTCCCGGTCGACCTCGTCGCCGTCACCGAGTTCCCCGGCGTCGACGACGTCGAGGAGACCGGCCTGACCTTCGCCGAGAACGCGCTGCTCAAGGCTCGTGCGGTAGCGGCGGCCACCGGGCTGCCGGCGCTCGCCGACGACTCCGGCCTGGCCATCGACGCGCTCGGCGGGATGCCGGGGGTCTTCTCGGCGCGCTGGGCCGGCGTCCACGGTGACGACGGCGCCAACCTGCGGCTGGTGCTCGCGCAGCTGACCAGCGTGCCGGACGACCACCGCCAGGCCGCGTTCGTCTGCGTCGCCGCACTGGCGCTGCCCGACGGCACCGCCTGGACCGAGGAGGGCCGGGTCGACGGCGTCGTCGTACGCGCGCCGCGGGGGACCAACGGCTTCGGCTACGACCCGATCTTCGTGCCGGACGGGTCCGCGCTCACGACCGCGGAACTGTCGCCGGACGAGAAGGACGCGATCTCGCACCGCGGCCGGGCCTTCCGGGCGATCGCCCCGCACCTCGCCGCGCTGCCCGGGGCCTGACGGTCGCTCGGTCTGGTGGCGTTGGGCCGNGCCTTCCGGGCGATCGCCCCGCACCTCGCCGCGCTGCCCGGGGCCTGACGGTCGCTCGGTCTGGTGGCGTTGGGCCGTCCCCCTGCTGCCCGATTGTCGCGTTGGGCCGTCCCCCTGCTGCCCGATTGTCTTGGCCGCGGGCGCGCGCCTCAAGTCCGCGCGCGTTGTGGTCGGGCTTCGCTGTGGTTGGGGCGCTTGGACTTGACCCGCGCGCCCGCGGCTAAGAACGGGCAGCTATCAGGGGGACGGGGGGAGTGTGGCGACGGGCCAGGCGTTCGGCCGGTTTCTTGGGTGGCGTTGGTATCGTAGAGCGTCCACGTGGTGAGATTTCACCGTGATTCCGGAGCCATCACGAGGATTACCCCAGCATCACCACGGCTGTAGGGGTGTTGATGCTCAGACAATCCTCGTGATGTAGGCGATCGCCGATGATCATCGCTGTCCACGGCCCGACAAACGGGGCGAAACGGGCACGCCAGCGCCGAGGCGTGCCCACATCCTCCCCGTCCCCCTGATAGCTGCCCGTTCTTAGCCGCGCAACCGCGGGTCAAGTCCAAGCGCCCCGACCACGGCGAAGCTCAGCCACGACGCGCGCGGACTTGAGGCGCGGTTGCGCGGCAAGAGAATAGGGCAGCAGGGGGACGGGGAGCCCACCCCACCACCCCGGCGGACGGCGCGTCCGATTCTGAACATTCGCTGACGATCATGGCGCGCGCTGGGCGGATCCGGCGCACGCGAGGATGATCGAAGGGTGACCGATTCCGTGACCGCCGCGTCGCCCGCGGCGCCGCCGGCCGCGCCGCACACGCCGTGGTGGGCGCCGGCGCTGGCCGGCGTGCTGTCGCTGGGCCTCGGGCT